>JAVEUJ010000081.1:0-11111 GCA_034005635.1 Kiritimatiellia bacterium | reverse complement strand
CTTAAGCACACCGGGACAAGCCCGGTGGATGGGCCGCCAGTCTCACGCTAAGACGCCCGCCCCACCTTCGCCAAGGCTTCCGCCTTCGCCAAGGCTACGGCGGACAAGCCGGCGGACAAGCCGGTGGACAAGACGGTGGGCAAGCAGAATTCTATGAAGGGGAGCGGCCATTCACCATCAACCATCCACTATCCCCCAGTTATAGTTGGCCGAGGGAGAGGTCGCCGTGGATTTTATAGATGCGGCCATCGCGGTTGACGTGCAGTTTGACGCCGGGAAAGGCGACCGGGAGTTTTTGGCGCAGGCGGCGGGCGACTTCGTCTTCGAGTTTTTTCTGCGCGGCGGGAGAGACATAGTCGAGCGTGGCAATGCGGGCCTGAACGACATAACCGCGACCGTGGCGTGAGCCAATCCCAACGGAAAAAGCGGCGCCGAGATCGAAGAGTCCGTCGTCCTCGGGGTTGCCGGTGGCTCCGGCGGGGGGGGGGGGGGGATGGCGGGTATATTTCTGGTGGAGGCCTTCCGCTTCAAATTCGGCATCAATTTCGTCGAAGATGTGCTTGAGCTTCAGTTCCCAGCGTTCGACGCGGCTGCGGGCTGCGGTCATAGGGAGGGCCCTTGTGGAGGGGCGACCAGCCGCTGATAGTGGGCGAGGTAGCGCTCGGCAATGACGGTCCAGTTGAAATCGCGGGCACAGCGCTCGCGCAGGGCGGGGGTCTCGGGGCCGGGACCCTCACGGAGGAACCGGGTGAGTTGTTCGGCGAGATGGACGGCATCGGCGTTGCGAAACAGCCAGGGATAGTCCGTGCCGGTGACTTCGGTGTTCTCGGCGATGTCGCTGGCGAGCACCGGGACGCCGCAGGAGATGACTTCGAGAAGCATCATGCTCATGGCTTCGATCTCCGAGGGGAAGACGAACAGCCGCGCGCCGGCGACCAACTCGAAGAGTTCGGGCTGGGTCAGCAGTTGGGAGATTAGCACGAGGCGGGGGGTGGCTGCGCAGCGAGCCAGGAGCTGTTCGGAATAGTCCCGATTGTGGCCTTCAAAGCCGCCGACAACCAAGAGGGGGAGATCGAGTTTCAGGGCGTCCAGGGCGTCGAGCAGATGGTGCAGGCCCTTGGTGGGGTCCATGCGACCGGCGGCAAACATGAGATATTGCCCGGGAATGAGTCCGTGCTGTTGTGCGAGGCCGGTGGAAGGAATATCGGAGTTGGGATTGACCCCGTTAGGGATGAATTCAATAGGAGTTTGGCTCCGGGCTTGCACATCGGCAACTTTGGCACGGGCGACGGTGGTGAGCTGATCGCAGGCGCGGATAAACGCATCTTCCGAGAAGCGCAGGAACCATTTGGCGAAGCGGCTCCACTTGGCCCTTTCGTAGGGATTGCCGTGAAAGGTGCCGACTATGGGCATGCGCGGGCGCAAGAGGCGCAAAATCCACGCGAATGGCCCAAAGGCGGAATCGTGGACGTGGGCGAGATCGGGGCGCAGGCGCAGGGCGCAGTGCAGGGCGCTAAGCAGAAAAAACGTAGTGGCTCGGCTATGTTTGCCCTGCAGCGCGGGAATGGGGATGACGCGCAGATTAGGAGCGTGGTCGAACGCCCGAGGCTGGGCGGGAGTGCGGACCACATAAATATGGTAGTGGTTTCCGTCGTCGACGGGCAGATGCCGCAGGATATTTTCGGCGACGCGATCGGCGCCGGCGAAAGCGGGGAGGGATTTACTACCTAAAACAGCAATTTTCATCTATGCCCCCTGCCTACTTGTCATCAAGAGGGGGGGCCGGGTGACCGCCTCGGTTGGTCTGGTGCGGTACTGCCAACTATGGCCCAGCGAATAGCGTGCATTGCAGCGGTAGGTTTGTTTAAGCAAAAGGTCCATATCTATAACTCTACCTTATCTGATGGGGGCGAGGCAAGGGGAGGGGGCGATATCAACTGCTGGAGAAGATCAGACGGATCGGACGGCTCAGACGAACCAAACTGATCGGTCGAATATTTCAGATGATCCTTTGTGCCCTTTGCGTTAAAAGCTCAACTAACGACTCATGCGCAACGAGCACCCACTATTTTCAGGGGATTGACTTTTGCGGAGGGGGCAGGTAAGGTGCGCGGGTTTTTAGGACGGGTCTGTCCGTAAGGGCGGGCCAGTTTGTTCTTTGTCACGGTCGGGCACGGCGCCGAAAGGGCTGCCGTTGCGCGACTGCGGGATGCCATCGAAGACATTGCCCGATGGTGTAATGGTAGCACACGGCCCTTTGGAGGCCAGAGTCAAGGTTCAAATCCTTGTCGGGCAACCATTGCACCGCGAGGAATAGACAAAGTTTACATGAACGACATGCAAAATCATATTAAACTATTTTCGGGGAATGCGAATCGCCCGCTGGCAGAGAAAATTGCAGCGCGGGTCGGCATTGCGCTGAGCGCGGCCGAAGTAACGCGCTTTCCTGACGGCGAAATTTCTGTGACCTACGAGGAAACAGTTCGTGGTCGCGATGTGTTCATTATTCAGCCTACGGGGATGTTGCCGAACGAATACCTGATGGAATTACTGATCATGACGGATGCGGCACGGCGGGCGTCGGCCCGGCGAATCACGGCGGTGATGCCATTTTTTGCGTATGCGCGGCAGGATCGCAAGGATCGCTCGCGTGTGCCGATATCGGCCAAGCTGGTGGCTAATTTACTGGTGGCGGCGGGGGTGGATCGAGTTCTGACGATTGATCTGCACTCGCCACAGATCCAAGCTTTTTTCGATATACCGGTCGATCATTTGTACGCGGCGCCGCTGCTGGTGCGCTACCTGCGCGAGAAGATGCCCCCTGATAACCGCGTGGTGGTGGCTCCGGATCCCGGCGGCCTCAAGATGGCCCATTCCTATTCGCAGTTGCTCAACGCCGGTCTGGCGTTGGCGGGAAAGCACCGCACCTCGGCCACGGAAGTGGAATCGCTCGAATTGGTGGGCGATGTTGAGGGCAAGGACTGCGTTCTGACCGACGACATCACCACAACGGCGGGAACGCTCTGCGCAGCGGCACGATTAGCCAAAGCCCACGGGGCCAAGTCCGTGCGCGCAGCAGTGAGTCACTGCCCGATCACCGAACTGGGTATCCATCGGCTGAAGGATTCACAGATCGAGGAGCTCATCACCACCGACAGTGTGCCGCCCCAGATCTGGAATAGCTTCCCGATCACGGTGTTGTCAGTGGCGGACCTGCTGGGCGATGCCATTAAACGTATTTACGGGGACGAATCAGTCTCCAAATTGTTCGAGATTCATCAAGGGAGAACGCAATGAAAGAAACAAAATTGACCGCCAAGCCGCGCGAAGCAAAGGGCAGCGCAGCCTCCGGCCGCCTACGCCGTACCGGATGGATTCCAGCGGTGACATATGGCGAGGGACGCCCGGGGTTGGATATCCAACTCAACGAACATGATTTTGTGATGCTGCTACGCAGCCACCGCAGCGAAAATATGATCCTCGACCTGGCGATCGAAGGAACGGATCAGATCAGCAAGGTGATGGTCAAGGCGCTACAGCACCATCCAATCACGGGCCGGATCATCCATGCGGACTTCTACGAAGTGTCCATGACTCGGACCATTTCGATCGAGGTGCCGGTGAAACTGCTGGGTGTGCCTAAGGGTGTAGCCCAACAGGGCGGCTTGCTGGAACACGTTATGCGTACGGTGGCGATCGAGTGTTTGCCCGGCGATGTGTTTGATGAATTGGAATTGGACGTGAGTGGCATGGACATCGGCGACACGCTGCGCGTCAGTGACGTGGTGGTGGATGCGACGAAGTACACGCTGCTGGACGATTTGGACCAGGTGATCGTGGCCGTGGCCGCGCCGCGCCTGGAAGAGGTCGCCGCCGAGGAAGAGGCGGAGGCGGAAGGCGCCGCTGCCAGTCCGGAAGTATTGACGGAGAAGAAGGAAGAGGACGACGAGAAGGCCCAAGGCGAAAAAGAAAAGAAATAGGCCAATGACGCAGGCGAGGAACGGGCTACCATGAAACTGGTGGTAGGTCTCGGGAATCCCGGCCGGGCGTATGCGCAGACGCGGCACAATGCTGGCTGGACGGTCCTGGACGAGATTGCCAAGCGCCACCACGCAGTGTTCCGTCGATCTTGGCGCCACCCGCTGCAAAGTGCCAAGGTGTCGCAGGAGGGCCGTGAGCAGTTGCTGCTGGTTAAGCCTTTGACCTTTATGAACCGCAGCGGCACGGTGCTGAGAGCCTTGATGCGGCCGGCGGGTCTGACAGTAAAAGACTTGATTGTGGTGGCCGATGACGTCAACCTACCCGTGGGCAAGTTGAGAATTCGACCGACAGGCAGCGCTGGTGGTCACAACGGGTTGAAGTCGATAATCGAGCACCTGGGCAGTGAAGAGTTTGTGCGGGTGCGAGTTGGAGTTGGCGAACAGGAACAAGGAAGAAGTTTGACAGATCATGTGCTGGAACAAATGAGCGCCGGGGAACGGCAGGTCCTGGCTGAAGCCGCCATCCGCGCGGCCGACGCGGTGGATCACCTGTTGACCCACAGCGTGGACAGCGCCATGAACCAGTATAATTGAGGAGGCACGAGGTGAAGAAATACGAGGCGATAATTATCTTTCGGGAGAGCCTGAAAGATGCAGACTGGGACGGCGCCGTGGAAACGGTCCGTGGTGAGATTGAGAAGTTTGACGGCGCAGTGTCGAGCTGTACGCGGCTGGGTCGGCGGGAATTTGCCCGTCCGATGCAGAAGCAGCGCAGCGGTCACTACGGCCTGATGGCGTTCGCACTGGGCGGCGACAAGCTGGCCCCGCTGCTGGCGCGTCTGAAGCTGAACGCAGATATTTTCCGTGTACAGGTGGTGGTGGCCCCGCCCGCTCCGCCCGCACCGGAGAAGGGAGCGGACGATGGCGGCGCTGAATAAAGTTCTGCTGATTGGGAATCTGACCCAAGACCCCGAGTTACGCCGCATTGCGTCGGGCACAGCGGTCTCGACCCTGCGCGTGGCGGTGAACGAGTCATTCCAAAACAAGAGCGGCGAGAAGGTCGAACGGACGGTCTTCGTCGATGTGGATGTCTGGGACCGCCAGGCCGAGAATTGCGCGCAGTACCTGTCCAAGGGCTCGCCGCTTTTTGTGGAAGGCCGCCTGCAACTGGACTCATGGGAGGACAAAGAAACTGGCCAGAAGCGTTCGCGGCTGAAGGTGCGAGCCGATCGCGTTCAATTTTTGAGCGGTCCGCGCCGCGAGGGCGCCGGCACGGGCCCTATGAGCGATACCCCTCCGGCGCGCGACACCCCTCAGGGAGGCAGATCCTCCACTTCCGAGCCCTCGTTTGACGAGCCGCTGAGCAAGCCATCTGACGACGAGGAAATTCCCTTTTAACATGGAGCAAAGACGACGATGATGAAACCAAAGAGAAAACGAACTTCCCGCACCACGGCGACCGACGAGGCCGCTCGCAAGCGCATTCGCATGCTGAAGGCGGACCAGCAAGTGGACTACCGGGACTATGAATTTCTGCGTAAGTTCATGACCGAGCGCGGCAAAATTCTGCCGGGCCGTGTAACCGGGGCCAACGCCAAACAACAGCGCCAAGTCAAGCGGGCGATCCGCCGCGCACGAGTTATGGGATTGCTGCCATAGGCGGCGGAAGGACAGGTGTGCCATGGGCAAATCCATTGAAGTAATTTTATTAGAGGATGTCACCGATTTGGGCCGTTCGGGCGATGCCTGCCGGGTCCGTTCGGGCTTTGCACGCAACTACCTCTTTCCCAAAAAACTGGCGGTTGTGATGACGCCCGGGACCAAGCGTCTCGTTGAGAAAAAACGTGCTGAGGCCGCCGTGCGGCTGGAGCGCGAAAAGGAAGAAGCGCAAGCGCTGCTTCGCAAACTCGAAGGTAAAGTCGTGACATGTTCTGTCAAGGCCAACGCCGAAGGGCGGTTGTTTGGCTCTGTCAGCGCGGCCGACATTCTGGCCAAGCTCGCGGCGGATGGCATCGAGTTGCAGAAGAAGCAACTGGCGATGTTTGAGCCGTTCAAATCCTTGGGCGATCACGAGGCGGATCTGCACCTGCATCCCGAGGTGCGCGGTACGCTCAAGGTCAAGGTTGTGAGCGAGCGGGTGGCAGTAGAACCCGCGACGACGGTCTAGGAGGAGGCGGGCGATGGCCGGCGCAGCACAGGCAAGTCCGGGTGCGCGGGCACTGCGGCCCGGCGAGCGCGTCCCCCCCCACAGCGAGGATGCTGAACGGGCGGTGCTGGGCTGCGCTCTGCAGGATGCTTCCCGTATCCTGGACTTGTGCATCGAGCGCCAAATCACGGTCGAATCGTTCTATGTGCAGACCCATCAGGCGCTCTTTGAGACGATGCTGGCTCTGTACTCGGCCCGCAAACCAGTCGATTTGGTTACGGTCGTCGACCGCCTGCGTGAAAACCGGCAGCTCGACGGTGTGGGGGGCGAGGAGGAACTGGCGCGCCTGATCGATGGCACGCCGACCACGGCCCACGCTGACTACTACATCCAACTCGTTTACGAAAACCACTTGATGCGGCGCATCATCGATGCCGCGCGTATTGTTACTGAAGAGGTCTACAAGGGCGAGCAGGAGGCGGAATCGCTGCTGGGGTTTGCGGAGGAATCCTTTTATGCCCTCAGTGAGCAGCGGGTCAGCACGGAACGCACATTTGGAAAACTCATTGAAGACGAAATGAAGGAGGTCGAGAAGCTGATCTCCGAGAAAAAGGGGATCACCGGGCTCTCGACTGGATTTGAGCGCATCGACGAGATGCTGCTGGGCATGCAGAATTCCGATTTGATCGTGCTGGCGGCGCGCCCGTCGATGGGCAAAACATCGCTGGCACTAAATATTGCAGAGAATGTTGCGCTGGGCGCTCGGCACCAGACGCCGGTGCCGGTGGCGGTGTTCAGTCTAGAAATGTCGGGGGAATCGCTGGTGCGGCGCATGATTTGCTGTCATGCGGGCGTGGCCAGCCAAGATTTATCACGGGGCAAAGTGGGCCAGGAAGCCCACGGCAAACTGATTGCGGCGGCGGATACGCTGCGCAGCGCGCCGATCTATCTGGACGATACCGCCGGGCTCGAGGCATTGGATTTACGCGCGCGCGCCCGTCGGCTCAAGCGCAAGTACGGCATTCGCTTTATTGTGGTCGACTATCTGCAACTGATGAATTTTTCGAAGTTTGCCATGGAAGGCCGTCAGCGCGAAACCGCAGCGATTTCGCAGGCGCTCAAGGGCATGGCCAAGGAGCTCAAGGTGCCGGTGCTGGTGCTGAGTCAACTTAGCCGCGCCCCCGAAACCCGCGATTCCAAGAGTGCGGTGCCCAAGCTGTCGGACTTGCGCGATTCCGGTGCCATCGAGCAGGATGCCGATGTGGTGATGCTGCTGCGACGCCCGTCCCGCTACAAACAGGATCAACATGCCGATGATACGCGGCTGGCCATTTTGGACATTGCCAAGCACCGCAATGGACCCGTAGGCGAGATCCGCTTGGATTTCGAAGAGAGCTTTACTCGTTTCAGTAACCGTTACGAAGGCATCGACCCGGAGGAAGGATGAGGAGTCCGTTGCAACAAGGTCGCCTGACGTTTTTGGCTGTGGCCATCGTGGCGTGGGCGACAGTCGCCGGGGCCGTGCCGGTGCGCGATATCCGCGTGGCCGTTATTGGCGATGTGCCTGTCAGCGCTGAACAGGTGCTGGCACAGGTGGGGGCCCGAGTAGGGCAGGAACTTGATCGCGCGGCCTTGTCCGAGGATATCCGCGCGTTGCAGCGCTCGGGAGCCTTTTCCTATGCCGAAGTGCGTGTGGAAACTGCGGACGATGGCGTGGCGCTGGTCTACCGCGTCCAAGGGCGCCCCCGTATCCGCGTCATGCGTATTTCCGGTGCCGACTATCTCGGCAACAAAAAGGTGCGCACCCAGATGGAGATTGGTTCCGGCGATCTCGTCGACAACGCCTTGCTCGGACTGCGAGCCCAGAAGGTGCGTGACGCCTACCGGAAAGAATTTTTCCCCGATGCGCGGCTGACCTGGACGCTGACTCCGACGGCGGATGAGACTGGTTTTGTGGACGTAACCATCCAGGTGGATGAGGGCCGCCGGGCGGTGGTGCGGCGGATTCTGTTCAAGGGCAACCGGCAGGTGCGTCGCAAAGAGCTGCTCAAGGCGATGACCCAGAAGCAGTCTTCTTGGTTGACGTGGATCAACAATGACGGCCTCTATGAGCCGGGCCATGTGCTGGCTGATCGCGAAGCCATTCGCAAGGTGCTCATGGACAAGGGATGCCTGGCGGCCACCGTCAGCGAACCCACTTTTGTTTATGTCGGGCGCAAGAAAATCGATATCACCTTTGTGATTAACGAAGGCCCGGTTTATTCGCTGAGCGCCTGGCGGGTAAAAGGGATGGAGCAGTTCGCAGTCGGCGAGGTTGTCGGCGGCGTGGTGGCGGGCACCAATCAAACGGCAGCCCTTGCGACCATTCAGCGCAGTGCCCAGAACATCCGTGATTTCTACGGGTCGCGTGGCTACATCAAGACGGCGGTCGAGCCGCGGGTGACGCTGAACACCAACGCGGGGACTGCCGCGGTGACCTATGACGTGGCCGAGGGCATGCTGGCCTACATCCAAAACATCGAGATTCGCGGCAACGCCCAAACCAAAGACAAGGTGGTTCGGCGCGAAATCAACGTGCTGCCCGGCGAAGTTTACAATGAAGTGCGCGTGCGCACCAGCGAGAGTCGCGTGCGCAACCTGAACTACTTCTCGTTTGTTAACAGCTATCCGGAAGCGACGGCGACTTCAAATCGCTTCAACCTGATCTTTGATCTTGAGGAGCAGCGCACCGGTCAACTGATGTTCGGCGCGGGATTTTCGAGCATCGACAATCTCATTGGCTACGTCGAGCTGACGCAGGGCAATTTCGATTTGCTGGGTTGGCCGCGCTTCACGGGCGGCGGTCAGCGCCTGCGGCTGCGCGCGCAAGCCGGCAGCAAGCGTACGGACTTGGAACTGTCGCTGATCGAGCCATGGTTCCTGAATCGGCGGCTGTCGCTGGGGCTGGACTTGTTCCGGCGCGAGGCCAGCTACTACAGCGACGAGTATGACCAGACCACGACCGGGGGATCGCTCACGTTGGGCAAGCCGTTCTTTGCCTTCAATCGCATCAACTGGATTTACGGCCTGGAGGACATCAACATTAGCGATATCAAAGACAGCGCCAGCGACCTGATCAAGCAGGAAGAGGGCGGGCGGCTTAAGAGTTACGGCACGATGGAACTTATCCGCGACACGCGCAATCATCCCTTTCTGCCCTCGCGCGGCTTCCGCGGATCGGCGGCGGCGACGCTGGCCGGCGGGCCCTTTGGAGGCGAAAGCGATACCTATCAGTTCACCCTGCGTGCGTCCCAGTATTTTCCACTTTGGTTTGATCACGTCCTGAACCTCCGCGGCTGGACCTCGATTATTCATGAGTACGGCGATTCAGATCGGGTGCCGTTGTTCGATCGCTTGTTCGTGGGAGGCCCGCGCACGGTTCGTGCATTTAAGTACCGCAAAGTGGGGCCCAAAGACGATACAGACGAGCCCATCGGAGGGCGCTCAGCCGCCTATGCCACCGTGGAATACACCTTACCGGTGGTGGATAAGGTGCGCTTGGGGTTCTTCTACGATGTGGGCGTTGTCTGGCAAGATATGTACGAAAAAAATAACGAGAGTGGGGCCATGGGCGACGGCGTGCTATTCGATGGCTACGGCTTGGGGGTGCGCTTTGATTTCCCCGGCTTCCCGATTCAACTTGATTATGCCTGGCCGCTTAATATGGACGATGTTACGTCCGACAAGGGCCGCTTCAGCTTCTCGATCGGCTACAGCTACTAATCAGGGCCTGATTTACCTCGCGGGGCGCTGGGGCAGGGCGCGAGTCCAACAGCCGGAATCATTCCTCGGTGATCGAAGGGGTGAGGACTGAGTCGGAGTCAGGTGCGGGAGGGGCGAGGACCGCATTGGGATTGGGGGTCAGATCCACATAGACGAGAAAGTGATCCGTGACATGACCTTCTGTACCTGGCTGAACCATATTGTTGTGAGTGGCAGTGCCCTTTTGAATGACAGTGGGGCCAGCGACTCGCCAAGGGCCATCCTGTATGAGGTTTTTCGAGGCGAAGACGCGGTCAAAGGCGGAGGGCGGAAAGACCATCAACGGATCGCCGGTTTCGCCCGCCTCGCGGGTAGGGATCGTGGTGCGCTCTTCAATAGGGCGTCCGCGCCATAGGTCCGCAAATCCCCCGATCAGAGGATCCAGCGAGGGGTCATCGGCGAATTGCGGGGTGTCGGGATCGACATTGGTATCGCCCAAGATAAGGGTGGAGGTGGGGCGGGGCTGGTTGCGATAGGTTTCTGTCACCGCATCGGCCCCGATGAGGTGCAAGGCAACGCCCCGCTGGGTTTGATTGCGCGCGGCATCGCCAAAATTGGACTTCAAATGGATGTTGTAGGTCATCAATGAGGTACCGTCGGCGAGGAAGAAGGTCGCCGCCAAGGAGCCGCGGGCGGGGCTTGCGCTTCCGGGCAGGTCATGGAAGCCCAACTGGCGCACCTGCCAGGGGCGTAGGCGCGAGAGCAGACCAAGGTTCAGCGAATCGCGCGGGCCACTGGAGCGGCGCAAGTCCGTCACGTAAATATAATCGTAAGGGTGGGGGAGCTGTTCATTCAAGTAGATCAATACGCGGGCATTTTCGACTTCCTGAACGAGGAGGATGTCGGGATTGGCCTCCGCGATGATAGCGGCGGCGCCTTGGGCCTGGGCGATGAACTGTTCGGGGGTGCGGTCGGGGCCATCATCGCGGGCATCGGTGAAATGCTCAATGTTATAGGTCGCCACGCGAATGCTTGACGGCGTGGCTGCAGTTGGAGAGGCCTCTGGGGCGTGTACCGGCTTGAGACGTAGAATACGCACGCCGGGTTTTGGCTGAGCCAGCAGCCAGAGCAGAAGGCCGACCGTGATCAGCAGCGCGGCATAGAGGGCACGGATGGGCGTGGGAGACATCTTGGATTTCTTCATGGGGCCTTTATGGGCGAAATTCGCCATTGAGATCGGAAGA
>JAVEUJ010000211.1:0-2756 GCA_034005635.1 Kiritimatiellia bacterium | reverse complement strand
GATCTGTGTCCATCAGTGTTCATCCGTGGTTAAATTCTCTTCTTTGGTTGCGGCTTGCCGGCTGTGTCCATTCGCGTCCATCCGTGGTTGTCTTATCTTCTTTGGTTGCGGCCATGCCGCGTTGTGTTCACCCGTGACGAGTTTGTTCGATTCTTTCTGCTCCGTCCCCTCTGTGAATCCCTCTAACCTCTGTAAATTTTAACAGTTCCGAATCAACCATCAACCGCCCACCATCCACCATCAACCGCACCAAGATGGGGTGTGATGATTTTACTTTGGCCATTCGGTGGGACATGCGTATAGTGACGAAATGAGTTTTCAAATTCCTTTTCTTATTCAGGGCGGCATGGGCGCTGGTGTATCCAACTGGCGCTTGTCCCGGGCGGTCTCGTGTCTGGGCCATTTAGGCGTTGTGGCGGGCACGGCCCTTGACCAGATACTGTCCCGCCGCCTGCAAGACGGCGATGCCGATGGCGGTGTCCGCCGCGCGCTAAAACATTTTCCCTTCCCCTCGGTAGCCAAACGGATCTTGGACGCGTATTTCATTCCCGGAGGCCGCGATCCGGCCGAGCCTCGCAAGCCCGGCCGCATGCATACCGTTGAGCGCAACATCCCCGCTCAAGAGCTGTGCATCGCTGCCAATTTTGTCGAGATATTTCTCGCCCGCGAAGGCCATTCCGGGGCGGTTGGCATTAATTTCCTCGAGAAAATTCAGATGCCGCATTTGCCATCGCTCTACGGCGCCATGCTGGCCGGAGCCGCAGTCGTCATCGTCGGTGCGGGTATTCCCCTGGAGTTTCCGGCGGCCATCAACGCTCTGGCCAACCATCAGCCGGCGACATACACGATGCATGTCAAAGGAACCAATGCAGCCGAGCCGGTTGTCATGATGCTAGACCCCGCCAATTTCATCGAACCGGGCCAGACTCTGCCCCCGCTACCCAAACCGGCCTTCCTGCCCATCGTTTCTTCTGCTACGCTGGCCACCATGTTGGTCCGGCGGATACCGGATGGTCTGTCCGGATTCGTCGTCGAAAGCCCGGTGGCGGGCGGCCACAATGCTCCCTCGCGTGGCCGGACCAAATTCACGGCGGACGGTCAGCCCATTTACGGTCCGCGCGATGTGGTCAATCTGGATATTATTCGCAAAATTGGTCTGCCTTTTTGGCTGGGCGGTGGATATGGCTCGCCCGAGAAAGTGAAAGAAGCCCGTGATCTCGGCGCGGCCGGTGTGCAGGTGGGCACCGCCTTCGCCCTGTGCCAGGAATCCGGCCTGGCACCGAATCTCCGCCGCGCCTTGGTGGCCAAGGCCCTGGCGGGAACAGCGCGGGTATTCACCGACCCCCAGGCGTCCCCCACCGGATTTCCCTTCAAGGTAGGCGTGCTCGAAGGCACGCTATCGGACGAGTCGCTTTACCATCAGCGGCAACGCCTCTGCAATCTTGGATTTCTCCGCGAGGCCTATCGCCGTCCTGACGGCGCCATCGGCTATCGCTGTGCTGCCGAACCCGAGGCCGCCTGGCTCGCCAAGGGTGGAAACCCCGCGGCCACCATCGGCCGCAAGTGCCTGTGCAATGCCCTGGTCGCCAACATTGGTTTGCCCGGCATCCAGCCCAATGGTTCGCCTGAATTGCCGCTCGTTACGATCGGCGACGATCTGCTGGGAATTGGACGCTTTTGCGCTAATGGCCAAATAGACTACACCGCCGCCGATGTGGTCCGCATTCTGCTCGGGTAACTTCTCCCCACACAACGTGGTACTCCCACGAATCCCTGCCATGATCAAGACGCCCTATTCACCCAAGGCGACTGCCGGTTCATAAATATTTAAAACAATTATCGCTTGCTATTTTTTAGGCCCATGATAATTTGCACATCGCTTAGAGAGAAAAGTTAGCTTGAGTTGGCAGGTCGTCCATCCTCCGCATTGGCGGTCCAGGGGGACATCTTCACCCGAACGAGTCGGGGCAGTCATGAAAACGATCCCCCGGAGCAGAAAGAACATTGAACATGGCTACGAAGCTGTATATTGGAAACCTGTCGTTTGACACCACCGAGAGCGATCTGCGCGAAACGTTCAGCGCTTTTGGCGATGTCGCCAGCTGCAACGTCATCACAGACCGTGACACCGGCCGCCCTCGCGGGTTCGCCTTTGTCGAGATGGTCTCGGCTGACGCGGCCAACAAGGCCGTTGCCGAATTGAACGGCAAAGAAGTTGGCGGGCGCGCGCTCGTCGTCAACGAAGCCCGTCCTCGCGAAGATCGTCCCCGTGGTGGTGGCGGCTTCGGCGGTGGCAATGGCGGCGGATACGGTGGTGGTGGCGGTGGCGGCGGACGTCGCAGTCGCTTCTAAACCCCCTACAGGCCATTAGGCCTGCCGGCGCCGCGGTGAAAACCGCGGCGCTTTTTTCATGCCCCAGATCCGGCGGCCTGCAGATAAGCATCCAGTCGTTCAAATGCCTCCGAGGCCTTCATCGGCAAAAAGGCATCGACAATTCGGTCAGTATACTCGGTCGGCCCAGGGTTGATCTCAATCACAAACGCCCCGTTACGCTTGGCCAGCAACGGCAGCGCGGCCGCCGGATAGACCACTCCGGACGTCCCCACCAAAATCATGCAGTCTGTTCGGCGGGCCGCTTCGTCGGAGTCGGCGAGCGCCTCGGGTGGAATACCTTCGCCAAAAAACACAAAATCAGGTTTAAGCAATCCACCACACGGACAGTGTGGAATTTCTGCCGCTGTGGTTTCAGCGTTCAG
>JAVEUJ010000080.1:0-11184 GCA_034005635.1 Kiritimatiellia bacterium | reverse complement strand
GTTGCCATTATTCCACCAGTCGAAGGCGCCGTGGCCGTCGGGCCAGTAGCGCTTGTCGTCGTCTTCGTTGCCGGTGTTGATGCCGTTTTTGTCGCACATGTGGTTCGGGGCGACGTCGAGAATGACGTAGATATTACGGCTATGGCAGTCGTCGATCAGGTTCTTAAGGTCCTGGAACGTGCCCATCGCGGGATCGCATTTGAAAAAGTTCTCGACGTGGTACTGGTGATAAGGCGTGTAGTTGGGATCCTTGCCCTGATCGTTCTGCTGCACACCGGAAATCCACAGCGTTGTGATGCCCATACCTGCGATGTAGTCCAATTGCTGTTGTAGGCCCTTCCAACTGCCGCCGTGGTGGAAATTGCGATTATAGGGATAGGCTTTCCCGTCGCTCGTCCAGGTCGGCTTGTAGCCGGCCAGCCGGTCCACCCCGTCCGTGGAAAACCGGTCGGTGAAGAGCTGATAGATATTTTTGTCGCGCCACTGCTCGGGACTGGGGGTGTAGGCGTAAGAATTATTGCCCGCAATGTCGCGCGAAACCAGCCCATAGGTATCCGGCTGGCTGCCATACCAGGCCGATGGAATGTCCTCATTGCCCCTCGCCACCGGCAGCGCCAACACCGCCATGACCCACAATGTTCCAACCACTTTCATGCCCTTCATGACAAGCTCCTGCTTTTTGTTTTAACCGACAGCAATTCCCGCTGAGACCAGAATGTAGAAACGCTACACTGATAGAGCGCTGGATTCAAGAATAATCGATCCAACGTCTGCGAAAAATGCCTGCCGAGGGAGGATGGAAGTGGGGAATGAATCTGAACTCAAGAACTCATGACTGACCAGGTGAGCAGCCACCACGGATGACAGTGATAACACGGATGGGGCAAAGAGTCTGGGCAAACAGAGATGGGACTGGTTGTGAAGAATCCCCCGAGCTTGCCCCGGGGATGGTTAGGTTGGCGGGGCAGCTAGTATGGGGCTGCACAACCTTAAGCACACCGGTACAAGCCCGGTGGATGGGCCGTCATGTAGCATGGACCTCTAGTCCGCGCCGAGCAGAAGAAGCCGCGCAACGGAACTGGAAGAGGCGTGGACCGGGAGGTTCACGCTACGAGAGCCGAGTTTTCTATAGTGTGGAGCCTGCCGAGGGATGACGGGCGGGTAGAGCGGATCAACAATCGAGTAATGCGGCCTTGAGTTGACCTGATTCGCCCCCGGGACAAGCCCGTGGGGGTCTGGGAAAGGGCCAGAACAGCTCGGCTCATTCCGTTGGTCGGGCGAACCCTCCGGGTGAGCCGCAACTATTTGGAGCATGGCTATACGCTATCGTAATATGCGCTAAAGAATTTGGACCTGAACATCGTCGGAGGATTCGACCACTACTTTCTGTTCATCGATGGGCATAAATGTCGGGAGCAAGCGATAATAGACCTGCAGCGTTAGGGCGGCGAGTGTGGTGGAATACACGGGATGATAGTTTTCACGGCCCGTTGTCCCCGCCAGCAGGGACAGGCCGGCAGACACCCAACTTCCATCTGAATTTTGGTTGCTAATGAATTCGGGAGCAAATTGAGTATTCCACTTCTGCCAACTGCTGCCGCCCTGGTGAAATTTCGCCTGGGACATGTAATACCACGCATACATAGGCCATGCCGGCGGGTTGCGCCAGTCACAGCGGGCATTTTGCAGGGCGTCTAATCCGCGCCGCACGGCGGGAGAGCGACCATGCCCCATCAATTGCAGACCCAAGACTGCAACGGCGGTCATGCTGTCGGTGGAATGGCTTTTGCCGTCCGTGTAGAAGAACCGCCCATCGTCACGCTGGACAGCTTTCAAATCGGCGGCGGCCAAATCCATGGCTGGTTTGAGGCCGTCATTTTCGGCGCCGGCAATAAACGCGGCCTTCATGGCCTGCATGCACCAGCCACCCAAGGAGGTGTCGCGGCGAGCCCCTTTGGCAAAGCGGTAGTCGAATCCACCGCCGGACTGTTGCCCCTTGAGGATGACCTGCACGCCCTGCTCCATGGCGGGACGCAGGGATGGGATACGAGTCATGCCATAGGCTTCACTGACGGCATATACGCAAATGGCTTGGGAATAGGTGCCGCCGGTGGTGTCGGTGCGGACGAATTCGCCGGACTCGTTTTGTCGCGCCAGCAGGTATTGCAGAGCGCGCTGGACGGTAGCTCCATATTTGGGAGAGGCCGTGGTTTCTCCATGGGCCAAGAAGGTCAGGATGCCCAGACCGGCATACGCCTCGCGATCCACCCTGCCCCAGGACCCATCGGGGTTCTGGTTGAGTTGCAGCCATTCCAAGGCCCGCTTGACTGCCACTTCAGCATCGCGCCAATGGGCACCACCATAACGTTCACCGGCGGCGGCGTGTCCCGCGCCACTGAGGCGATCCTTCAAGGGGCCCGCGGCCAGGCTGCGGATAATTATGGGGCTGATTGCAGGAGACACCATCAGCGCCTCCAAGGGCTGCTGCTGAGGGTCGGGCTGGGCAAAATCTGTCACATCCGGCTGCACCACTACATCGGCAGAAAAGTCGGGTGGTTGGAGGGGCGACCAATCAGACTCAAACGCCTTCAGGTCGAGCGGCGGAGGTGGCGCAAGCGGCGGGGGATCGGGCTCCATCTCCTGCACGTCGAGGTAGGTCACCTCGATCTCCACTGGATCATCAGGATGGCGGGCAAAATCCACCAGGAAGATCAGGGCCAGGATCAGCGCCACGTGCAGACATACAGAACCGGTGGGTCCGGCCAGCCATTCCGCAAGATTATGGTGCAGGGTCTTGAGCGACTTATCCATAACTGCCTCCTTGTCTAAACGACAGATTACGCTGGTGGCCTACCGTTGTCCAGACGTAATACTGATTCTCAAAATTGAGAGGCGCCCCTGCGATTCAATGCAAGAGTATTTTTGTTCTTAAAACTCGGCTCACCGGGGATCTGCCACTGGCAGACAGGCAGGTTTTCCCTACCGGAGCGGGTAAATATGTGCGTCAAGGGTAAGGCGAATCTGCCTGTCCGCCGCTGGTGGATCCCGATGGGCCGTTGCTACCCCTAATTGGAAATGCGCCAGAAACAGAGAAGACAATCAGAGAATTTCGATCTGAACATCGTCATCAGACGTTTGATCGATCACCTTGTCCTCGATGGGCTGGTAGGTCGGCAGAAAGCGGTAGTAAACCTGCAATGAAAGCGCGGCCAGCGTGGTGGCATACACCTTGCTGTTAATTTCTTCGCCGCGGTATTCCCGTTCGACGCCGTTACCGGTCATGGCCAGGCACGGGGACAGCCAGCTACCGTCTGTGTTTTGATTGCGAATGAGCGCTGGCGCCACCTTGTTATTCCACGACTGCCAAGCCGGCCCCCCTTGGTGGAATTTGGCTTGGGTGACGTAGTACCAAGCATATAAGGCCGCTGGGGACGGACGAGCCCAGTTGGCATCAGCATCGCTAAGAAATTGCAGGCCTCGCCGGGTGGCCGTGTCAGTCCCAAAGCCGAGCAACTGCAGGGACAAAACAGCGGCTCCTGTCATATTGGGCTGGCGCCCTGGATTGGATGCGGAGTAGGGAAAGCTTCCGTCATCCTTTTGCTGGGTGATGAAAAACTTGGCCGCTGTGTTCATGCCATCCTTGAGCCCGGGATTATCCGCCCCGGCAATATACCCCGCCTTCAGAGCCTGGGCACAAAAGGCGGCCAGAGAGATGTCCCATTGGCCATATCCTTCAGAACCATCAAAGGCATACATCTGCCAGCCGCCGTGACGGTACTTTTTCTGGCCATCGAGCAAAACCTGCAAGGCTTTTTCCATGACTGGCTTGATGGAAGGGATGCGCGTCATGCCATAGGCTTCGCTGATGGCATACGTGGCGATGGCGTGGGCATATACCTTTGGGGCGCCCGTGAAGGGCTTAGCAATGAAGCCGCCCTCGGCGTTCTGACGTTGAATCAGATAGCGAATGGCTTTTTCAACCGTCGGTCCGTATTTTTCAGACGCAGTGGTTTCACCGTGCGCCAAGAATGTCAGGAGAGCAAGGCCAGCATAACCTTCCTTATCAGGAGAGCTTGTCCCCCACGAGCCATCAGGATTTTGGTTGATGCGCAACCACTCCAAGGCACGAAGTACGGCGGCCTCGGCATACTTCCCCCACTGCCCGCCATAGGCGCCAATGGCTGCCTGACGCCCCGATCCGCTGCGATTGGACATGTTACCGGGCGCGAGGTTTTTCATGATGATCGGGCTAAGCGCATCCGAGGCGATATCCAGTTCGGCGACAGAGTCCATGACAGGCGCGGCGGTGAAATCCTGAATTTCAGGCGGCGGGGTAATATCCATGTCGACATCAGGCGGGGTAATGGTTTCCACCAAGTCAGGCATTTCATCGGGCGGCTTGAGATCTTCAAGCAGGTCATCTAACTGCTGATCGTCGGGATCGATCATTTTGACTTCGATTTCGGTGAATTGCTCCTTGGTCGCCAAATTCACGAAAAACAGGAGGGCGATAATCAGGGCCACGTGAAGGATGACGGAGCCCGTGGGCCCGGCCATCCACTCAAACACATTTTTATGCAGCGATCTTAGGGATGTATCCATAAGGCTCTCCGTTCACACACTAGTTCGATGCGCTCACTACGGAGAGACTCCGCAATCCGTTTTTAGCGCACAGGTCCAAGGCATTAATCAACTTGCCGTGCTCGGCTACCGCCGAGACGGTGATCATAATAGTCTGGCCGGCATCAATGGCTGCCAAGCGGCCTAAGGCTTTCCCCAAATCATCGACGCTGATGGGGGTCTCATTGATCGAATACCCGTCCTGATAGACACCAACACGCACCAGTTGCGGGGGTTTCTCGTCCTGCTTGGCATTAGGGTCCGGTGCGGGACGAAACACATCCAAGTGGGTGATTACATCGATTGGTTTAATCGTCACGATGAAATAGATCAGCAACTGGAACACCACGTCGATCATCGGCGTCATGGACAATTCGGCGGGAGGCGCTTCGGGTCTTTTTCGTTCTCTAGCCATGAGACTCCCTTTCCTAAGACCGTGGCTTTTCAGCCACTTCCTTGAGCGCAGCGAAACGGATCTTCCAAAGCCCCGCCTTACCGGCTATATCCATCACCTTTTTGATATCCTCGTGCTTTGCATGCAAATCGCCGCGAATCACGATTGGGGTACCCTGGCCTGAGGTATTCACCGCGTTGCGCAGAACCGTATAGAGCTGCCCTTCGCTGATATGAGTTTTCATGATGGCGATCTTCCCGTCGCGCTCCACGTCCACCACGACCGTCCGGGGATCTTTTTGCTCTTCGATGGGACCATTGGGCGACATGGCCATGCGGACCTTGGTGTCCAGCGCCTTATTGGCCATGTCCGCCGTGACAACGAAGAAGATGATCAATTGGAACACCACGTCGATCATCGGCGTCATGTCCAACTGGGCATCTGGATGTTTGTGTTTCATGCTCGGATCCCCTTTGGGGCGCTAAGGCTATTCTTCGATCACTTCCACGTTGCGCAGGGCCTTGATCAAATCGATGGTCAGGCCTTCCATGGTCAGGATAATGCGGGAGAGGCGATTCTTAAAGTAGGTATAGAACGAGACCGCCGGGATGGCCACGCACAGACCCGCCGCCGTCGTCCAGAGGGCTTGGGCGATGTTCATGGCCAGCATGGATTGCTGGGCAGCGCCTGCCTGCGTGTTGGCCAAGTTGGCGAACGCCATGATCATGCCTTGCACCGTACCCAACAGCCCGAGCATAGGGGCAATGCTGCCGCACATGTTCAGGTAGGAGACGCGCTGCATCAGCTTTTCGCTTTCAAGGTCGGCGGCCGCTGCCACCTGTTCTTGAATAACTTCAAAGCCTTCCTTCACGTTGCGGAATCCGGCCATCAAAATGGCACTCAATACGCCGGGATCTTGTTCGCACCGCTGCAGAGCCTTCATCACGTCGCCCTGCTCCATCGCCTCGCGCACATCCGTCACCAGCGAATCTGGAATGATTTTCTTGGGGTTGACAGTGATTGAGAAGTCGATCGCCAGCCAAGCCGCCGCCACGGAACACGCCAGCAGGGCGGTCCACAAGACAATTCCCAGCCAGCCGGAACCGGCGATGATGGCCCACAGCCCCATCCCTGCCGCATCTGCCCCGGCATCGGCGCCCATTGCATCATCCATCACCAAATCTTGAGCCCAGCCGACCATCGGCAAGACCACCAGGGCGGCAATAACCACCATCCAAAGTACTACCAGAGATTTCTTGGACATGACGTATTCTCCTTGATCATTATTCTATAGCGGTTTGACTTTACAGTTTGGCCTTAGCCTGAGCGGCCTGCGGTGCCGACGGATATTTTTCAACCAGGCGCCGATACATATCCTTGGCGCGCGGTTCACGCATGGCTTCCAGAGCCTGGGCGGCCTTAAGATGGGCTTCGCCTTGGATGGCCGGATCTTTGACATCTTGGAAAAGGATGGCGGTGCGCAGGAAATCAAGCACGGCCTGATCCAGATTGTTTTGTGCCACCTGGATATCCCCGCGCATGATCTGGGCCAGAGCGGCGTCGGGTCGGCTGCCGGATGCCGCCACGGCATCGAGTTCGCGGATCAGGGCCGGATACTGTTTGGCAGCGAGCAGAGCCTTGCGCATGCCCCAGGCCAGCTCGGCGTTTTTCTTTTCCTCAGGCGCCAGAGTGAAGAGCTTGGTATAGGCCGTCACGGCCCCGTCAGCATCGCCCTTGCCCAGCAGCGCCTGGGGCAGCAGCTTGGAGGCCTCGACATCCCAATTCAGCAAGCGGTAGCGTGTCACAATGCCTTCGAGCAACTTGATCGCCTGATCGAACTTCCCGGCCTGCAAGGCGGCTACCGCCTGGTCGTATTCGGCCGGCTTGTCATCCACGGCCTGGATATAGCTGCCTTTGGGAAAGGTCTGGATACCCTGGAGGGTCGTCAAATTGATGTCACCGTTCTGCAGGGCACGAATAGCTAAGCCATCAATTCGGCGCCCGTTACGCAACACGACATAGGGAGCTGCGACCGCGTCGCCAATTATCAAGGCCGCCGCCAAACCGATCCAAGCAAGTGTTTGTTTTTTCATCATGGCTGTCTTCTCCCTTATCTACATTCTTACTGAGCCGGGGTGGCCGCCGGTGGCGGAGCCGCGACCTCTGCCGCCAGTTGCAGGGTGGCCGAGGTCCGCTTCTGGCGGATTTCGCTGACCTTGGGACTGGTGGGATACAATTCAAGATAACGATCTGCACTTTCAATCACTTCGGCATAACGGCCCATCTCTGACGCCAGAGCCAAGCCATCCAAAATTGCCGTTTCAATTTGCTTGCGCGCCTTTTCGGACTTGCCGCCGCCGAAATACTCCAACCGCTTGTAGGCGGCCAGCGCCCCAACCTGATCACCTTCGGCCTTAAGCACATCAGCATAGAGCAGGCTAGTGTCATTGACCACTTCCGGATCACGCGCATATTTAAAGATATCGTTGATCGCCACTTTGGCTGCCGAGAGATTCATGAGCTGGATATTGGCGCGGGCCAGCGTGAATTTAGCCGGGTAAAACAGCGAGGAGTTCGGCCAGCGCTGCATCATCTCGTCGAGGGCTTCGACGGCACCCGCGTAATCGTCCAGTTCGTAGCGGGCGGCACCAATCCCATATAGAGCCCGTTCCAGCAAGGCGCGGTCGTCCGTCTTGCCATTCACCTGGGTAAAGGCCTGCGCGGCTTCCGCCCACTGTTCCTTCTCCAGCATGGCCTGGCCCACGCGCGCGAATTCGCCTACGGAATAACTGCCCGGATTGGCCAGCATCGCACCCAGAGCTTCCCTGGCCTGCTCAAATTGCCCCAGCTCCAGTGCGCCATTGATCCGGGCATATTGGGCATTTTTACCCTCATCGGTGTCAGGATAATCCTGCGCTAATTGCGCAAACGTGGCGTTGGCTGCCGGATCCTTCAGGGCCAGTTGCAGCGAGCCTTTAAGGTTTAGGGCCTTCGGGGCCAGCATTGATTTTTCGTGAAACTGGAGAAATTCATCCAACTTGCCGATGGCCGCCTTGCGGGTGGCATCGCTCGGCAACCGACTCAGGCTGAAGGCGAGATAGAAGCGCGCCTGCTCCAGCAGGACACGATTACGCTGCAAATCCTCGGCGCTGCGGCCGTAGGGGTTGCCATCGGGAGAAATGGCATTGACCAGCGTGTTGAATTGCCGCACGGCGTTGGCCAGGTCGCCCGTCTGACGGTAGGAGTCGCCCAAGGCGAACATCGCCTGGGCCAAAGTCGGGCTGGGTTGCCCTTTGCTTTCCTCTATATACAGCTTCATGCCCTCGACCGCCCCGGCATAGTCCTTGTCCAGATAGGCCCGCCAGGCGCGACGCGAAAGCGCTTTGGTGTAGTTCTGGTCCTCAGGGTAGTCGGTGATGATCTTGGCATAGAAAGCGTCGGCCTGCGCTTGACTCTTGGCCTGCTCTTCCTTGCTAACCTGCTCATTCTTGCTGGCCTGCTCGGCCTTGCTAGCCAAGTAGAAGAGAATCTGGCCGGCACGGGAATCCGTCGGGCAGTACTTGAGGTACTTGTTATACATGTAGAGGCCCATGTCCGCGTTGCCGCCTTCTTCGTACAACTTGCCCAGCGAGACAATTGCTCGCGCGGGAATGTCACTCTTGGCAGCAAAGCGTTCCCCTAAATAGAGGGCGACCATCTTGGCGAACAGATCATCGCCTTGATGCATGTAACATTGAGCCAGATTGCCCAGCGCGCCAATCGACAGTTCGCCGGCCTCTGGAAATTGGGCCAGTACCTTGAGGTATTCCACGGACGCTTCGGCGTGCTTTTTCTGGCGGAAAAGATTGTCCGCCATCTTAAATTCTGTACCCGCAATCGTATTCGGGTCGATCTTCCCCAAGTCAATTTTAACAATCTTGTCGTACTTGGTCTCCAGAATGTCTTTGATTTCCTTAGCCACCATTCCGGCTGTTGGTCCCCAGGGGCTGTCACCGTACTTCACAAACACATTATAGTATTCGCCCAGCGCCTTGCTATACGCGCTGATGGCCTCGGCCTCTTTGCCCGCTTCTCCGGCCAGGCGATCCGCTTCCTCTTTCCACAGGCGGCCGAGCAGCGAGCGCGCCCCGGCCATCGGGCTCTCACGCATCGGCAGCCCCAACTCCTTGAGCGTATCATCAATAGGTTTGATGATGTCCATGTGGCTCATCAATACCTTGCGCGCCGCTTCGGAATTCCCCCGCGCCAGCTCGACGTTGGCCATGATCACGATCGAATCCACAAACTGCAAGTCCAGACCACCCCACTGCAAAAGTTCACACAGCTCCAGCGCCTCTTTGAGCAGTTTCTCTTTGTCGTCGCCGGATTTCTTTTCGGCGGCTTGCACCAGCGCCTGCGCCCGCGCCAGTTGAATTGAACGCTTCATTTCGCCGGACGTGACATCTTCGACGCGCTTGTAGCTGGCCGCTGCCCCCTCGTAATCGCCGATCATTTCCTTCATCTGCGCGTACTGATAAGCGGCATCGCGATAGCGCAGCACCACATCTTTGTCCGTCGGCGTTTTGCCTTCATACAACTTGAAGAACTCGTCGTAAAGCTCGCGCGCTTTGTCCGTTTCCCCGACCGCGAAGTAGTTCCTGCCCAGCGACAAACTGATGGCCTGCGCCCGCGGATTGTCCATCCCCATTTCCCGCACCAGCGTTTCAGCATCTGCATACTTGCGGTGCTTGATCAAAATTTCAGCTTGGATGATCTTGGTGCGCTCACGTTGGCTCGGGTCCGCCACCAGAATGGCATCCACCACCTTCTGCGCGTAGTCCGCAAACGACGGCTCGAAGTTGATCAGACCGGTGGCAAACTCGAAGTCTTCGTCAACAGTGGCGTGGGCCACGCCGCTGATTCCCAGCACCGCCACGGCTAGTCCAATCCACAGTTTCAACCCCGTGCCCGGCTTTGTTTTTTTGAATTCCGGACACCCAACTGATGAATGCGATTGCAGATTCATAGCTTGTTCTTACTCTTTTATCTGCGCTACCGTCAAGCATTGAAACCCGTTTTTGAGGAGGCAGTTATGATCTATAAATCTTGCGGCACAACCGGCAAAGAATTGTCGGCTATCGGGTTTGGCGGCATGCGCCTGCCCAATCCGCTGGACCATCAACAGGCCATCGCGCTGCTGCATACGGCGCGACGGGCGGGCATCACCTATTTCGATACCGCCCCGTTCTACTGCGATGACCAAAGCGAGGATATTTTTGGTGAAGCCCTGCGCACCATGCCCGAATCGCCCCTACCCCTCTATACTTCCTCCAAATGCCAGGAATCCAGCGGTGACGACTTCCGCCGCGGGCTGGAACGCTCGTTGGCCCGGCTCGGGGTGGAACGCATCACGTTCTTCCATATCTGGTGTGTCATGGACCCCGCCGATTGGCAGCAGCGCGTAGACGGCGGCGCGCTCGCCGCCGCCCTGCGTGCTAAAGAAGAGGGACTCATCGAGCATGTGTGCGTCTCCACCCATATGCGCGGGTCTGAAATTGAGCACCTGCTCACTGATCATCCTGAAATTGAATTGGTCACCCTCGGCTACTGCGCCATTAACTTCCCCTATCGGCGGCAAGGCGTAGAAGCCGCCGGGCGACTCAGCAAAGGCGTCGTTGCCATGAATCCCCTCGGCGGGGGGCTGATTCCCCAGAACCCCAGCATCTTTGATTTCATCCGTGACCCCAACGACCCGGATGTGGTGACCGCCGCTCTGCGATTTCTGATTTCGGACCCGGCCATCACCACCGCCTTGATCGGCTTCAGTTCACTGGAGCATATTGCGGCCGCCCAGCGCGCAGTGGAAGACTTCACTCCCCACTCCCCGGACCATCTCAATAATATTCGCGCACGCATCGAGCAGGATTTCAACGAAATGTGCACCGGCTGCGGCTATTGCCTCCCCTGCCCTCAGGGTATTCCCATCCCACAATATATGGATATCCATAATCTGCTCCAGCTCGGCGTCGCCCCCGACGCCATTCAGGGCCGTTTCACCCTGCATTGGCACTTGCAACCTGACGGTGCCGCCCGTTGTGTCGACTGCGGCCTGTGCGAAGCCCGCTGCACCCAGCACCTACCCATCATTGACCGCCTCAAAACAATCGCCGCCATCCACCTCAGATCGGAAG
>JAVEUJ010000079.1:0-11478 GCA_034005635.1 Kiritimatiellia bacterium | reverse complement strand
ACTCGCTGCGCAATCCTCGGCAACCTGTTTGACCTCTATTGGAAGCAGCAGAAGGCCGCCTGACCCATACCCTGTTGTAACTTTACTGTCCTGCACCCAATTCAGCAAGACCGCCCCACGGGCTGGGGATTCTAGCCCGGATGAGATGGTTCAACACTGGCGCGACGCGTCTATGTTTTCCCGGACCGTACAACGACATCGATCTACCTCAGATATATCAGACGCCAACTTGGCCCCCCAGCCCAACGATCTGGGAAATCTACGGCACCCAGTGAAGCTTGTAGTAAGCGGGCATGGGAACCGGAGCGACATTCGTCCAGGGCGAAACCGTCACTGTGCCGAAATTACTCCACTTCACATTGGTGCCCGTTATATTGGTGGCACGTAAAATTTGGACGCTGCCGATGGCGTTGTAGTTAGTCCACTCCAGACGAATCGCGCCATTGGTCGCCCGCACCGCCAGAATTTCCGGCGGGAGTTGACCGCCAATCGCCAGATCATACACCCCATTGATCCCGCCATAAACATTGGTCGCCCGCACGGTAAATTGATAGTTGCCATACTCGTTGGGCGTGCCCGAAACCGAGCCATTGACGGCCAGGTCCAACCCGGGTGGCAGACTGCCGCCTACGAGGATGAAGCCATCGGCATTCGTTGCCGTGATCATCACCGAATAGGCCTCATCCTTGATGCCATTTGGTAGCGGATTGGGCGTCGTGAAGATGGGCAAAATGCCAATATTTAGATTGAACACTCGGTTGCTCCAGCCGTAATCGTTGGTCGCCCGCACCGTGAAATCGAATGAACCGCTGGCCGTCGGCGTACCCGAGACCCACCCGTTGGTGGCCAGGGTCAGCCCCGGCGGCAACGTACCACTCACCTGGTTAAAGGTATCGGCATAGTTGGCTGCAATCTGGATAGAGTAGGCATCGCCCACGCCTCCCGGCGGCAAGGGGCTGGTCGTGATGAACACCGGCGGCCCAAAAATATTCAAGGTGAAGTTCCGGTTGCTTGCGCCCGACGCGTTGGCCGCCCGCACCGTGAAATTAGGTGCCTCCACCTGCACCGGCGTCCCCGTGATCCAGCCGGAGCCTGTCAGCCCCAGCCCGCTGGGTACGGCACCGGCAACCACGATAATGGAAGTCGGATAGTGGCTAATCTCAATCCGGTTGGAATAGGCCTGACCCACCAGGCCATTGGGCAGAGTGTCCGTCACAAAAATTGGAGGAGGAGGATTGGTGATAGTCAGGTTATACGTATTGGTGACCACTGCAGCCTGATTCGAGGCCAGCACTCGGAAGAAGGTATTGTATGTACCCGCTGGCGTGCCACTCAGCAGCCCGTTGGTTGTCAACGTCATCCCAGCCGGGAACCCGCCACCCGCATTGACCCAAGTGAACGAGGGCTCATTGCTGGCGACGATTTGCAGTTCGTAATAGGCGCCTACCGTGCCCGCAGGCAGCGGATTGGTCGTGACAAAGACCGGCGGCAGTTTTATCGCATCAAAGACGGTCACGGTGATATCGTTCGTTGCCTGCCCATAGGCGTTGCTGGCCACGACCTTCACCACATAGCTGCCTTGATTCAGCGGCGTCCCACCGAGTAGACCGGCGCTGGAAATGCTGAGCCAATGCCAGTTGCCCACAGGGTAGTACGTGGCCGCCGGATCGGCCAAAGTCGTCACCGATGCGCTGTAAGCGTTGCTGATGTAACCATACGGCAGGATGGTTGGAACAAACCGCGGAGGCAGCACAGAACAAACTGCCAAGCAATGGCCATAGCCCGCAGCGATCTTGCCAACGCCATGCTGGGCATAGCTGGGTACTGGCGTCTGGTCATTGTCAGTATTGCCCCAGACCACTAGATCACCATTGGTCTTGACCGCCATACTGAAGAGATACCCTGCCGAAATCGCGGAAATACCGCTGGCGGCCTCCGCGGGCAGATAATCGGCTTCATCAAAAAAATTGGTCCCACCCCAGGCCACCACTGTCCCATCGGCTTTCAACGCCAGCGCGTGATATGCCCCGGCCGAAATCGCTACGACATCATTGGAGGCCGCGGCCGGCACATTCTCGATCCCCAGTGGGCTCGAACCAAAGACGTGAACCGCCCCCTCTTTCAAGGCCAGGCTGTACTGATCGCCGGCCGAAACGGCGTCGACCCCGTTGGTCAAGTCCGCCGGAACCGTTGCCTGCCCATAGGTATTCGACCCCCACGCCACCACGCCGCCATCGCTGGTCAAGGCCAACGCGTGCCAGGTCCCCGCAGCCACCTGCGAGACATTACCCGTTGCCGCCGTCGGGATATTGGTCATGATCGCCCCCCCGCCCCAGACCAATACCGTTCCATCTGTTTTACGGGCCATGCTGAACGAAAATCCGGCTGCTACATCGGCGACCTCCTGGTAGGCCGCAATGGGTATGTTGGTCTGGCCATAGTCGTTGGCCCCCCACGCCCACGCCCGGCCGTCTTTCGCCACGACTGTATGGAACCAGCCTGCTGCAAAGGAATCGGCGCCCTCCAATAGATTGGTCGGCATCTGAACCGACTGGAAATTGCCATTCATCCCCCATGCCATCAGATAGGGCCCCTGTGCCAGCGCAACCCCGCCCGGCAGCCATCCCGCCAGTAGTACGCCTGCAACAGCACACACCACCGCCATGAAACGAACAGTTTTCACACAATAAGTATCGAACATTATTTTAATGAAAGCAAGCCCGACTTGGTGGATTTTTGAACCAAACACTCGCTTGAATGAATTCCGAGTCCTCGCTATACTTTTGCCCATGAAACGCCCCCGTCTTGTCATTATCGATGCCCATGCTACCAACCCCGGCGATTTGAGCTGGGGGCCCATCGAAGCCCTCGCTGATTGCACCATCTACGACCGGACCCCTCCCGCCGAAGTTTTGGAGCGAATCAAGGATGCCACTGCGGTCATGTTGAACAAAGGCGTCCTCGATGCCCACTCCATCACCCATGCTCCTCACTTGCAGTATGTCGGCATCTTGGCCACCGGGTGCAATACCATTGATTTGACAGCCGCCAGACAGCGCGGTCTGGTAGTCTGCAATGTGCCCGGCTATAGCACGGCCACGGTGGCGCAGCAGGCCTTCGCTTTGCTGCTGGAGTTGACCAACCAAGTTGCTTTGCACTCTACCGATGTCCAGGCCGGGGGCTGGAGCCGCAATCCGGACTATTGCTACTGGCTTTCACCCCAAGTCGAACTGGCTGGATTGACTCTGGGTATCATCGGCCTGGGGCAAATCGGCCAGGCAGTCGCCCGCATCGGACAGGCCTTCGGCATGCGCATCTTAGCCTGTCGCCGCGATCCGTCCACTCCCCCGCCATCCGGCGTCGACTACGTCTCTCTCGACCGCTTGTTTGCTGAAAGCGATGCTATCAGCCTGCACTGCCCGCTCACTCCCGAAACGACGGGCTTAGTTAATGCGAAGCGTCTGGCCCAGATGAAACCCAGCGCTTTCCTAATCAATACCTCCCGCGGGCCGCTCATTGTCGAACAAGACCTTGCTGACGCCCTGCACCAGAACCGTATTGCCGGCGCGGCTCTGGATGTACTGTCCGTTGAACCCCCACCGCCCGATAATCCCCTACTATCCGCCCCGCGCTGCTTCCTGACCCCCCACATTGCTTGGGCCAGCGCCGCTGCACGCAAACGTCTCATCGATATTGCCGCCAGCAACCTGCGCGCCTTCCTCGAAGGCCACCCCGTCAACGTCATCCCTTGGGCTTGATCGGGACGACTGCCCTCGACTACTCGGCATCCACCGGGCTTGCCCCGGTGTGCTTAAGGCTGTGCAGCCATACAAGCTGCACCGCCAACCTAACCATCCCCGGGACAAGCCCGGGGGATTCCCACCCCAACCAGCCCCCGCACCGCTACTCTTCCACCCGCCAATATTTTTCC
The DNA here is from genome assembly GCA_034005635.1 of Kiritimatiellia bacterium. GTDB lineage: Bacteria > Verrucomicrobiota > Kiritimatiellia > CAIQIC01 > Lenti-01 > JAAZFE01. Next base: position 7,547 of record JAVEUJ010000079.1, on the reverse strand, counting down.
ATGCCCCAGGGGAAGTCATGGCGGATACGATTGCCCAGTTGTGCCTGCCGCACGCTAACGGCGACGGGGTAACCCGTGAGGATCCACGGACAATCCTCCAGCACCACGGCGACGGCTTTCCGGCATAACGCTTCGCGCTCCGGCGACTCGGGCAATGCCACCATTTGCTGATAGAGCCGATCGAAATCTGGGTTCACATAATTCGCCCGGTTGGGACCCGGCGACACATTTTCGCTCGCGAACAGTTGCAGAAAATTTTGTGCGTCGGGATAGTCCCCCACCCAGGTCACGCTGAACATCTGGGCCTGGCGCCGTTCGATTTTCTGGAGAAATGCCGGCCAGTTGTTGTAGCTCGGCTCGACGACCACACCAATGCGCTCCATAAAACTCGCCAGCAGCTCTGCCGCCTGCCGCGCCTCGGGATTGTCCGCCGATCCGAGTTCCAGCGTCAGTTTCAAACGCCGCCCTGTGGCCGGATCACGCCCTTGGGGATAGCCCGCCTCCTCCAGCAAGCGCTGGGCTCGTTCTAGATCAAAGGCATACGGCGGCGCTGCCACGCCATATCCAGCCACTCCCGGCGGTAGCGGTTCCGTCGCAATCTCAACCCGCCCATGTTGGAAGTCTCGCCACTGCGGGGCATCGAACGCACACGACAACGCCTGCCGCAACTTTGGGTTCGCCCCTACGACGGGATCGTCCATATTGAAGGCCGTATAGCTGACTGCCAACTGCGGCGCCTGTTCCAGCACGATACCGCGCGCTGCCAAGTCCAGCCGCAATGTGTGTTCCGCGGTGAGGATGCTATCCCAATGGTCACGGCTCACATCCACCCAGTCAAGTTGCCCTGACAGAAACATGAGCCAGGCCGTCGAAGGATCCCCCACCACCACATCGACGATGCGCGGCGTCAGCGGTAAACGTTTCCCTGCATCAGGCGTAGGCGCATCAGCCGCCAGCGTCTCGACTCGGCCGGGCGCTGCCCATTTGGGGTTTATGCGATATTCATAGCGGTAGTTCTGCCGCGCCGCCGCCAACACGTAGGGGCCCGACCCCACCGGATGATTCACAAATTCTGCGCCATAAAATTCCACCGCCTCCCGCGGAACAATAAACGCGTACGGCATCGCCAACACCCACGGCAATTGGGGATAGGGGGCCGTCAGTCGAATCTCTAGTTCATACCGCCCGGTGGCGCGCAGACCGGCCACCGCGACATCATAATCCGTGGGCTCTTCGCCCTGACTGGCCGCACGAAAAGCATCCAGTCCTTCAATCCGCCCCCGGAACGCCCAATAGCCTCCAGACCCCACCTTTACGTCGGCAATGCGCAGGATGGAATAGACGAAGTCGCGGGCCTGAAGTTCCCGACCCCGTCCTCCATGAGCTACAAAACACGGGTCGTCCGCGAACTCAATCCCCTCGCGTAAGCGAATGCGCCACACCAGGCCATCTGCCGACACCTCGGGCATGGCCGCTGCCAGCAGCGGCTCAACTCGATAGGGCCTCGCCCAGCAGTCATATTGCAACAGCCCCTCGTAGATTTTTCCCGTGGCCGTCACCGTAGCCATATCGCCGGCATGCGCCGGATCAAACCCCCGGATTCGCCCAGTGGTCTGTCGGATGGTCGGCCCGCCACCAACCAACAACCGCTCATTTCCCCGGCACCCCTCCCCGCCCGCCAGCACCGCCAAAAATAAAAGCCCTGCGCAGAGCATGCGCAGGGCAACAATTCGTTCTGCCGGCTTCATCAGTCTTGCGCTGCCGGCTCTTCCTCCACCTCTGCGGCAACCGGCGCTTGCGGCTCTTCGACGGCGATTTCTGTGACCGAAGCCTCAGCCACGGGAACCAGTTCGCCACCCTCGCCCATCTGCATCACCACTGGCGCGCTCGCCTGGTCCATTGGAACCGTCAGCGGCATCTCACTGCCTAATGGCAACTCAGCCGGGGCCGTTTGCATCGGCAGGGCCGGGGCCAACGGGGCCGTGCTGTCGGCCTTATCCATCACCGAGCCGCCCGCCGTCGTACCGCGTGAGAACAGAATCCCCAGCAGCATCGTCGTCACCATGAACGTCACCGCCAGGCCGACGGTCATACGCGTCAGCACATTCCCCGCCCGGCTACCGAAGAGGCTCTCGCCTACTCCGCCACCAAACGCCATTCCCAACCCTTGGTCTTTCGACTTCTGGGCCAGAATCACCACGATCAACAAGAACGCGGCGAGAACTTCGAGAATCAAGAGTAAGCTAATGATAATGGACATGACTGGTTGGCTCCTGGGACTTGAAAAGCCCTACGTTCTAGACTGCAGCGCGCACAATGTCAATGAACGACTTGGCATCCAGGGCCGCACCACCGATCAACCCGCCATCGATATCCGCCATGCCAAAGAGCTCCTTGGCATTACCGGGTTTGACGCTGCCTCCATACTGAATACGCACGCCATCGGCCACCGTCGCATCATGCATCTGGGCCATCACCTTGCGGATCAGCGCATGCACCTCTTGGGCCTGCCCGCTGCTCGCGGTCTTGCCCGTGCCAATGGCCCATACCGGCTCGTAGGCAATCACGGAGTCCAGCAACTCTTTCGCCGACAGCCCCGCCAAGCTACCCGTGACTTGCCGGGTAATGACACTCTCGACCTGCCCCGCCTCGCGCTCCTGCAGCGTTTCGCCCACGCAAATGATCGGATGCAAACTGGCTGCCAGTGCCGCATGGGCCTTGCGGTTAACGATCGCGTCCGTCTCGCCAAAGTACTGGCGCCGTTCGCTGTGCCCCAGAATCACATAGTGGCAATACAGCTCCCGCAGCATCTCCGCACTGGTTTCACCCGTGTAGGCACCGCTCTTTTCCCAGTGCATGTTCTGCGCACCCAAGTCCAAGTGCGTTCCCTGTACCAGATCACTCACCGTGGCCAGCGCGGTGAAGGGCGGACACACCACCACTTCCACTTCGCGGAAGTTAGCCAAATCCACCTTCAGGGCATTCACCAGTGACGCCGCTTCCGCCGTCGTCATGTTCATTTTCCAGTTGCCGGCTACAATCTTTTTACGCATGTCTCTTCCTCTCAGGCTCCACAAGTTCTAGTCAAATGTTTCATTATTTATCGTTTAACGCCGCCACTCCCGGCAGCTCCTTGCCTTCGAGAAACTCGAGGCTCGCACCACCACCAGTGCTGATATGCGTCATCTGGGATGCCAGACCACTTTCGTTCACCGCCCGGACGCTGTCGCCACCGCCAATGATGCTTGTGGCACCGCTCACCGCCACCGCCTGGCACACGCCAAGCGTTCCCGCCGCAAAAGGCTTCATTTCAAAGCATCCCATCGGCCCGTTCCAGACTACCGTCTTGGCGCCTTGAATTACGGCTGCAAATAGCTCGGTCGTCTTGGGCCCAATATCCAGCGCCATCCAGCCCGCCGGGATGTCGTTGCCCACCACTTGGGTCGCCGCGCCCGCGTCGAACTTGTCCGCCGCGACGTTGTCCACCGGCAACAGCAACTGCTTGCCGTTAGCCTTGGCCTTCTCGATCATTGCACGCGCATAGTCCAACTGATCCAGCTCGCACAGGCTGTTGCCCACGTCGTGGCCCTGTGCCTTCAAAAACGTGTAAGCCATGCCGCCGCCAATAATCAGCGTGTCCACCTTGTCCAGCAGGTTTTGTACCACCGCCAGCTTATCGCTCACTTTGGCCCCGCCTAAAATTGCCACAAAAGGCCGCTCGGGCTGGTTCACCGCATTGCCCAAATATTGAATTTCCTTCTCCATCAGGAATCCCGCCACGCTGGTGCCGATATACTTACAAATCACCGCCGTTGAAGCATGCGCACGGTGCGCCGTCCCAAAAGCATCATTTACAAACAAATCACCATAGGACGCCAACTTCTGCGCCATCGCCTGCTGCTTGCCTTTCAGCGCAGTCTTCTGCGCCTTGAGGTCATCGTCGGTCATGTCGTCGGTCTTCTTGACCTTGGCTTCTTCTTCCTTATAGAAGCGCGTATTTTCCAACACCAAAACATCGCCCGGCTTCAGCGCCGCCACCTCGGCATCTGCCGCCTGGCAATCCGGCGCGAATCCCACCGGCTGGCCCAGCAGTGTCGCCAAATGCGCCGCCACCGGTTTCAGACTAAACTCCGCCTCATAGCCCGTTCCCTTTGGACGCCCCAAATGGCTCATCAAGACCAGACTCGCCCCCTGCTCTAGGATGAACCGGATCGACGGCAGCGCCGCCGTCACACGCGTGTCATCGCCAATAACCCCACCCTTGATCGGCACGTTGAAATCTACGCGCATCACCACGCGTTTGCCGCTCAGTTCCACATCCTTCAAGGTCTTCTTATTCATCTCGCATTTCCTGTTATACGGACCATCGCGTACGAAACATTCCGCCGGGACGGCCGCCCCGGCGGAATGTCGATGGAATCGCCGCCGACTACTTCGCGGCCATCACGCGGACCATTTCCAGCATCTTGTTGGAATAGGCCCACTCATTGTCATACCACGCCACCACCTTCACAAAGGTGGAGTCGAGCTGGATGCCCGCGTCCGCGTCGAATACGCTGGTCAGCGTCTCGCCAATGAAATCGGTGCTGACCACTTTATCTTCCGTATAGCCCAGAACGCCCTTCATCGGGCCTTCGCTGGCGGCCTTCATCGCGGCCTTGATCTCGTCATAGGTGCAGGGCGTCTTCAGGATAACGGTCAAATCCACCACCGATACGTTGCTGGTCGGCACGCGCAGGGCCATGCCCGTCAGCTTCTTGTTCAGCTCGGGAATCACCTTGCCCACCGCCTTGGCCGCACCAGTGCTGCTAGGAATGATATTGCCGAGGATGCCGCGGCCGCCGCGCCAATCCTTCTTCGAGGGACCATCCACGGTCTTCTGCGAGGCCGTCACGGCGTGGACCGTCGTCATCAGGCCCTTCTCAATCCCGAACGTATCGTTCAACACCTTGGCCACCGGCGCCAGGCAATTGGTCGTGCAGCTCGCATTCGAGATGATGGCTTCACCCGCGTATTGGCTGGAATTCACGCCAAACACAAACATCGGGGTGTCGTCCTTCGACGGCGCGCTCAATAGCACCTTCTTGGCCCCGGCCGTCAGGTGCGTTCCTGCGGTCTCCTTGGTCAGGAACAACCCGGTGCAATCCACCACGATATCCGCACCCACGTCACTCCACTTCAACGCCGCCGGATCCTTCTCTGCCGTCAGACGAATCTTCTGGCCATTGACGATCATGGTGCTGCCCTCGACCGCAATGGTACCATCGAAGCGCCCGTGCACGCTGTCATACTTCAGCATATAGGCCAGATACTCCGGCTCCAGCAGATCGTTAATTCCTACGATCTCGATATCTTTAAAATTCTTGATCGCCGCACGAAAAACCATGCGTCCGATGCGCCCAAACCCATTGATGCCAACTTTGATTGCCATTTCGATATTCTCCGTATGTAGTATTCCAGATAGCGTCGCTCAGGCTACGTGCCCGCAAAGCGGCGTAATTACGCGAAACTCTACGCCGCCCGCCCCCCCCGCGTCAATCACTGAATCGCAGTTAGTTTGCAATAAAAAACGGTTTACCCCCGCCCCTGCCCGCCGTAATTTGCGCCTTTTGCAAGCCGCTGGATAGCGTATAGTAAAGCCATGACAAAGCGCTGGCCCATTGTAGTCGCCTTGCTCGTTCTGGCCGCCCTGCCTCTGGCAGGAAATGCCCTCCGTGGCTTCTCAGCGGACTTCTTTTCGTTTCCTCCCCTGGTTATCTCCCCGCCCAGCCACGCTCCTTTCTCTTTTCCTATCTGGCTGGTGTTTGCCGCCCTCGGACTGTTCACCATCCTGCTGCTCCTGCGCCCCCGCTGGTTTGGCTTCAAGAGCCCCCCACGTCCTTACACGTCAAGTGAATCAAGTCCTCCCAATTTTTCAGCCTTCAGCCTTCCTCCTTCATCCGTTCCCTCTCTTCCCCTCCACGGCTGGCTGGGCCTCCTCCTATTAACCGTCTCCTGGCTCCTGGCTTGGTCCCGTATCGACCTGCCCGGCCCCGCCGAGCAGCACACCTTCTTCCCCCTCTGGCTCGGGTTCATCCTCTTTCTGGACGGCCTCGTCTATCGCCGCAGCGGAAAATCCCTCGCCACGACTTCCCGCCGCAATTTCATCCTGATGTTTCCCGTTTCCACTCTGTCGTGGTGGTACTTCGAATTTCTTAACCGCTCAGTCCAAAACTGGTGGTATCCCGACCGCATCGACTTCGGTCCGGTTCATTATCTCATCTATTCCTCGCTCTGCTTCTCAACCGTCCTGCCTGCCATATTCGAAATCCGCGACCTGCTCGCCACCTTCCCCTCCCTGCGCCACCGCTTTACCAACGGCCCGCACTGGCACATTCCCCACGCCGCGGGGCTCGCCGCCCTCCTCGGCGTCGTCCTGCTGCCCCTCGTTCCCCTCTTCCCCGATCCTCTTTTCTTTCTGACCTGGGTGGCCCCCCTCGCACTGCTCGCCGGCGCCCTCGGCCTCGCCCGCATCGCATCCCCCTTCGACTCCGTTCGGCGCGGCGACTGGTCGGCGCTCCTCCTCCTGGCCTATGCCGCCCTGGCCTGCGGATTCTTCTGGGAGCTGTGGAACGCCTTCAGTTCCCCCCGCTGGGCCTACGCCGTCCCCTACGTCGATCGCTTCCATCTCTTCGCCATGCCCGCCGTCGGCTATACCGGTTACCTCCCCTTCGGCCCCATCTGCGCCTGCTTCTGGCTCGCCTGGACGCGCCTGCTTTGCCGGCAGAGTTCAGAGGTCAGGGTTCAGAGGTCAGGATCCGCTTTCCCCGACCTCTAACCTCTGACCTCTCTCCTGTTTTCCTGGGTGTCCAGATTTCCTGCTAGATATGTGTCCCCCTCTTCTTCCCCTTTGCGCCTTCGCGCCTTAGCGTGAGCCCAACTGCTCTCCCTATTCATGAGTTCTTGAGTTCAGATTCATCCTCTCTTGGAAATTGAATAGTGGACATTGGATATTGGATATTGAAATTCTTCTCCCATCCCCTCCGTTCCACTTGCTCCTGAACTCCAGATCGGCTACGTTCCCCCCCATGAATACCACCCCCCACGTCCTCGTTACGGGCGGTGCCGGCTACCTCGGCTCCATCCTGGTTCCGACTCTGCTCGCCCGCGGCTGCGCCGTTACCGTAGTCGACAACTTCCTCTACGGCCAAACCTCCCTGCTCGACTGCTGCGCCGACGACAAACTCACCATCGTCCGTGGCGATGTGCGCGACGAACGCGTGGTACTGCCGCTGTTGAAGCAGGCCGATGTCATTATGCCGCTAGCTTGCCTCGTCGGCGCCCCCCTCTGCGCCCAGAAACCTGCCGAAGCCCGCTCCATCAATCTCGACGCCATCCTGATGCTGCTCAAACACGCCTCGAAGCACCAGCGCTTCATTTCGCCCACCAGCAACAGCGGGTATGGCATTGGCCAGGACGGCGTCTTCTGCACCGAAGAAACACCCATGAACCCCGTCTCCCTGTATGGCGTGCTCAAGGTCGAACTGGAAACAGCCCTCCTCAACGCC
>JAVEUJ010000210.1:0-2825 GCA_034005635.1 Kiritimatiellia bacterium | reverse complement strand
CGCGTCGGCTGCTCCGGCACCCCCCAGTCGCGCTATTCCCCCATGCGACCGCCAACGCGCCGTGGGATTTTTCCATTGCCCTCGGTGTCGCCGCGCAGCTCCAAGATGTCCGTCGGCAATTAAACAATGCGGACCGGTCGGCAGCCGATGTGTTGCCACTGGTGCCCGATGACGAGCAGGCGCGCTGGCAGGCTATTGCCAACCTGGAAGATGAGTTGGGTCAGGAACTGAGCCAATTGGGATTGCAGGATCCGCTCCAAGCCCGTCGCACCGCCGCACACCGCCCCGCGGACCTGCCGCCGGGCGCTCGCGTGATCGTGTTGTTCGTGCCAGATCTGCCCCCCCTGGCAGCCCGCATGCTGCAATCGATCTCCGCCCACCATCCGGTCGAGTTACATGTCCTCGCGCCGGCATCCGAACGCGACCGTTTCGACGCCTGGGGCCGCCCCCTGCCCGACCGCTGGGAAACTGAACCGCTACCCTTGGACGAGCGTCATATCCACGTCTATGAACAGGCACCGGACGAAACAGAGGCCCTCGCTACCCTGCTAATCGAGGCGGAGAAGAAAGACCGCGCTCTGGCAGTCTGCACGCCCGATCCGGAAAATGCTCGTGCGCTGGCGCGTCGTCTACAGGCGGAAAATCTGCATCTCTACCTGCCCAACGGCGTTCCACTCGGTGCCACTGCCCCCGGCCGTCTGTTGTCGGCTTGGCTCACCTTCCTTCGCCAGCGCTCGTGTGCGGCTACGGCCACATTTCTACGCCACCCGGATGCCCAGGATTGGCTGCGGCACCGCTTGGATCTGGACGATGTCCGCGACCTGCTGTCGGAATTCGACCAATGCCAATCCACCCACCTGCCTGCTGCCTTTGACGATCTGGTTGAATTTGCTCGTGGATTTACCGTCCTACCACGCGCGCTCGACGAGCTGGCACAGCACGTCAACACCCCCCTGGCCTCGTTCCTCGCAGATATCTATGACTGCCGCTCCTCCACACCCGGCATCCGCCCGGACCCACTCTTTTTCGAGGCCGCCAACGGCCTGGCGGCGCTAATTCAATCTGTAGACGAATCGGCTCATCGCCTCTCTCTCGCGGCTGAAGATGTCTTGGCGCTGCTCCAAGCCGCCCTGCCGCGCGAGCAAGTGTTTCCCCGACCAGATCCTGCCGCACCGCGAGAAACTATCGGCTGGCTCGAAGTCCAATGGGAGGACTCGGCGACCATCCTGCTGGCGGATATGCGCGAGGGTATCGTACCCGAAACACGCGTCGGCGACGCCTTCCTGCCAGATTCACTACGGGTCCGTGCCGGGCTGCCTGGCAACCGCGACGCCTTTGCCCGCGACCTCTTCCTGACTCGTGCTCTGCTGGCTGCACATCCGTCCGGCGGTGTGCGATTTTTGTACAGCAGACGCGCCGCGAATCAGGATCCACAACTTCCTTCGCGCCTGCTGCTGGCCTGCCCTGATACGGAACTGCCGGCACGCGTTGCGCTGCTGTTCGAGCGCCCCGCATTGCGCCCGGCGCGCTCTGCCGCAGCCGCTCGACCGGTCCTGCATGTCACGCCGCCCATTTGCCCCCCGGAAAAAATACCCACCCGCCTGCGTGCCACCGATTTCAGCGCGTATATCGCCTGTCCGTTCCGCTTCTATTTGTCGCGCATCCTAAACATGCAGTCGGAAGCCGACAACGCTCGCGAACTCGACCCGATGGGATTTGGTATCCTTGCCCATGATGTCCTCCAGTACTTGGAAGAACTTTCTGCCACCGATGACATCCAGGCCATTCAGAACCAGCTGCTCGAGCAGCTTGACCGCCAGGCCCAAACACAATTTGGTGCGCACCCGCCCCTGGCCGTGGTTGTTCAACTTGATTCCCTGCGCCAACGCCTCCGTGCCGCGGCCAACGTCCACGCCCAATCCGTCCGCGACGGGTGGCGCATCGTCAGCGCCGAAGAAACCCTCAAGGGCGAGCTCAATGGCATGCGCCTGAGCGCGCGTATCGACCGTATCGAGCGCCACGTGGATGACGGTCGTATCCGCATTCTCGACTACAAAACCAGCGATGCCGGGGATGCGCCCCTGAAGACCCACTACCAGCCGCGCAACAAAGTCTGGGTCGACCTCCAGCTTCCCCTCTACCGCTACCTCTACCTCCAGACAAATCCGGATGCCGAGGTTGCCGTCGGCTACTTCACTCTGCCCAAGGCCGCCAGCGATTGCCGGATTGCCGAGCTCGACTTCCAGGCCAAGGACGGTGACCTGTATCCCTCCGCCATCGAGACAGCCCAGACGGTTATTGCCGCCATCCGCGCGGGTTGCTTCTGGCCGCCCGCGCAGGCGCGCTCGGACTACGACGACTTCGCCCTGCTCTTCGCAGGTCAGCCCCCGCTTATCACGGAGCCGCAGCCATGACCCCGCCGCCGCCCATTCGCAATGCGGCGCTAGCCGCCTCCGCCGGCACCGGCAAAACGTTCGCGCTCAGCAATCGCTATCTCGCCTTGCTCGCCGCCGGTGCCGAGCCGGCCTCCATTGTCGCGCTTACGTTCACCCGCAAGGCGGCCGGCGAAATCCTGTCGCGCATCCTGACCCGGCTGGCTGCGGCGGCCGCCTCGCCTGCGGGATTCGCTGAGCTCACCGAGCGCCTGACCGAGGCCCATCTGCCCGCCTTTGCCGACCGCCCCGCCGTGCAGGCCGCCCTCCGCAGCCTGGTTCAGTCTCTGCCGTTGCTGCGCATCGGCACCCTCGACTCGTTCTTCCTCCAAATTCTGCGCCCGTTCCGACTCGAAGCGGGCATCGCCGCCGAACTGGCCATTTCCTCGCCGT
>JAVEUJ010000078.1:0-11551 GCA_034005635.1 Kiritimatiellia bacterium | reverse complement strand
TATGTATCTCCTGTATATGTATGTATACAATATCACATCAAAATAACCTCTTGCAACCCCAATCTTGTGATTTTGTAACTCTCCTGTCCTGCACCCATACGGCGTTAACGGGCTGGATTGAACTTGTTTTTTGGGGGAAGCGGGGTAGTCTTTCGCCTTTCCTAATTATTGAAAAGCGGCTGGAGTTTAACCATGGCTCATTTAAAAGAAATTGGAGTGGCAGTGCTGGGGTTTGGCACGGTGGGGGCCGGTGTGGTCGAAACCCTACAGCAGAACGGTGAATTGCTGGCTGAACGCCTGGGGCTCCGACTGGTGTTGCGGGGGGTGGCAGATGTGGATCTGGACACGGACCGGGGCGTGGCGGTGGACCGCGCTTTGCTGACCACCGACGCGCAGGCGTTGATTCAACGCCCCGACGTCGATGTGGTGGTGGAACTGATCGGCGGTACCGGGGTTGCGCGCGACTTCATTCTTCAGGCGTTGAAGTTGGGCAAGCCGGTTGTTACCGCTAATAAGAAATTGCTGGCGGAGCATGGTGAGGAACTCCATCGCGTGGCGGCGGAGCACAGGACTGAGTTATTCTTCGAGGCCGCAGTGGGTGGGGGTATCCCGATCATCAAGGCGTTGCGCGAGGGTTTGGCGGCCAATCACATTGAGAGTATCTACGGTATCTTGAATGGCACGTGCAACTACATCCTGACTCGGATGGAGGAAGAATTGCTGCCGTTTGATGAGGTGCTGGCGGCGGCTCAGGCGGCCGGATATGCGGAGGCAGAGCCCAGTCTGGACATCGACGGTCACGACACCGCTCACAAGGCGGCGGTGCTGGCGTCACTGGCCTACGGGTGCATCGTGCCTCTCCAGCAGGTTCAGGTCTCGGGTATTCGGGGATTGGCGGCGGTAGATATTTCCTATGCCGCGCGAATGGGCTACCGGATCAAATTGCTGGCGATCATCCAGGGTGGACCGGAGGGCGTAGAAGTGAGCGTGCAGCCAACGCTGGTATCTCACAATCACCAATTGGCCGCCGTCGGGGGCGTGTTCAACGCTGTGCTGGTGCGTGGCGATGTGGTGGGAACGACCCTGTATTATGGGCGCGGAGCAGGACGTGCGGCAACGGCCAGCGCGGTGGTGGCGGATCTGGCAGACGTGGCGCTAAATCTGCGCGCGGGCGGCCGCCGCTGGGATTTAAGTGGCGTGCAGGCCAAGACCCCCGTGGTTTTCCGCGATCCGGGTGAGATTGTGGCGCGGTACTATGTGCGCTTTTCCATGTTCGATCGGCCGGGCACGCTGGCCAAAGTGGCGACAGTGCTGGGCGATCACGGAATCGGGATCGATTCTGTTATGCAGCAGGAGGCCGCCGCAGACGCAGAGTTCGTGCCGGTCATTTTTGTCACTGCGCCGGCGCGCGAAAAGGATTTGGCGGCAGCGCTGACAGAAATTGGCGGGCAGGCGGGTATAACGGATCGCGCACCGGTGCGCTATCGTATCGAAGATTCGGAATAATCCAAACAGGACAAGAGGAGACCACAGGCATGGGCTTGTATGTACAAAAATATGGCGGCAGTTCGGTGGCGGATGCGGCCTGTATGCGCCGGGTGGCCCAGCGCATCCGCGATACGCAGGCGGCCGGAAACCAAGTGGTGGTGGTGGTCAGCGCGATGGGCGATACTACCGACGATCTGATAACGCTGGCGAAGCAAGTGAACCGGGAGCCCAGTGAGCGCGAGATGGACAGCTTGCTGGCCACCGGCGAGATGGCGTCGAGCGCGATCCTGACGATGGCGCTTAATGCGATCGGCGTGAAGGCGATTTCGATGACGGGCCACCAGGCGGGAATTCGAGTGGATGGCACGCACCTGAAAGCCAAGATCGAGACGATCGATCCAAAGCGCATCCATCGGCACCTGAAACAGGGCTTTGTGGTGGTGGTGGCAGGTTTCCAAGGGACCAATCGCCATCAAGATATCGCAACACTGGGACGCGGCGGGTCCGACACGACGGCCGTGGCGCTGGCGGCGGCGCTGAAGGCCGACCGCTGCCAAATTCTGAAGGATGTGGAGGGGGTATTCACGGCCAATCCGCGCGTGGTGCCCAAGGCCCACAAGCTGGAGGCTATCACCTACGACGAGATGCTGGAGTTGGCAAGTTGCGGGGCCGAAATCTTGCAGTCGCGCGCAGTGGAGTTCGCCAAAAATTACGGCGTAGTACTGGAAGTTGTTTCAAGTTTTGTAGTCAAGCCCGGCACCCTGGTGCGGGAGGAGGTTGAAAATATGGAAAAGATGATCATGCGCGGTATTGCCGCCGACAAGAATCAGGCCAAGGCGACGCTGTTGGGTGTGCCGGATACCCCCGGGGTGGCCGCGCGCATCTTTAAGGCGCTGGCGAAAGCTAACATCAACGTGGATATGATCGTCCAGAATGTCAGCGCGGCGGGGATCACCGACTTGTCGTTCACGGTGGGCAAAGACGACATCGCCAAGACGCGTCGCGTCATGGAGCCGTTAGTCAAGACGGTCCGAGCCGCGGGCCTGAGCTTCGACGAAAATATTGCCAAGGTGAGCCTCGTGGGCGTGGGGATGAAAAGCCATTCCGGCGTGGCTTACAAGATGTTCGACGTGCTGGCAGCCCACAAGGTCAATATCGAGATGATCTCCACCTCCGAAATCAAAATTTCGGTGGTGATCCGCGCGACCGACGCCGACCAGGCGGTCCGTGCGCTGCATACCGCATTCGGCATGGATGCCCCGACAGGCCGGAAGGCCTCGGCGAAAAAGACCGCCAATAAGAAGACGGCCAAGAAATAGTAGCGCCCTGAGGTACGGGCCTCCACAGGAGTAGTACCATGAAAAAGGTCACGATCTACGACACGACCCTGCGCGATGGCGCGCAGGGCGAAGGCATCAATTTTTCGCTGCCCGCCAAGATGCGTATCGTACGCAGTTTGGACGAGTTCGGGATCGACTACATCGAAGGCGGATTCGCGGCTTCGAACCCCAAGGACATGGAGTTCTTTGAGGAGATGAAGAAGGTGACGCTTAAGCATGCCCGCCTGGCGGCATTTGGCAGCACCCGGCGCGCAAGCCACACGGTGGAGACCGACCCGGGATTGGCGGCGATCTTGCAGACCGAAGCACCGGTGGCGACGATTTTTGGCAAGAGCTGGCTTCTGCACGTCGAGAAGGTGCTCAAGACCACGGCCGCCGAGAACCTGAAGATGATCGCCGATTCTGTGCGCTATCTCAAGTCCAAGGGCAAAGAGGTCATCTACGACGCCGAGCATTTTTTCGACGGCTACCTCGACAACCCCGAGTACGCCCTGCAGACGCTGGAAGCGGCGGCGGAGGCCGGTGCAGATGCGCTGGTGTTGTGCGATACCAACGGCGGGCGACTGACATCCGAAATCGTGCGAATCACGGCCACGGTTGCCGCGCGCTTTCCGCAGGCGGTGCTGGGCATTCATGCCCATAACGACGCGGAATTGGCTGTGGCCAACTCTCTGGCGGCGATAGAAACCGGGGCCTCCATGGTCCAAGGGACCATCAATGGCTATGGCGAGCGCACCGGCAACGCCAACCTGTGTTCGATCATTCCCGGGCTTGTGCTCAAGATGGGGCTTCAGCCAACCTGCAGCGTCAATTTGGTCAACCTGCGCAGCCTCTCGCTGCTGCTTGACGAGATCGCGGATCAGCGTCCGCCCAAAAGCCGCCCCTACGTCGGCGAAAGCGCCTTCGCCCACAAGGCGGGCATGCATGTGGATGCGGTCAGCAAGGTGTCGCAAAGTTTCGAACACATTGACCCCGCGGTAGTCGGCAACGAGCGCCGCATCCTGATGAGCGAACTGTCGGGCACCAGCAATATCCGTCTGAAGACGGGAGAGATGGGCCTGGACTTCCAGAAGGATGCCCCGGCGGTAAAGGATATTTTACAAAGGCTCGAGCACATGGAGAAGAGCGGCTATGCCTTCGAGTCGGCCGATGCCTCGTTCAAGCTGCTGGTGCAGAAGGTGCTCAAGAAGCATGTGCCATTCTTTGATTTGGAAGGCTTCAGCGTGGTAGTGCAGAAGGATGATGCCGTGAGTAAGGCGACCACCGTGGCCACCATCAAGATCAACGTCAAGGGCCAGACCGAACTGACCGCGGGCGAGGGCGACGGCCCGGTGGATGCGCTGAATGATGCGTTGCGCAAGGTGCTGCGCCGGTTCTATCCGGCGATCGACTCGGTGGTGCTTCAGGATTACCATGTGCGTATTCTCGACCCCGAGACCGCGACCCGCGCCACGACTCGGGTTTTGATTGATTCGTCCGACGGCCGCGAGCACTGGGGCACTGTCGGTGTCAGTAATAATATTATTGAAGCCTCTTGGGAGGCGCTGGTGGACAGCGTGGAATACAAGCTATTCCTCGACGAACAGCGGCGTCTGGCCCAAGATCAGCCGAAGGATTGAGCTATGTCTGAATTGCCGAAACATGTGGATACCAAGGCCATGGAAGCGAAATGGACCGCTTGGTGGCGAGAAAAGGGATTTGCCCATGCTGAGGCTGATCAGGAGGGCAAGCCTTATTCGATCGTGATCCCGCCGCCGAACGTCACCGGCATCCTGCACATGGGTCACGCGCTAAACAACACGGTGCAGGATGTCATGATCCGCCGCAAACGTATGCAGGGGCGTAATACGGTTTGGGTGCCGGGGACCGATCATGCGGGCATTGCCACGCAAAATGCGGTGGAAAAGGACCTCAAAAAGCAGGGCCGGAGCCGCTGGGATATGTCCCGCAAAGATTTTTTGAAGCTCGTGTGGGAGTGGAAGGAAAAGTACGGCGGGACGATCCTGAACCAGCTCGAAAAACTGGGTTTGTCGTGCGATTGGGATCGCACGCGCTTCACGATGGATGAGGGGCTCAGCGACGCTGTGGCCGAAGTGTTCGTGCGCCTTTACAATAAGAAGATGATTTATCGCGGCGAATATATCATCAACTGGTGTCCACGCTGTGGCACGGCGCTATCGGACGAAGAGAGCGAGCACGAAGATCAAGCCGGCCATCTCTGGCATATCCGCTACCCGGTCAAGGGGGGGCGCAAGAACGAGTGCGTGGTGGTGGCGACCACCCGCCCCGAGACGCTGTTGGGCGATACCGCCGTAGCGGTGAACCCCCGCGATGAGCGTTTTGACAAGCTCAAGGGCCGAACCCTGCTGCTGCCGATCTTGGGCCGTGAAATCCCGCTGATCGAGGACGATTTTGTGGACCCTCAGTTTGGTACCGGTGCGGTCAAGGTCACCCCCGCGCACGATCCCAATGATTTTGACATGGGCCGTCGTCACGACCTGCCGATGCTCAACGTGATGACCGAAACCGGCGAGATGAACGAGAATGCTGGCCCCTACCAGGGGATGGATCGCTTTGCCTGCCGCAAGAAAATCGTAGCCGACTTGCAGGCGACGGGCTTGCTGGTGAAGGTAGACGCTCATGCGCACGCGGTGGGGCATTGCTACCGCTGTCATACCGTGATTGAGCCGCGCCTGTCGCCTCAATGGTTCGTGAAGATGAAGCCGCTGGCGCGTCCGGCCATCGAGGCCGTTAAAGATGGGCGAGTCCGCTTCGTGCCCGAGCGCTGGAACAAGGTCTATCTCGAGTGGATGGAAAACATCCGCGACTGGTGCATCAGTCGCCAGATTTGGTGGGGGCACCGCATTCCGGTTTTCTATTGCGAAGCAGCGGACTGCCAGCACCAATGGGCGGCCAAGGGGCAGCCGGAAAAATGCCCGCGCTGCGGATCGGACACGATACGTCAGGACCCTGACGTGCTCGACACGTGGTTCAGCTCGTGGCTGTGGCCCTTCAGTGTTTTTGGCTGGCCACAGGACAACCCCGATCTGAAAACGTTCTATCCTACCAACGACCTGGTCACCGCCCCGGACATTATCTTCTTCTGGGTTGCGCGCATGATTATGGCCGGCCTGGAATTCATGGGCGATGTGCCCTTCCAGCGAGTGTATCTCCACGGCACCGTGCGCGACAACCAGGGTCGCAAGATGAGCAAGAGCTTGGGCAATTCCATCGATCCGCTCGATATCATCAAGGACTTCAGCGCCGATGCGTTGCGCTTCAGCTTGATCGCCCTGACGGCGACCGGGCAGGATGTCTACATCTCCAAAGAGAAGTTTGAGCTGGGTCGTAATTTTGGGACAAAAATCTGGAATGCCGCGCGCTTCCTGCAGATGTTTACCGGCGAGAAGAGCATCGATGTGCGCGACCCGCAGTTTGATCCGGCACTGCTGACCGCAGACGACCAGCATATCTTGGCGCGGTTGCACAAGACCGTAGCGGCCTGCGATGAAAATATCGATCGCTGTCGATTCAACGATTATGCCAAGACGATCTATGAGTTTTTCTGGCACGAGTTCTGTGACTGGTACGTCGAATACGCCAAGCTGCCGCTCAACGGGGATGATGAGCCCCGCAAGGCCGAAGTGCTCAAGGTGATGCACTACGTGCTGTCGCATGCCTTGTGCTTGCTGCACCCCATCATGCCGTTTTTGACCGAAGAACTTTGGCAGGGGATGGGCTATTCGGCCATGGCCGAGTCCATCGTGATTGCCACGTGGCCGGAAGCCCTCGATGAAGAAGAACTGGCGGCCTGGGGCGTGCATAGCGACGCCGTCGCCTATGTTGATGCCAAGCATGCCGCTATCGGCTTGGCGCGCAACCTGCGCGCCGACTATGGTTTGGCCCCGTCACAGGCGGCTGACTTCGTGCTGCGCCCGGCCGATGCCCCGACCGGCGAACAGGTTCGCGCCGACCGGGCCGCCTATCTGCCCTACCTTAGGGCCGAGAAGCTCGAGGTCGAAACCGACTTTACACCGGCCAAACCCATGCCCAGCGTCATTACTCCGCTGGGGACGCTGTTCATGTCGCTGGAAGGCCATGTGGACGTTGAAGCCGAGCGCCGCCGCCTGTCGGAACAGTTGACCAAGACCGAGCAGGAATTGGAGGCCTCTGGAAAGCGCCTCGACAATGTGAATTTTGTCAGTCGTGCCCCTGCCGAAGTTGTGGAACAGGCGCGGACCCGCAAACGCGAGTTACAGGAAAAACGCGACAAACTTGATAAACTGATTGATGCGATGACCGCGTCTTGACGCGCCACCGTTTACACCCTTACTAGGAGACACACCCCATGGCTAAAGAACTGGCATTTGTTTTAATCAATCCCTATACGGTGGCCAAGTCGCGCACCGGCGGCGTCATTGCCCGTTATATCAGTCGTACCGGGCTGGATTTTGTGGGGGCGCGGATGTTTGCGCCTAATGCCGAGTTGGCCCACGCCTACGCTGAGAAAATTCGTAACGATCTCGACGTGGATCCCGTCATTCGTCCCATGCTGGCGGATTATGTGGAACGCGAATACGGGCCGGATCCCGCCACCGGCCGTCGCAAGCGCGTGATGATGCTGTTGTTCGAAGGTGAAAATGCCATCCAAGCCGTTAAGAATGTTACCGGGCCAATCCGCCCGACCAACAGTGGCGAGAGCGTTCGCGATACCTATGGCGACTATATCCTGGACACCGCTGGGGCGGTCCACTATCTCGAACCAGCCGTGTTCATTGGCCCCAACGTTTATGCGGCGGGCGAAGCCCTGAAACTGTGGGCACGCTTTAGCGACGAATGCGGTGGGGTGGTGGATACCGCCGGCGACGTTCCCAAGGGCGAGAACATGGAACAGGCGTTGGTCATCATCAAGCCCGACAGCTTCCGCTTTGCCAGCGCGCGACCGGGGTTGATCATCGACATCTTTTCCCGCTCCGGGTTGCGAATTGTCGCGGCGAAAATTCATCGTATGACCGTGGCCGAGGCCGAGGATTTCTACGGGCCTGTGCGCGGCGTCCTGCGCGAAAAACTAAAGGGCATGGTGGCCGAACGCAGTGCCAAGGCGGTCGCTGCAGAATTGGATATGATCATTTCTGAAGACGTCAAGGGGAAGCTCGGCGAGTTGCTGGGCCCCCACTATGGCGATAACCAGTTTTACCAGATTATTCAGTTTATGACTGGGCGCTGGGGTGAGGGCCTGGTGGATGAGGAGAAGTCCAAGCCGGGCACGAGCCAGTGTCTGCTGCTGGTCTATGCCGGGGTTAACGCGATCGATCGCATCCGCACCATTCTTGGCCCCACCGACCCCAGCAAGGCGCTACCCGGATCCGTCCGCCGTGAATTCGGCCAAGACATCATGGTCAATGCGGCTCATGCCTCCGATTCGGTCGAAAACGCCAAGCGTGAAATGAATATCACGCAGGTTGGCACCGACACCATCCGGCCGTTGGTAGAAGCCTACTATCCGTAAATTTTTAATCAAATTCCATTGTCCCTGAAAACAACCTGAGGCTGACATGTTCTTCAACCAGATTGAACCCGCGCCAACCGATCCGATCCTCGGCCTGACGGAGGCCTTCCGCGCCGACCCCCGCGCCACCAAGGTGAACCTCGGTGTCGGGGTGTTCGTGGATGATCAGGGCACCACGCCCGTTCTTGAATGCGTCCGCCGCGCCGAACGATTACTGTGGGAGACGGAGCGGACAAAGGACTATCTGCCCATTTCTGGCATCAAGGAATACGGTCAGACGGTGGCGCGTCTGGTGTTTGGCAGCGACTTCCATGCGCTGGCCTCCGGTCGTGTGGCCGTGATCCAGACTCCCGGCGGTACCGGCGCCCTGCGCGTGGGCGCAGAGTTGTTGAAAGCCTTTCGCCCACAGGCGACCCTGTGGGGGCCCGACCCGACCTGGGGCAACCACCATGGTATTTTTGCCGCGGCGGGTTTTTCGGCGAAGTCTTATCCCTACTATAATGCCGCCCTGAAGGGGGTGGACGTCGACGCGATGTGTGCGGCGCTGGAAAAAATTCCCGCTGGCGATATCGTCCTGCTGCACGTCTGCTGCCATAATCCGACCGGTGCTGATCTGGATGCCGCGGGGTGGGCGCGAGTAGCGGATGTGGCCGCCAAGGCGGGTTGGCTGCCGTTTTTCGACTTTGCTTATCAGGGATTCGGTGCGGGCATCGAGCAAGATCGCGCCGGCCTGCTGACGGTGCTGCAGAAGGTGCCCGAAGCCCTGATTGCGTCGTCATTCTCCAAGAACATGGGGCTCTATGGCGAGCGCGTCGGCGCGCTTCTGCTCGTGGCCGAAAGCGCCGCAGCCGCGGCCGCGGGTCTTTCTCACGTCAAGCGCTTGGTGCGCGTAATCTATTCCAATCCTCCGCGCCACGGCGGCGCCCTGGCCGCTATGGTGCTGGCGGATGTAGAGCTCCGACGCCTGTGGGTGGAGGAACTCACTGCCATGCGCCAGCGCATCCAGGCGGTGCGTCAGCAATTGGTGGATGGTCTTGCCGCGCGCGATACCGGCGTCGATTTTTCATTCATTACTCGCCAAAATGGTATGTTCTCGTTCAGCGGCCTGGGTGATGCCCAAGTAACATTTCTGCGCGAAGAGAAGGGAATCTACATGGTTAAGGGTGGTCGCATCAATGTTGCCGGACTCAATGCCGGCAACCTCGACCGTGTCTGCGATGCCATCGCCGAAAGCGTACAACGCTAGACAGACTTTTTTCCACACCGTGGTCCCGCGCCTGCGGGATCCATAGCGTGGAAAACTTATCAAAAGAAAGGAAGTTGTGATGATAAAATACGCACTGTTTGCTTTTAATGGGGAAGCGATGTGTTTTATGCATGTACTGTTGAACGCGCTGGACATGAAGGCGCGCGGAGCCGAGGCAAAGATAATTTTGGAGGGCGCAGCAGCCAAATTGGTTCCAGAATTGTATGCCGCAGGCAGCCCGTTGAATGGGCTGTGGAAGAAGTGTTTGGACGCTGGTTTGGTCGAGGGAGTCTGCGATGCCTGCTCCGCCAAATTGGGCACGCGCGAGGCGGCCCGAGAAAACGGACTGCCATTGCTGGGCGACATGTCGGGACATCCGAGCGTTGCCGCTTACCGCGCCGCAGGCTACGAAGTCATCCTATTCTGACCTGCTGCTCTTGGCCCCCTCAATAGGGGGTAATAGCCAGCTGCTGACTATTTAACCATGAGGTTGAAACAGATTTAGCCGGACAGATCAAAGATCGGCAGCAACTCCAAATTATCGGACTTTATAAAGTCCGATAATTTCACCTTGGTTTATATAATTCTTCGCGCCTGAAATTATGGAACGGGAAACATGGGTTGAAAAGTGATTATCCTCAACCAGAGCAAGATGAATCGGCAATTGAATAAGAGTGAAGTTGTAAATTTTCACTAACCCCAAAACATCGGACTTTATAAAGTCCGATGTTTTATGTTCCGAGATTCCAAGTGAGGGCTAGCTCGAATGGAGGGTGAATCAGGGTTGCCGGGAGAGTACCGCGTGGGCGGCGAGATGGCCGGAGCAGAAGGCCCACTGTAGATTCCATCCGCCAGTGGGACCGTCCAGATCGAGGATTTCCCCGGCGAAATAGAGTCGCGGGGTTAAGCGGCCTTCCAAGGTGTCGGGGTGAATTTGCTTAAGTGCGATACCGCCGGCGGTTGCCATGGATTCGTCGAAACCGCTGGTTGCCTGGACATGAAGGGGGCAGGCGGACAGGTGGGCGATCAGGGCCTTCTCCTGGGGGCTGGATAAGCGCGAGAAGGTGAGATCTGGGGGGATTCCGGAAAGGTCCAGTACGGTACTGACCAGAGCACGGGGCAGGCATGGGGTGAGTTCCGTCAGCACTCGGCGGGTGCCGGCCGTTTGGCGTAGGCGGGGGATATCGAGCGGGTTGGGGAGCAAGCGCAGGTGAAGTACAACGGGGTGTCCATCATGGCGAAGCCGGGCGATGCGACCGGAGAGATTGAGGACGGCGGGTCCGGAGAGCCCGTGTCGGGTGAAGAGTAATTCACCGCGAGCAGACTGGTTGGGGCCGCGCGCTCCAGCAATGCTGAGCACGACATCTGGCAGCGAAATGCCGCTGAGAGTGCCGGGCCAGGTTTCTTCGGTCCGGATGGAGGTCAGGGCAGGCACCGGTGGCGTGATGGTGTAGCCAAGGGAACGGGCCAGGGCGAAACCGGAGCCATCGGAGCCAAGGCGCGGGGCCGAGGCCCCCCCGGCGGCGAGCAGCACGGCTTGAGCGCTGAAGGTATCCACCCGCCACGGGGCGTCGGGATGTGCAGGTGGGGTGAGTGTTTCTACGCGGTGATTGAAGACAAACTGGACACCAGCGCGCTGGCCGGCATGGACCAGCGCGTCGCGCATAGCGGGGGCTGATTGGGATCGGGGATAGATGCGCCCAGTCTCGTCAACGATGGTTGGTATGCCGATCTCTGCAAAAAATTGGCGCAGGGCTTCGGGCGGTAGCGAACGAAAGGCGGGGAGGGTGAAGCGTCCGTGTTTACCAAAGGAAGCAGCAAATTCTTCTTCGGAGGCGGCATGGCTGAGATTGCCGCGCCCTCCGCCCGTGGCCGCCAACTTTGCGCCGGGGCCGGGCAGGCGGTCCAGCACTACCACGCGGTGGGATGGGCGGGCCCGAGTAGCGGTAAGGGCGGCCAGAAGTCCGG
>JAVEUJ010000209.1:0-2849 GCA_034005635.1 Kiritimatiellia bacterium | reverse complement strand
TTGACCTTCTCATTGGCGCCATAGGCCAGAGTGCTGACGTTGGTCACTACGCCCGTTGAGTAATAGTTGGCGCCGTTATAGGAATAGAACTTGTAATAGTTGGCTGTGCCGGGCGTCACCACGTGTTCGAGGGCGGTATCGCTGGTCTTGGCAATGACCGTCGCCCCGTCGATCGTGTTCCCAACGCTGTAGCCCGTGCCGTCGGTCGGGTCGGTCGAGATCGCAGTCGTCTTGTGCAGAATCATGACGTCGTTGGCGGCGGCGTTTTTGGCCCAGGCCAGCCGCACCATTTCATTGCCATCCACTGTCGCCTTTTGGTTGGTCGGATCCAACGGCTTCGACGGCGCCACCTGGACGATGCCCGCCCAGTTCGGCGCGATGCGCACTTCGTCGAAATAGACATCGCCCGGCCGCCCGGATGTGGCGCCTGCGGCAAGACGGATGCCATTCACCCAACCGACGTCGTTGCTCGACTTCGCCACAGTGACGTCCCAGGTGGACGGCACTGTCGTCGGCACTGCCTGTGACCCGATCTTGTAGGCCTTGGCTTTGGCCTGCCCATCGTCCCAGTCGTAATACCCCACGATGATGTAATCGTTGCCCGAACCATTCTCCAAGATGTAAGCCGGCGACGAGGCGGTGCCGTCGATGCCCAGCGTCTTGTCCGCCGTGCCGATCTCACCGATAAACAGCTTTTCGGTGGTATTGGACCACATCAGGGAGAGGCCCGCCCACTTGGTCGCGCCGTCCCATTGGTAATTCATCACATAGCTGAAGTAGATCCGGCCCGTCTTGTATTCCTGCCCCAGCGGACGGTAGACAGCCAGGCTGCTATTATCCACCGGATGCATCAGCAGCTTGTTGCCGCTGGGGGCCGGATAATTGGTCTGCAAGGAGAAACTGCCAGAGGCATTGGTGGCCGATCCCGTATCGCCATACCACGCCCCGCCCCAGCCTTTTTCGCCGTTGAGCCCCGTCAAAACCGTGCTGTTGGTGTAGGAGAAGGTCTCCACCACTTCGTCGGTTGAAAACGAGGTCGTCGACTCATTGTCCGTCAGCCCCGCCGAATAGTTGTTTCCGTTATACGAATAGAACGCGTAGTGATGCGTCGTTCCGGACGCCACAATGTGCTCCAGCGCCGCGCCGCTGCCCTTGTAGATCACCTTGCCGCCGCCGCAGGTGTCGCCCACGCTGTAGGCGGTGCCCTGGGTCGGCAGGGTCGAGGCGCTGCCGGTCTTGTGCACAATCATTACGTCGTATGTTGCGTTCTTCGTCCAAGCCAACCTCACCATCGTCTTGCCGTCCACGGTCGCCGTCGCCGCCGATGGATCGGGCAGAATTGTCACACTGGCAGTCGCTGGCGACGTCGTCCGGTAATTCAGGAACGTGCCGCTCCCGTTGTACGGATATACCGCCGCGTGATACGTCGTCCCCGCGCTCAGGCCGGTGATCGTCACGCTGCCGGACTTGCCCGCCGCCGCCAACACCACGTAATTGCCCGTGCCAATCTGGCTACCGCTGCCGAACACCGTGCTCGCGCTATAGCCATTCCAATCGGCCGGATTTGAACTCACCGCAGTACCCGACTTCACCAGGATAATCGTGCCATCGGCTGAACCGGAATTATCCCAGACCAGGGTCGCGCTCGTGCCACTGGCCGGCAGGAATGAGGTGATGCTGGAACTGGTCGCGGGCTCGGCGGAGCCCGTCGTTGCATTCGCGCTGCCCGGTGTGCCGCCCGTATAGTAGTTGTAGGTCGCGTGCGCCGGGGTCCCATCATAGGCGTACGGATAAATCTTGTAGAAATAGGTCGTGTTGGCCGTGAGAGAGCTGTCTGTCACGGACCCCGCGCCCGCCGCCGTGCCGACATAAACGATTTGGCCGCCCAGCCCCGCTCCAACCGAATAGGCCGTCCCGTCGACCGGCGCTGTCCAGCCCGAATCCGCCGTCTGCCGCACGATGACATATCCGCTCGCACCCGTCGCCGCACCCCAGCTCAAGCCGATGCTCGTGTCCGACGCCGCCGTGGCCGTCAGCGTTCCATGCGCCGTGGGCTCCGTCGAAAGCGCGTAGCGGTTGGCTGGATTGCCACTCGCCGCATTCGTGTTGTAGTTCAGGGTCGCATTCGTGCCCTGGTACTCGAAGATGCGGATGTGGTAATCCGTCGCCGCCGTCAGGCCCGAGAGCGTGAAGGGACTCGCGCCGCGATGCACGAGGAAGTTGCCGCTGCCCAGATCCGTTCCGGTCCCGAAGGTGTTGTTCTCGCCCGTGTACGCCGTCCCGTCGATCGGGAGGAAGGTCACTGCGCTGCCCGCCTTCGCCACCACCAGACGGCTCAGGCCGTTGCCGGCCGTGTACGACACCGCATAGCTCGTGTCCGCCAGCGTGCCGAACCCGATGCCCGTGGCCTGCGTCGGCTCGCCCATCAACGTGTAGAAATCTGTCTTGGGTTCATCGCTTGTCCGGTAGTTTTCGGCTCCCGGCGACGACCCGTTGAACATGTAGACCGCAAAATAGTAGCGCCGCCCCGGATCCAGATTGGTCACCGGCACCGAGGTTCCCGCCCCCTTGTACACCACATAGCTGCCTGATCCCGTCTCGTCACCCGAACCAAAGGCCGGGTTGGCCGTGTAGGTCGAGCGATCCGACGGATCCGAGACGCCGCTCGTATCTGCCTTCATCACCACCAGCGCATACGTCCCGTCGCCCATCGTCCAGTTCAACGTGGCGGTGGTGGTTCCAATCGGCGATGCCGCCAGGCTGCTCGCCACCGGTGTGCTCGGATTGGCCGCCAGCGTCGTCTGGCTGGCCGGGTTGCCCGTGGCCGCACTGGTCAGGAAGTTGGCCGT
>JAVEUJ010000077.1:11249-11621 GCA_034005635.1 Kiritimatiellia bacterium | reverse complement strand
GTAGTAGAACGCGGAATCGAAGCCGAGTTCGTGCGCTTCGACGCCAGCCCAGAGCAGATGCGAGTGGATGCGTTCGATTTCCGCGACCATGGTGCGGATGTAGTGGGCGCGGTTGGAGACCTGAATCTGCGCGATCTGCTCGACGGCGCGGCAAAAGGAGAGAGCGTGGGTGATGCCGCAGAGGCCGCAGATGCGCTCAGCGAGATAGACGACCTGGATGCAGTTGCGGCGCATGCCCATCCACTCGATACCGCGATGGGCCATGCCGGGAACAAAATCGCATTTGACGATTTTTTCGCCCTCGAGCCCGAGGGAGAACATGATGGGCTCCTTGAGCGCGGGATGCGCGGGGCCGATCGGGGTGGAATAGCC
>JAVEUJ010000077.1:0-11239 GCA_034005635.1 Kiritimatiellia bacterium | reverse complement strand
TTTTTGACGTTGATGGTTTTCATAAATCCACTTTAGACAGGATGAACAGGATTATCAGGATTGGAGGCCGGGGGCGGCTCGGGTTTGGGCGGTGCGGGGGGAATGACGCAGGTGGCGACGCCTTCGCGGCCGGTGGCCCAGAGGTTTTTGACCATGCCATCGGGTACGCCGGTTTCGTCCTTGCGCCAGGGAAAAACGCCTTCGGGGAAGTCATCGGGGAGGAACAGGCGGCGGCCATCGGGGATATCGACAACTTCGATGCCGAGCATTTCCTGTTTTTCGCGCTCGCTGGTGAGGGCACCGGGGATGAGATCGGTGATGGTGGGGATTTTGAGGTCGGTCTTGTCGAGCGAGACGGTGAGGGTGATGAGGATCTCTTCCTTGGGGATGCCCCAATAGATATAGAGATGGTACACGAGGTCGACTTGCGCGCCGGTATCGGCGAATGCAATGACGGAGACGTGGGGAAAATGGATGGTGATGATCTTCTGGATGGCGGGGCGGAGGGCTTCGCGGGAGATCTGAGCCCAGATTTGGCGGCTTTTCAGGCCCTTGATGCCTTCGGACCATTCGGTGACGCGGGAGTTGAGGAAACCGTCGCCGGTGGCGGCTTTTAGTTCGTCGATAATTTGTTGAGGGGTTAGGAGGTTCATGCGCTTTTCTCCGCGGCTTCGAGCCGGGCGAGGACCTTGACGACGCCGTCGATGATGGCTTCCGGGCGCGGGGGGCAGCCGGGGACATACATATCGACGGGAATGATCTGGTCGACGGGCCCGATGAGGTTGTAGGAATCGTAGAAGGCGCCGCCGGAGATGCCACAGACGCCGCAGCAAATCACGATCTTGGGATCGGGGATCTGCTCGTAGACGCGCTTGAGGCGGGGAGCCATTTTGCGGGTGACGGGGCCGCTGATGAGCAGGAGGTCGGCATGGCGAGGAGAGCCAACGAGTTTGATGCCGAAGCGCTCGACGTCGTAGCGGGGAGTGACCGTGGCCACCATCTCGATTTCGCAGCCATTGCAGGAGCCGGAATTGAAGAGAAAGGCCCACAGGGATTTGCCGAGGGTTTGGGATAGTTTCATTTTTTTCAAAGCTCAATATCCAATATTCAATTTCCAACAACCACGGTCCAATTGGGAGACGGCTCCCATTCTGAACCCTGAACTCTGAATCCTGACTCTTGTAGGGTTTTTCTTCATGCGATCAGGGCGATGACAAACATGATGGCCATGACGCCGAGGAGCCAGGCGACATAATCGCTGAGGATCCCGGTATGGATCGGGACGATCCGGTTGTAATAGCCTTTGAGAGATTCAAGAAAGCCCCAATAGAGGTTGGAAGCGGGGATGTGGCCGCCGCCATCTTCGGGCTCTTCGTTACCCGAGATGAAGGGTTCCGCCTGCAGGCCTTCGCGGAAGTCCTTGCGGCCAAAAGAGCGGATGTACCAGGCGGCACCGCAGGCGACGGCAAAGGCGATGAGCCAAAGCAGTGGATTCCAAGCGCCGGAGCCGGTGTACAACGTCCAGGGGATATTCATTTCACGATCCTCCCAGAATAGCGGCGATATAGTCCGCGCGGTTGACCAGGGCATCCACGGCGGGCAAAATCATGCGGTCGACAAACAGATGCGGAGCGAGGCCGGCGAGGATGATGCCAATGGCGAGGATGGCCATCCCGGCGAGCATGGGGGCGGGGACCTCGCGGACCGCGGCGAACTCGGCGCGGGGGGCACCCATGAACATGGAGTGGAAGACCTTCACAAAGGAACCCAGGGTCAGGATGCTGACCACCATGGCGACGATGGCGAGGAAGGGGGAGAAGCGAAAAACGGATTCATAGATGAGCAGTTTCGAGGCAAATCCGTTGAAGGGGGGGATGCCGGCAATGGCCAGCGCGCCAATCATGAAGAAGACCATGGTCCAGGGCATGGAATGGCCAAGGCCACCGAGTTTGTTGAGGTTGCGCGTGCCGGTACGGTAGATCACGGCGCCAGCGGTCAAGAACAGCAGGCCTTTGTACAGGGCGTAGTTAAAGACGTGAAAGAGGCCGCCGGCTATGGCGGTCTTGCCATAGGCGGCCAGGGCGCCGGGATTGCCGAGAACGGCGAGGCCGACCCCCGCGCCCAGCAGCATATAGCCGGTTTGCGAGACGGAGTGGTAGGCCATCAGGCCCTTCACATCCTTCTGGGCAATAGCCATGGTGACGCCGATAAAGGCCGAAAGCACACCGAGGACGATGAGAAACCAGCCGAAGGTGACCCAACTGAACCGGAGCAAATCGCCATAGAGGGTGAACAAAATGCGGAAGAGTCCGTAGAGGCTGGCCTGGCTGGACACGACCAGAAAGGCCGTGATGGAGGAGGGCGCCGCGGTGTAGGCATCCGGCGTCCAGAAGTGCATGGGCACGGAGCCGCACTTCATGGCCAGCGGCACGATCAGCAGCACCAGGGCGACCTTGTCGAGGGCCGTGAACTGGAGGCGGGAGGCGACGGTGGCCAAGTTGAGCGCGTTGTATTGCGCAAAGAGCAGGCCAATGGCCAACAGCACCGAGAGCGCGCCGACAGTGCTGAGCACGGCATACTTGAGGCCGCCTTCGACGGCTTGGCCCTCATCGATGGGAAAGGCCACTAGGCCCGCACCGGCCAGTGAAGTGATTTCCAGAAAAACAAAGAAGTTGAACAGGTCGCCGGTGGAGACCATGCCCAAGACGCCTGCCACGAGCAGAAACAGCATCGAGTAGAAACCGTCTTTGCCGGAGTGGCGGGATTCGGCGGAGAGCGAATAAAGGATAATGGCCAGGGACGAGAGCGCGGTGATGACGACCATCAGCGCGCTGAGGGCATCGATCTGGAAGATGATGCGGATGGGGATGCCGCCGGAATCCATGGGGATGGTGGCGTGGGGGGCGGCGGCGCCAAAGACGTAGAGGAGTGGACCACCGGCGAAGACCTGAGCGGCCAGCATCAGGCCCACCAGAGAGGTCAGGGCTGCGCCGAGAAAAACCCACGCCGAGCGGGCGGTGTCGCCGAGGCGCCCCGCGAGCGGCAGGGTGAAGGCGGTGAAAAGAGGGACGGCCACCAAGAGGGCCGGCAAATGGCGGGAAAGGGTGGCCATCATCGGTTGAGCTTCCTGATGTTGCGGATATCGATCGTTCCGTACTTCTTGTAAATGACCATGGCGAAGGACAGCAGCATGGCGGAGGTGGCGACGCCGATGACGATCGCGGTCAGGGTGAGGGCCTGCACGGTGGGCAGGACCATATGGGTTTGGGGCACATTGGTGAAGATGGGCGCGACGCCATCCTGACGGTAGCCGATGGCAACCAGAAAGAGGTTGACGGCCGATTCCATCAACGAGAGGCCCATCAGCATTTTGATCAGATTATGTTTGAAGAGCAAGGCACCCAGCGCCAGCATCAGCAGGACCACCACGGTCAAAAAGGGTAGGGCTAGGAACAGACGAGTGATCATGATTCGCGTTCTTTCACACCGGAGAGCATATAGAGCAGAATAAGGGTGAGGCCGCCGAGCACTTCGATGCCGACGGCGATATTGAGCAGCGGAATCGTGCCGGCGGTATTGAGTGCGCCGGGGTTGGCACCATAAGCGACGGGGGCGCCGAAGAGCCCGCCAGCGCCAGCGAGATAATTATGCAGGAAGGTGCCGCCAGCCCACAGCCCGCTGAGCCCGGCCACGATGAACATCAGCAACCCGACGGCTTCGCAGAGCGTCATGGTGTTTTTTCGCAGGCGCTGGATGATATCGGTGTAGCCGCGGGAGACCAGCAGCAGGGCCGCGCCGGTGGCCATGACCGCGCCGCCTTGGAATCCGCCGCCGGGGGTCAAGTGCCCGTGGAGTACCACGTAGAGCCCAAAGACGAGGCAAAAAGGATAGAACAGGTCGGCGGTCGTCCGCACGATTTTAGTCATGCTCATATTCTTCTCCCGGCTTGAGTTTGCGGAACATCATGCCGACGCCCAGCACGGCGGTGAACAGCACGGTGGCTTCGCCCAGCGTGTCGAAGCCCCGGAAGTCGAAGACAATGGAGGTGACCACATTGTTGGCCGCAGCCTGGTCTTGGCCATGACGCAGAAAATAGTCGTCCATGTCAGATCGGATCGGTCGTCCAAACGACAGCCCGGTGGCGATATGAAGAAAGCCGCCCAGCAGGACGATCAGGATGGCCGCGAACAGGGTAGTGCGCATTACTTCTTCTCCTCGAACCGCTGGGTGCCGCGGATGGCGATGATGAAGATGGCGGTGGTCAGGCCGGCGCCAATGCCGGCCTCGGCGATAGCCACGTCGGGGGCCTGTAGCAGATAGAATTCGATGGCCAGCAGAAGGCTAAAGGCGGAAAAAGCAATAGCCGAGGACAGCAGGTCCTTAAAGGCAATGACCAGCCCGGCGGTGATGATCAACCCGATCAGAATGAGAGCTTGCAGCAGCAGCAGTGGGGTCATGGCGCGGGAGTCTCCAATTTGTTGACGACGGCTTGCACCGGTTGATGGCCGCGACGGAGGGCGGCCCGGGCGATGGCGTGCGCGCCCGTGGCGTTGGTAATAGCCAGCACGACCACGGCGATGAGCGTATGGAGGATTAGCGAGACATACTGGCCGTCAGTGGTTTCAAAGAAACGGCCCAAGGCGTAAAGAACGACGGCCAACGAGGTGAAAATGGAGCCGAACGTGGTGGCCTTGGTGTCGGCGTGCAGGCGCGTATAGACGTCGGGAAAGCGCAAGATGCCGACCACTCCCAGGGTATGGAAAAACAGGCCAATCGCAATGGCAATGCCGATCAACAGGTTGAGGATCACAATTCGCCTCCGAGGTATTTGGCGATATACAGCGTGCCCACGAACGACAGCATGGCATAGACGATGGCCACATCGACAAACAGCGTTTGGCGGAAGGCCGCCGCCAGCAGGATCATCGAGGCGACGACGAGGGTGTTGATGGCGTCGAGGGCGACCACCCGGTCAGCCGAGGTGGGGCCCTTGATGAGCCGCACCATGGCCAGCAGCATGAGCGCCGCCAGTACGGTTACCGTGAATATCCAAATACTCATTCGGCGATCCTCCGGATCCAACTTGGGCAGTCGAATGTGGAAAAGACCTCGCGTGCCTCCAGCGAATCGCGGGTTTCGATGCCGGCCGGAACATTGATGAGGTGGACAAACAAATCATGGGTGTCCTCATCGATGTCGACGGTGAGGGTGCCGGGGGTGAGGGTGATAGAGTTGGCCAGCATCAGCAGGCCCAGATCTGTTTGCATGCCGGAGCGCACCCGGACGATTCCCGGGCGGATGCGTCCCGTGATGACGCGATAGGCCACATCCACGTTCGCCTTGGCCATTTCCAAAAAGAAGGGGCCGCAGGCGTAGCCGATGGCCCGGACCCAGCGCATTGGTTGTAGCGCGGCGCGGCGGCGAGGATCACAAAAAAAGGAGTGCGCCACCCACCCGACGATCAGCGCAATTAAAATGCCCGCCAGCAGGTCCGCACCGGACCAGAGCCCCAGCCAGCGGCCGGACCCGGCTGCCAACAAGAGGTAAATGGCCAATGAGAAGCACGTTGTTGCGATAAAAGAGACCATAATTGTCCAATCCGTGAAAAATCCTAATCACTGTTACAAAGACAAACGAGTTTGGCGAGACCAAAATGCACTCGGCCAGTCGCCGCGCCCGACGGCGTAAACCGTTTTACGTACATAACCCACTTGTTCGCCGCCGAAGATACAAAAATGACCGCCGTACGGTTTTTCCCAGTGGAGGCACAAAGCAAAAGCTCTTGGGTCCCTGTATTTTTTGACAGGAGTTACAAGATTCTCAGGATTTCAAGGTAGGGCGAATCCTCCGGATGAGCCGGGATCGAATCCATTCTCTCGCTAAGATCGCAAAGCTCACAGCGCGGCAAGCCGCAACCAAAGAAGAGAATTTAACCACGGATGAACACTGATGGTTACGAATGGGGGAAGGTCGGGGGAGCCGGGAATGAATCTGAACTCAAGAACTCATGAACAGATTAACCACCCGGTCTCATGCCAAGACGCGAAGGCGCAAAGGGGCAGGGAGCGGAGGGGGAATTTAGCAGGAAAACAGGAAACAGCAGGAAAGCAGGAAGAAAGCCGGTTTAACCACAGAGGGTCACCGAGGGGCACAGAGGGGGAGAGGAAAAGAGGGAGGGGAGAGGGAGACAATATTCAACAAGGAATCTTCAATGTTCAAGGGGAAACGCCGAAAAGTTGGCGCTGTATTTCTTGTCGTAGTATCCGCTGACACAAAATGGCGTATGGCAATGGCAGAATGAGAAACGTGTTTTAAAAACACAGTTTGGAGGGATTGTAGTGCAGAGGGGGGCGGGGGGGGGGCGAGCAAGCTCGACCCCCTACGCGGGGGCAATTTGTAGGTGTTCGCTGGGCGCGACTATAGACCAATGAAGATGTGCTAGCTCCAGACGGGAGGTTGGCCGGTGGCGGACATGACGGCGCGCCAGAGTTCGCTTTCGGGATCGACTTGTTTGCAGCCGGCGGTGGCGGTGGCGATGGGCACATGAACAAAGACCATGTGCCACAGGCCGATGATGAGATCGGTCTTGCCGGCCATGGCGGCATGAACCGCGTGGCGGGCGAATCCATCGCATAATTGTGCATCCTGCGAATTGGCGGGAACCGAGCGCACAATATAGGAGGGATCAATATACTTGAGGTTGACCTCGGTGCCGTGTTCCTTGAAATAGGACAAAATTTGATCGCGCAAGAATAGGCCGATATCGGCTTTCTTGGGGTTGCCGGATTTATCTGTTTCTTCGGTTCCATCCATCAAGTCTTGTCCGGCACCTTCGGCAACGACAATTACGGCATGGTGGCGGTCGAGGATCCGGCGGTGCAGCGTGGCCAGAAATCCCTTAGGGCCCTCGAGCTGGATGGGGATTTCCGGGATGAGCGCAAAATTTACTTCCTGGGAGGCCGCGGCAGCGCCCGCAGCAATGAACCCGGAGTCGCGGCCCATGACTTGGACCAGCCCGATACCGTTGGGGGCGCCCTTGGATTCGCAGTGTGCGCCGTCGAGAATGGCGCGCGCTGATTCAATGGCGCTGAAATAGCCAAAGGTCATGTCCACAAATTGAATGTCGTTATCGATAGTTTTGGGCACCCCGACCACGGCAATGGGGAGCTGTCGGCGGAGGACTTCCTTCGCAATTTCATGGGTGCCGCGCTGAGTGCCGTCGCCGCCGACACAGATCAGAATATCGATCTGATGCTGGACCAGAAAGTCCACCATCTCGCCGGTGTCTTGCCGTCCGCGGGAGGACGACAGGATTGAGCCACCGTCGCGGTGGATGTCTTCGACCAGGTCGATCGTGAGTTCAATCGGTGGCTCGCCGCGGGCGGTCAGGCCCCGGAAGCCGTGGCGGATGCCTAGAATATGGGGCACGCCATAGTTGAAGTGCAATTCGAGAAAAGCGGAGCGGATGACATTATTGATGCCAGGGCAGAGTCCGCCACAGGTGACAATGGCCGCGCGCGTGGTGGCTGGATTGAAAAAGAGCTGTGAACGCGGCCCGGCTTTTTCAAAATAGGTGGTGGTGTCTTCAGTGGCCCCCGGGGGAATGATCAGTTGATGGCGGACACGGGTGCCATCCGGGACAAAGTTGCTGATGGCGTCGCCGGCGATAGTATTCAGGGCAAGCGGGGACGGATGGGGCACGGGGCCGAGGGTGGTGATGTGGGTGGTGATCATAGGGGCAGCTCCGGGGTGGTCAGGCATGGCGGTCAGGTGTGGCTGGCGGTCAGGCGCAGGCGGTAGGTGAGGGTTCGGGTGGAGTTGGGCGGCAGGGTGAGTTCAAAACGTAATTCGCGGGTGGTGGCGTTGCAGGGGATCGAGGAACGAACCAACCGCCATTCCATCGGCGTATCCGGTTTTTCGATGGCGATCACCTGCACCGGCGACTCCAGGCGGTTGACGAGCGTGATGGAATAATCGGCCTGCCAGGCCCCCTCGGGCAGCGGCACCTCCACAGCGGCTTGGCGGGTGGCACGCACGGTCTCCGTCGGTCCCATATCAATCTGAAGCATACCGGGATGGGGAGTGTGGTTGACATGCCCGGTTTGCAACGGGGCCCCGTGGGCTCGACCCAGAAAGAGTTCCGCACGGCCGGGAGGCAGAGGGAATCCGAGGCCATTGGCGGCCGTGTTGGGAATCTGCAGCAGCCGCTGGAGTGGCAGCCCGCCGCTTTGCGTCGGCGAGGGGATGTGGTCGGAATCGCACAGATGTACGATGAGGGCCGGTTTGCGGATAACTCGGGCGAAGAGTAAATCTACTTCCTGGTGAGGTGGGATAGTGGCCGATGCGTTGAGGGGATAGTGATGGGGCAGCCGGGGTGGGGGGGTAGGATTGAACAGCCAGAGGTCTGAGAGGGGCGTGTCGGGATTGAGGGCGAGCAACCCAAAGGGTTTGGGCCGGGAGTGGAGCGTAGCGTCGCTGCCGGTTAGCGAGAGGCGGGCGTTGGCAAAGGTGGCCGGGGTTTCGTTGCGGATCTGCACATGGGCATCGACGTCTACTTGGACACTTTGGATGGATTCCGGACCGATGCCCCGCACGACGATGCGATAGAATGTCCGCCAGTTGAGGCCGGGCAGACGGTAGGTCAGGGAATGACCCATGCGATGGGACATGGGGCGGTCGAGGGTGATGTCCAGCACGTTGCGCGCGGGCAGGCGAATGGTGTCGGCATCGCGTGGTGTCCAGACCACCGGAGCCAATTCATCTGCGACGGTGTCCGGTGCCGCAGATGCGCGCCAGCCCCAGTCGCGCACGGGCCACAGGCGGCCAACACTCCACACCTGCAGGCTATTCAAATCTATACCTGGCGGCGGATGGGACCAGGCGATGTGCTCAATATCACGCTCGCCGGAGGGCGGGAAAAATTCGCGCACCCAGGCTTCGCCCTGGCCGATCATCAACTGGGCAGGGGCCGTTGCGGCCAGCAGCGGAGGGGGCAGGCAAAAAGAGGCCAGAGCAACGGCGCCCGCGCCCAGCATATGACGGAAGACCCGGCTCTGGCGCCGGGGAAGCGCGGCCACCGGATTTTCCACGCTATGGAAACTTTTCTTCCATAGCATGGAAGATTGGCCTAAAAATCTTCCATACTGTGGAAAATGCGGGCGGCCCGGTTGGGGGGGCGAGTGGGACATGAGCGGTCAGGACTTTTCGATAATTTGTTTGGTTTCGAGGGCGATTTGAAGCTCTTCGTTCGTGGGCATCACCAGGATTTTAAGTGGAGCACCGGCCTGCTGAATTTCGCGCGGCTGGCGCGAGGGCGCCTGATTGAGCGCGATATCGATGCGCACCCCGAGATGCTCCAAGCCGCGACAGATGCGTTCGCGCACTGTGAAGGAGTTCTCGCCGATCCCGGCAGTGAAAACGAGCGCATGCAGATCGGGCACCACGGCCATGTAAGCGCCGATATATTTTTGGATACGATAGGCGAACAGGTCCAAAGCGGTATTGGCGGACTCGCTGCCCGCGGCGGCGGCCTCGACCACTTCGCGCATGTCGTTGACGCCGCAGATGCCCTTGAGACCGGATTTTTTGTTGAGGGCGTCGACCATCTGATGGATATCCATGCCGGTTTGGCCCATGATGTATTCGAGCGCGGCGGGATCGATGTCGCCGGAGCGCGTGCCCATGACCAGGCCTTCGAGGGGGGTGACGCCCATGGAGGTGTCGACGCATTTTCCGCCGCGGACCGCGGCCATAGAGCATCCATTACCGAGGTGAATGCTGATGAGATTAATTTGATCAAGGGCCCGACCGAGATAGCCGGCGGTTTCCTGGGTGACAAATTTATGCGAGGTGCCGTGGAAGCCGTACTTGCGCAGGCGGTAGGTCGTGTACCAGTCGTAAGGCACGGCGTAGAGAAAGGCCTTGGGGGGCATGGTTTGGTGGAAGGCGGTGTCGAAGATGGCCACCTGGGGCGCATGGGGAAAAAATTCTTCGGCGACCTCGATGCCCATCAAGTTGGGTGGATTGTGCAGCGGGCCCAGCGGAAAGAAATCGCGGATGGCGGTCTTGACCTCGGGGGTGACACGGACGGTAGAGCTATAGACTTCGCCGCAGCTCAGAACGCGGTGGCCGACGCCCTCGATTTCCGCGGCGTCGCGGATGACGCCTTTTTCGGGGTCCGTCAATAGGGCTACAACCCGGGACATTCCTTCGCGATGGCTGGGCAGATGTTCTTCTTCGACGTACTTGCTTTCGTGTCCGGCGCTGAGGGTTTTATGCGTGACGCGTCCTGTGGGTTCGCCTATTTTTTCCACGAGGCCCGTGGCCAGCAGGGTGTAGTGATGGGCGTCGGTAAGGTCCATGAGTTGATACTTAATGGACGAACTACCGGCGTTGATAACAAGAATTTTCATAATGGGCCTGTTCTTAGCATAATCAGTGAATTTGTGCAAAACTCAGATGCGTCTGAGGGGCGGACGCGGGGGACTGGGTACAAAAAAATGAGCCGGATTTAAATCCGGCCCAGAGGGTGGCAGTTGTTACAGAGCCGCTTCGCGGGTAGCACGACGAGCATTGATACGAGCGCGGGCCGCTTGGCGGCGACGCTTTTCGCTGGGTTTCTCGAAATGCCGTTTGGCGCGGATGTCACGCATCGTGCCTTCGCGGTCTAGTTTCTTTTTCAGGCGGCGCAACGCTTTTTCAACGCTCTCACCTTTCCTGACTTTTACTTCTGTCATAGAGGGGTATTCACCTACCTTTGAATGCAAAATCCCGCTTGAGAGCGGGCCACCGGGATGCAGCCCGGTTGGAAAACTTGCGCAAACCCTAGAAAAACCGGCGGCTGCTGTCAATAGTCAATCGCGGGTGATGGCGAATAACCTTCGACTGATTCACCCACGGGGCAAGCCCCGGGGGGGGGGGGATCAATGTTCAACAATATTCAATATTCAATGTTCAATATTCAATTTTCCGGAACAGCCGGTCTCACGCAAAGGCGCAGAGACGCGAAGGGAGGGGAGGGGAAGTTCACAACATTCAACATCGAACATTCAACATTCAAGTGGGCCATTTTTTTTACAGGATTTCCAGGATTGGAAAGGGGCAAACAGCTGTAACAGCCGAGCTACGGATTTCACGGATGGGATTCTCGGATTCGATCAACAACCAACGACCAACAATTTCCATCACCCATGAACCACCACCCACCAACCCCGCCGTCCGGCGGCGCCCCCCGATCAAT
>JAVEUJ010000208.1:0-2859 GCA_034005635.1 Kiritimatiellia bacterium | reverse complement strand
TCTATAGCGCTCCGCTGACGGAGCGAACGAGTGAGCGTTGCGAACGGAGTGGCAATTAACAGGATTGCGAAGGATTGGGAAAATCCCCCGGGCTTGCCCCGGGGATGGTTAGGTTGGCGGGGCAGCTATTATAGCTGTACAATCTTAAGCACGCCGGTACAAGCTCGGGGGATGGGCAGCCATACGGATTATACGAAAAGGGGAAGGGGCTCCCCGTAGCGTGGACTTCTGGCCCGCGCCGGGCAGAAGAAGCCGTGCAACAGAACTGGAAGAGGCGCGGACCGGGAGGTCCACGCTACGAGAGCCAAGTTTTCCACAGTGTGGTCCCGCATGCGCGGGATCTTCCATAGCGTGGAAGAATCGTGAAATAGTTTTCCATAGCGTGGAAAACTCTATGCTAAGGGAGCGACAAGGCTTGGCGCACTTGGCGAGAATAATTGTATTAAGAGGGCGGAGTAAGGAGAGCCATTCAACCGTCGACGGCTAATCAAAAAGGTCGGCCGGGTTGAGATTGGTCGGACGCCAGCGGGGGTCTTCAAACGTGCCGGTCAGGCGAAACTCCAGCAGGCGGGTCACCGGGAGGGTGGCCAAGCGGACCAGGGCTGCCACGGGCCCTTTGCGCAAGGGCTGGACTTCGACGCGAAACCGCAGGTCGCCATCAAAACCATAGCGGCCCGAGGCCTTGACGCTGAAGATAGTCCCCATCAGTTCGATGTCCTGCGAATAGATGCGGCTGTTGCGAATGGCAAAACTGCCGCGGGCGTCGGTTTGGGCAAAGAGACTTGTCTGGGGAAAGATTTTACCAAGAATGGTCGTTAGGCCGCTGAACAGTTTGGTTTCAAACAGCAAGCCATTGCGGATTTTAATCTGTCCGGTTCCGGTCGCCAGGGGGCCAGTCCCCACGCCAATATAGCCCGCCAAGCGGCCGGTGGCCTCCAAGATGCCGCGCAGATTTCCCGGCGGTTTTTTCAGCGAGGCGGCCAGCAGGTCGTCGAGGCGTGCCCCGGTGACCTGGCCATTGATCTCATAGCGCCAGTGATCGTCACGGCCGACCGGATAGAGGGCGCCGTGGCCCGAGAGAGTGCCGCCATACGCCGTGGCCGTGACATTCGTGAAGCGCAACCGATGGCCGATGACCTCTAGATCGAACTGCGCGGTGTCGGCCACCCACCGGTCATAGCCAAACCCTTGAGCTTCCACATGCGCCTGCAATTGGTTCAGTGAGAAGTTGCAATAGTCGAGCAGTCCGCTGACCTGAACATGAGTCGGCCCATTAAACTGAAAAGGGGCCATGAAATCGGCGACAGCGGGTCCCAGCATTTCGGCGACCGCGCGCGGATCGAGCCGACTATCGACATCCAGGCGTAGCGTCTGATTGGAAAATGCCATGTGGGCGTCGCCCCGAGCTAGACCTTCTGGGCGGGTGAGGGTGACGCCCGTTAGATGCATGACTTCGTTGCTGATATTTAGATCGCCCACCAGAGAATCGATGGCCACGCCGCGAATTGTGAAGTTGGTCGCCTGCACCGGTCCATAACAGGAGACGGCCGGATCGCCAAGAGTGCCGCCGATCTGGACATCGCCTTGCAGCGGTTCCTGGATGCCGAACCAGTCTACAATAGCACGGAAATTCGGCGTCAAAACTGGTTTCAGAACATGCGGATTGAGGGTGCCGGTTACATGCCCTTGGTAACCGAGGGTGTCGAAGCGGAATTCCGCTTCTCGGAGCTGCAGGCAGCTCGCCCCCGTCCCGGAATCCAACTGCAGTCGTCCAGACTCCAAGCGGAGTAGTGGTCCTTGCCGAGAAAACGAAAAATCAAGATGCTCGATGGGAATGTCCTGGATGCGCGCTTTGGAGGCCACGATACGGCCCGACACAGTTTCAATAGCGCTGGCCAAGGGGGCCGGTCCGACCTGAAGCTCTACATGTAGCGGAAAGGACGGGTCCTGAATTACAGCGGAAACTGGCTGGCGCAGGGTCGGTGGCAGCAGATTGAGATAGATATTCAAGGGGAGGGTATTGACCAAATGAGCGGACACCGTTTGGCTGTCGGTTTCCCACCAGCCCGATAGACCAACATGGTCATCGCCGCGGTGCAGTTGTAAGTCGGGAATGTGGAGTCGCTGCTCTTTCCATGAGGCATCGAGGCGGAAGCGATCAATTTCAACGCCTTTGAGTCGGCCCCCGTCGGGGCCGTCCAGCAGGAAAGATGCGACATTGGATTGCGGATGGGCGGGATAAACCGCGAAGACAAATTCCGCCGTTGGCGGGGAATTGAAACTCAAGGCATTGACGTGTTCCACCAGGCGCAGCACCCAGTCGGGAGCATCTTCGATGCCCTGCAACACGGCTGTCAGGGGGGTGCCTCCCGGTGGCGGCGGGGTACGGTCCAGGTCATCTTCTACAGCGGGTGGTGGCAGGTATACCGTCCCACGTCCACTAAACTGGATGCCCAGCAGATGGGCATGGAATTCGCGCAACTTGATTTCCTGCTCCGCTGCGGAAAATCGCAGATGAATTTGTTCCGCCGTGAGCGAGCGGGCCCCTTTCCGGGCGCCAAAACGTTCCGTGCCCAGTTGGGCAATCAACTTGCCATCCACAATACCCAAAACCGGAACAGATCGGCGATGGCGAAGCAACGCGCTGGGGTCCAGCGCCAGGGTGAGTTCCTGGGCGGTCAAAAAAGGTTCTGCGGCGTGGGCCGAGGCGAACATGCGCACATCGCTGGCCACCAGCCCGCGATCAATTTCCAGCGTGAGGCGCTTGATTTGCAGGACGTAGCCGCGCTGGGCCATCCGATCAAGAAATCCGTCGGTCACATAGGCCGGCAACCCCACCAGATGCAAATAGGCAAACAG
>JAVEUJ010000207.1:0-2862 GCA_034005635.1 Kiritimatiellia bacterium | reverse complement strand
TCCGGCTGCCCGGTTGCTGACCGTTGATCATCGATCCCGCGCAACATCAAAATAGTTTTCCCCGCTGTAAAAAACGGGTTAAGCTGTTGGTGAACCCCAATCGGAGACCAATTCATGAAAACCATCCGCCTGATCATCCGGTCCCTGGCAGCCGCACTGCTTGTCTCCGGCTGTCTGATCCGCTCCGTCCATCCGTGGCTGTCCGCCGAAACCCGCGTGGATGAGCCCACCCTGCTTGGCACATGGCACACTGCCGTCGAGAACAAGGTGCTGTTTATCGGCGGCTCCCCGGAAGGATACCGCCTGATGCTGACCGACGGCGACACCGTCTCGCGCTTCACCGCCACCCTGCACCGGATTGGCGAGACCCTCTTGCTCGTGGCGGGGCCCGACGAAGTGGAGGGCCTGGCCCTCGTGCCGGGATACCTCCTGCTACGGGCCGACCTTAGGGATGACACCCTGACCTTGTTTACCCCCGATCTGGAAACTTTCGACGACCGCGCCATAAAAGCCAACCTCTCTCTGTTGCCCGGCGGGTCCCAGAGCGATGGCTATCTCCTGACCGGCACAACCCTCGACGCCGAGGCTTTTGTTCGCGCTCAAATCGACGATCCCAGCTTTTTCAGCACCAAACCCGCCTATTCCTTTCGTAAACTCCCCACCGCACCACCGCCCGCGGAATAACAACCCGGTTTAATGGTTGGTTGTTGGTCGTCAATCCCCCGCCTGTCATGGTGAGCGCAGGCGCGCAGCGCTACAGTCGAACCATCTCGGCCCTGCCCCAACGGCCCACCGGCGGAACAATGCCGAGATCCCTCGACAAACTCCAACCTGCGCCAAGGCTTCCCCCCCCCTCCCACGCTTTCGCGTCTTTCGCGATTTTCGTAGTTTATTCCCCGGCTTGTTCCGCCCCGGCGCGGACCAGAGGTCCACGCTACACTCAGAAATCCCATCCGCGCAATCTGCGAAATCCGTAGCTTCTTCTCCGGCTATTACATCTTCTCCCCCCACGCTTTCGCGTCTTTCGCGATTTTCGTAGTTTATTCCCCGGCTGCTTCGCTCTCGATCCCGGGCAGGACGGAGCCCCGCCACGGCAGGGCAAGCTGCCCCTCCAGAAATCTCATTCGTAAAATTCGTATCATTCGTAGTTGGCTGTTCCGACCCTTCTTGTCTGAGGTCATGGGTTCAGATTTCTTTCCCGGCTTTTTTCCTCTCATAATTGCCTGTTTTACAATCCTGAAAATCTTGTTAATCCTGTCAAGAATATGGCTCTGTTGCCCTTTACCTAATACCAGTTTTCCTCCCCGCCCGGACGCCAGCCAATCACAAACCGATCCTCGTTCAGGGCATCAATCCGGCGCATCTGATCATCCGTCAGAACAAAATCAAACACGTTGGCGTTTTCGCGGATGCGGTCCGGATGCTGCGACTTGGGAATCACCACCAAGCCATGCTGCAAGTGCCAGCGGATCACGATCTGCACCAGCGATTTGCCGCATTCGGCCGCCACCGCAGCCAGTTCGGGATGGTCCATTCCCTTCATGCGCGCCAGCGGCGAATAACATTCCACGGCGATGCCCTTGCTGCTGCAATAGGCGCGGACATCTGCCCGGTTATTGAAGGGATGCAGTTCTACCTGGTTGACTGCCGGAACAACGTCCGTACGGCTGAAAAAGAATTCCTCAAACCGCCGCACGGTGAAGTTACTCACTCCAATGGACCGGACCTTGCCCTCCGCACGCAGATCGACCAGCGTTTCCCAGGCCTCCATGAACGTGGAATCCACCGGCCAGTGCAGCAGATAGAGATCGATGACGTCCAACCCCAGCTTTTTGCGGCTGATGTCGAACGCCCGGCGCGTCTGGTCCCGCCCGTAGTCGTCGATCCAACATTTAGTAGTCACGAACAGGTCGTCACGATCGATACCGCTGGCAGCGATGGCCCGGCCTACGGCGGCTTCATTCTCATAGCCGGATGCCGTGTCGATATGCCGGATACCAGCTTCCAGCGCCGCGGCAACCGCCCGCTCACAAGATCCGGTTTCTTCCAACTGGAACACCCCCAGCCCCAACTGCGGGATGGCATAGCCATCGTTCAACTGTATCCGTGTCTTCAAATTCAAACCTTCCATGGACATCCTTTCCGCGGGCACGTTCAATCCCGCAAAACCACCTTACCTCACCCGTGACGTTTTTTCATATAGACATATAGCTATATGTTTATAATGAGGTGTGCCAATAAGTACTTATCAGTAGATGCGTTTCCCCCCCATAACAACTTTTTCAACGCCTCGCCCGGCCCGCGGGTAACAGGTGGAGGCGTGGTTGCCCGTGGAGATTTCTGCTCATTTTCTCGCGAGAGTGCCGTTGGAGTGCCGGGTCTTATGACTTCGGCTTAACAAACAGAGTTGCTCTTGATCTTTAGCGATAAGCGCCTGCCTTTGGATTCAATCAGAAGTGTCGCCGGGCAAACTCCCGACCGGAGCCGGTTTTGAGGTAACGCTCGAAGGCGACAGCTTTTTCGCGAGAGGCAAAGGCATGGGCTGACTCGACGCGCCAGGGTTTGAATGAGGCCGTTGATGGCACACCGCCTTCGTTGTGCTTCTTCAACCGGGCGGAAAGATCATCGGTCAGCCCAGTGTATCCCTGTTCAGGGTTTGGAACGCTTCGCAAACGATATACGGTAGTCATTTTCATGGCTTGCAGCCTACGTTCTCCGCTGCGCTGCGAGCGTAGCGGCAACATTGCTGGCTTGCCAGCCGGAGTCTCGCAGCGCGTCATTCACTCTAGCCCTCCTGCGCCGTCCCGTTGGACGGACTACGGCGGGCAGCCTACGTTCTCCGCTGCGCTGCGAGCGTAGGCT
>JAVEUJ010000076.1:0-11819 GCA_034005635.1 Kiritimatiellia bacterium | reverse complement strand
CGCCGCGCCAACTTGCGGGGCGCCTCCACACTGGCCTGCCCCACATACAAATGCTCTTCGACCGGCAGCAGCAGCCACGCCACCACCGCGACCTCGGCCCGCTCCGCCGCCCGCAGCAGTCGCGCGAAATCCGGATCCTCTAGACTCTCCGAACGCACATGCAAAATCAACTCACAGTCGTAAGCCGCCAACAGCGGCAGATGCTCGACCACCTGCGCATATGGCATGAACTCGCACCATATCCCCAACCCAAAGGAGGTCTGCTCGCCGCTGGGCGCCGTTTCCGCTTCCGCCCACCCCGCCCCGATGGCGAGGGCCACCCCGCCCGCCGCGACCGTTTTCCACAGTGTGGTCCCGCGCCTGCGGGATCTTCCATAGCGTGGAATAGCCGAGTGCCGAACCCGAGTCCCGCATCTGCGGGACGAAGGGTGAACGCGAGGTCTAGAGCGAAGCGCACTGCGCTTCGAGTGAGAGAGCAAAGCGAACGTAGCGGCAACATTCTTCAAATAATCTTCCATAGCGTGGAAGTTTTCACCCCA
The DNA here is from genome assembly GCA_034005635.1 of Kiritimatiellia bacterium. GTDB lineage: Bacteria > Verrucomicrobiota > Kiritimatiellia > CAIQIC01 > Lenti-01 > JAAZFE01. The sequence goes on along the minus strand of JAVEUJ010000076.1, from coordinate 11,280 downwards.
TTTTTCCACAGTGTGGAAGATATTTTTCCATAGCGTGGAAAATAGTCGCAAAAAGTTTCCATAGCGTGGAAAACTCGCCGCAACGCCCACGCTCCTTAGCCCCCCATGGGCTTGCCCCGTGGGTGAATCAGGTCCGCGCCAGCCGCCCCGCGTGCTCTTCATGTGGTCGCGCGCGGACAATTATTTTTCTGATCCCAGTAGGGCGACATCCGCCGCAGACTCGCCACCATCAGCGGGAATACCTCGGCAATACGCTTCACCTCTGCCGCCGTGGTGTAGGCGCTGAAGCTCAGGCGGATCGATCCATGCATCGCCGTAAACGGCACCCCCAACGCCTTCAGCACGTGGCTGGGTTCCAGCGAGCCGCTCGAGCACGCACTGCCCGTGCTGGCGTAGACGCCATAGCCATTCAGCTCGTAGAGCATCGCTTCGCCCTCGATATAGTGGCAGGACAGGTTGAGCGTGTTCGGTGTGCGCTCCACGGCGTCACCATTGATTTCCACATGGGAGATGACCCGGCACAGCTCATCCTGCAATCCGTCGCGCAGCGCCGCAATGCGCGCCATGTCGGGCAGATGCTCCACTGCCAGATCGCACGCCCGCGCCAGCCCCGCAATGTAGGCAACATTTTCCGTTCCGCCGCGCCGCCCCCCCTCCTGATGGCCGCCCAGCAGGTAAGGACGCAACGGCGTCCCGCGCCGCACGTACAAGACGCCCACCCCCTTTGGCGCATGCATCTTGTGCCCCGAAAATGACAGCAGGTCCACATGCGGCCACTCCGCGGAAAGATCCAGCGGTAACTTGCCTGCCGTCTGCGTCGCATCGGTATGGAACACAATTCGCGGATCCGTCTCTTTGGCAATTCGCGCCCATTCGCCTACCGGCCACACCACGCCCGTTTCGTTGTTGGCGTGCATCAACGATACCAGCAAGGTGTCCGGCCGCAACGCACGGACATAGTCCGCGGTCGATATTCGTCCTTGGCGGTCCACAGGCAGATACGTCACCTCATACCCGCGCCGCTGCATCTCCTTGCACACCTCCAGCACCGACGGATGCTCTACCGCGCTCGTCAAAATGTGCTTGCGCGAAGGATTTGCCGCAGCCACTCCAAAAATGGCGGTGTTGTTGCTCTCCGTTGCACAGGAGGTAAACAGCACCTCCGCGGGGTCCGCTGCCCCCAAGAACGTGGCGACCGTTTGGCGCGCCGTTTTGATCGCCTGCGCCACGCTCAGGGCCGGCTCGTACATCGAACTCGGATTGTAAAACTCCGGCCCGAAGAATGGCTGCATGGCCTCCACCACCTCGGGTGCCACCGCCGTGGTCGCGTTATTATCCGCGTAGATGGGTTGCGCTGTGCTCATCGTCGCCACTCGCTCAGACCGGGACCACGCGGATGCGTTTATCCACCTGATCCTTTAGCGTCTGCTCCACGATCAACTGCAAAGTACGCGCCGCGCCCATGCAACCCGCGCACGCCCCCCGCAGCGCGCAATAAACTGTCCACCCCTTGATGTCTACCAGTTCGATGTCCCCCCCGTCACCCTTCAGCACGGGGCGCACCGTGTCCTCAATGACCTTCTCAATCTGCCGATAAAGCAGGAAGGTTGAGGGACCAGTGTCGTCCACCGGCGCAGTCGCCAAGGTGGTTGGAGCCGGTTCGCCGGAGCCCCAAGTCTCGTTGAGAATATCCTGCAAGCCCCCAGGCGCATAGCGACAGGCCCCGCACATGCCGCCGGCCTTCAGCGCCGATACAATGTCGTCGATGGTCCGCAGATTCAATTCTTTGATTTTTCGCCGTAGATAGGGTTCGGTGATGCCAAAGCACTTGCACACCACGCGTCCTTCGTCCTCCTCTGCCCCGGTTCCAGTCAACTTGACACCCTGAGCCGCCAAGTCCACCCCGCGCTTGTGGGCCCAGTCAACCACCGCCGCCTCCAACGCCTCCGCCCCCATAACCGAACAATGAATCTTCTGTTGGGGAAGCCCTTCCAGAAAATCGACAATGTCCTGATTCTTGATTTTGAGCGCCTGAATCGGCGTCATTTCCTGCCCCTCGATCAGTGCACAAAGTGCTTCCGACGCCGCAATAGCCGACGTGCATCCGAACGTCAGATACCTCGCCTCGGCAATAATATCCTTCAGCGGGTCCTCATGCTTGCGGACGCGAAATGTAAATTTAAGCGCGTCGCCACAAACAATGGAGCCATGCTGGCCTACGCCATCCGCATTTTCAATTTCTCCTAAATGCGTTCCAGGCTTCCCCTGCACCGCATCCATGAAGAGCTGCTTTGTCTTTTCGCTATAATGCCAAGCCATGAAAAAATCCTTTAGTTAGATGCGCAACCATACACCCGCGCAGCCAAAAATCAACCGTTTGGGCATTTTCCAGCCTGTGTAAACGCCCATATCCCTATAACGCCCAGACCCTCCGGCATCATTTCCTAACAGTATGATTCAATTTTTACCACAGGGATATACTATTAATTATAATTAATAGACTTCACTTATTATAATTATTGGACTATGAATATTGCGGAATAATTCCTTGGAGGCCTCGCATGAAAAAACTCAATCCCACCTTGTGGCGCACCTGCCGAATGCTTGCCGGGACCACCCGCATCCATCTTTTGAGGGCACTGCATGACCATCCTGGCGAATGTGTAACAGAACTCGGACGCATCGTGGGCATCGGCGAATCTGCCGCCAGCCAGGATTTACGCCGGATTCAGTCTCGCGGCCTGCTCCAAGCCGAACGCCATGGCGTTCGTTTGATCTATCGCATGGCTGCCGATCCTCAAGTGGCCAGCGCGGCCCCTCTCCTCAAAGCCATCCAATCCGCCCTCGCCATGTTCCCTCCGGAGCGCGATGCCGACATGGCAACCATCGCCACCGGTCTTGCCCATGAGCGACGCATCCGGCTGGTCCGCCATCTTTTGAAAGGACCTCTCCAAATTTCAGAACTGCACCTGGCGGTTTGCATTCCCGCCCACCCTTTTCACGTCCACCTGCGCACACTGCAGGCAGGCGGATTCGTTAAAAGAATCAATCGTAAGATTCAGCTGGCGGTACCGCCCCATCCCTTAGCCAAGGTGTTGATCCAGCTGATCCAGCAGGGGACCTCGCGCTAGCCAGCCTACCCCTGATCCTGCAAACGCCGCCCGTGGCGCAAAATATTCCATCCCTTGGTAACCAGACGCCTCAAAAATGGTGGACAGTCGCCGACATGTGTTATAACCAGCGCTCGGTTCACATAATGGAAATCGCATTCCACACTCATCCGTTTCCATAAATCGTAATCGTCGAAATAGTCTGCGGGGTCCCACCCGCCGACTTTATCAATCAGGGCCTTGGTATGAATTACATTGGCTGTATTAATGAAATTATAGCGCGCCAGTTTTTCGCGATCCCAACGGTGTAGCCAACGCTGGAAGGGATTTCCGAAGATACGCCGACCTGTTTGTTTGTCGCGATACTGGCAGCGGCAGTAGAAAACGGGTTGGGTCGGGTGCGCAGCCACCGCGGCCATCATCACGCGTAAAAAATCTGGGTGATACTCGTCGTCGTCGTCGAGGTAGGCAATATATGGTGCCCGCGCCATCTCGAACACACCGTGGTTCTTGGCTACGGCCCCATGCGCCCTGGGGGGTGACTTGACCGCTAAATTAAAGAAACGCAGGCGTGGATCGCCAAACGACGCCACGACCGCTTCGCTGTCGTCGGGCGTGCAGTCACCCACGATACACATCTCCCAATTGTCGAATCCCCGCTGGGCCCGGACAGACTCAATGGCGCGCCGGAGGACCGCCGAGCGATTATAGGTGCTGGTAATGATACTAATCTTGGGTGTGTCCATGTTGTCCTCAGGCATTGAGTTCCGCCAGTGCCCCCAAAGCCTGATCCATGTCCGACGGCACCAGGACCAGCCCCTTTTCGCCGCCGGGGCCACCCGAAGAATAACCATATTCGAGATTCAGGTTATGATCGGCCAAGGTGGCCAGCAGTCGGCCCAACTGGCCGGGCTCGTTTTCGACGCGGACGAGCAAGACGTCACGCGCACCGACCAGTTCGCCCGAATCTTCCACCAGTTGCCGAGCCTTTTCCGTGTCATCCACAATCAGTCGAACATAGCCATGTCCCTCGGTATCGGCCAAGGTCAGACCATAAATATTCACACCATGCTTGCCAAGAAATTGAACCAATGCGGCCAGTGTCCCTTTCCGGTTATCAATATAAACCGTAAGTTGGATACCTTTGGAAAAAACAAATGGTGCGGTGTTCATTCCTAACTTTCTCAGAAAACGAGACCAGCACTGGCCAGTCGTCGCCCCAGTTCGTCGAGCACCCGAGCGTCGTCGGCACGACCGGTCGATTCGAAGGTGGCACTGAAGCGCAAAAAGGCCCCGGCGTCATCCCAGGGGACCGTTGAAATGCAAAGGTCTTGTATTAAGTACTGTGTCGCCTCCTCGGCATTGGCAAACACCCGTCCGTCTGCCGTCCCCTTCGGAGCCGGTACATAAAGATAGAAAGTTCCTCCGGGCATTTTGGCCTTAAACCCCGCCGCCTTGAGAACCTTGACCAAGCCACGCAGTCGCCGCTGGTAATGCGCGCGAATCTTCTCGGACAGTTTGATATCGGCGATCCCCGCGCAGGCCGCTTTTTGAATGGCTTTGAACTGGCCGCTATCGATGTTGTCCTTGACCTCGGCCACCGCCGCCACCGCTGGCGCCGACCCCGCAACAAATCCCAACCGCCAGCCAGTCATGTTGTAGCTCTTGCTCATCGAGTGCAGTTCAATGGCCACCTCCTTGCCGCCGGGACGCGACAAAATTGACAATCGCTCCCGGCCATAGATCAGTGTGGCATAGGCTGCGTCTTGCACGATCAAAATATTGTGCTTCTGCGCAAAGGCGATCAATTCATCGAAAAATTCTTCGGTCGCCGCCGACCCCGTCGGGTTGTTCGGATAGTTCACATAGAACAGTTTCACCTGCGACAGGTCCATCTGCCCCAGCGCCTTCAGATCAGGAAAAAATTTGTTTTTCGCCAGCAGCGGCACGGGAATAACGCTCCCGCCCAAATATTTTGTATGGGTGGCCAGCACGGGATAGCCCGGGATCGTCGCCAGCACGGCATCGCCAGGATTAATGAAACACAGCGGAATCATGGCCAGTGCGGGTTTCGAACCGATGGTGTGATTAATTTCCGTCGCCGGATCCAGATCGGCCACGCCGAAGAACTCGGCCATGTAATGGGTGGCCGCCGCCTTGAACTCGGCAATGCCATTGTCGGCATACCCGCGGTTTGCGGGATCGTCCACGGCCTTTTTCAAGGCCTGCCGGATGGCCCGGGGAGCCATCTGATCGGGTTCGCCCACGCCAAAATCCAACATCTCCACGTTCGGATGCGCCGCACGAGCCGCGATCTTTGCCCGCTTAATTTTCTCAAACTTATAAATGGCTGTGTTCTGGCCGAACTGCGCCCCGCCAATCCGCTCCGCAAACAGGTTCTGAATGTTCATGAGTCGTCCTTTCGCAAATGGTCTCCAATTATTCACGGTGCGCCCGCTTGTTCAAGAGCTTTCGGGCTGAATGAATTTTAACATTGTCTTAGACTGCCCTTTTGTGGCATCAACTCGCCCTGATTGTTCACTTTTTTACCCCGATAGGAGTTCCTGTATGAATGTCTTGCATGTAATTGCCAATCCGCGGCCAGCGGATACGTCGAGTTCCAAGAAGCTGGCGCTGGAGTTTTTCACGACCCTGACGGAGAAGAATCCAGATGTGATCGTCAACAACGTCGATCTCTACCAGAACAAGCCGCCCTTTGTGACGGAAGAAGCCTTGAACTACTTCTGGGGGGCGGTGGCCAATCCCGCCTATATCCCGTCCAAGGCTGAAGAAAACGCCGCCAACTACTCCAACAACAATGCTCAAGCATTGGTGGATGCCGATGTGCTGGTGCTGACGCTGCCGGTCTGGCTCAACAGCATGCCGTCCATCCTGAAGGCCTGGCTGGATCAGGTCATTGTACCCGGCAAGGTGTTCAACCTTGGCCCCGACGGGGTCGTTCCCTGTCACCACCTGCGCACCGTCGTACTGCTGGTTTCCTCCGACGAAATCTATAAAGAAGGCGATGTCCTTGACGGCCTGACCCCCGACATCCGCGCCATTTTCGGCTTTATCGGCGTCGATGACATCCAAATCGCATGGGCAGACGGCCAAAATACCATCCGCCATTTTGATTCCGCTGAGCGCTTTGAAATGGCCGCTGAAGCCGCGCGCGAAATCGCCGAAGAAGTAGCAGAAATGGTCTGAGCCCACCGGGCCCTTGATACCTCCGCCGGCTGCCCGGCGGAGTTTTTTTGTCCCGCTCTATTTGAGATGCTGGAAATTCATCCCCATAATCTCCCCCGCAAGCGCCTTTATTCTCCGGCAATAATCACACCATGTCGCTCCAGCATGGAACCTTCGGCGAGGGCCAGCACGGACATCTGACGGTTATAGTCGGCCAAGGCCTGGATCTCGCTGTTGCGCGCCTGCGTTAAGGCCCGTTGGAGCTGTAACACAACGAAGCTGGTGCTCTTGCCGTTGTCGAGCTTGCGCTGTTCAGCCTCAAGGGCCTGCTCGGCGTACAAGCGCGCTTCCCGCGTCGCCTCCAGTCGTTCAAAACCGGTCTCAACCGAGGCCACTGCATTATCCACTTCTACAAGCGCCCCTTCTTCAAGCTGCCGCAACTGAAGCCGCATCCTGTCGGCTACCTCCAGGCTCTGCACAGCCCGCGCCCGCGCCGCACGGTTGCCCAGCGGAATTGAAAGCGTTACTCCCACATTCCAGTACGGCTCATCCGCTGATCCCATTTGATCCAAGACGTTTCCATAACTATCTTCTCGACTCGCGGCCACTCCATACCCGCCCACCAAATCCAGCGAAGGCAGCGTTTGATTGCGCTGGTAATCCACCGTGAGACCTTGCCGCTCCAGCGCCAACCGCGCCTGCCTCAAATCCGCGCGTGTCTCCAACGCCCGTTCGCCGCTAATCTCTGCATCCACTTCGACCTGTGCGGAACTCATTTCCCCTACGGCGGCAATATCCACGCCGCGCAAGGAACGGTGGTCCGCATACAACAGCGCTTTCAATTGGTTCTGCACCTCCGTGAATGCCCGCTTGGATGAACTTAAATCGGCCCGCGCACTCGCGGCCTGGCTTTCAGCCTGCTTTTCGTCCAGCATGGACATCGCTCCAATTTGCACCTTGCGCCGATTGTCTTCGTAAAGCTGAGTTGCCAGCCGCACCGCGTCCTCTTGCACACGAATGCTCTCGCGCGCCTGAATCAGCGAGTACCACGTCGCCTCTACTTGCGCGAGAACCGCCTGTAAGCGGCCCTCCTGCTGAATCGCGGCCTCCGCCGATTGCTTTTGGGCTAGTGATACCCGATAACGCGCGTCGCCTGTTTTAAACCCTTTCAGCAATGGCTGAGTGAGTGTAATCCCCGCGCTCCCGGTGCTGGTGTCGAATGGATTGCCATCTCGGTGCCCACTCGAATCGCCCATCCGTCCGCCCACCTCATAGCTCAGCCCCCCCAAGGCCGTCACCCCTCCCACCGAAGTCGTCCACGTATCGCTCTCCGATTTCGACCCCAGCACATCCAACGCGCCCGACGCCGTCCCGGCGCTTTCTCCCACTGTTTTCACGTTTGCCCGCTTGGCCGACACAGTCAAATTGGGATCGTACCCTCCGCGCGCCACTTCCACGTCACGCCCCGTCATTTGGCGTGTCAGCGTCTCAATCTTCAGGTCTAGATTGTTTTCCAAGGCAACCCCGATACACTCATTTAGGGTCAGCTCCCGCACCTGCCGCTCCACCGCCGCTGCGCCTGAAACTGCCACTAGCGCCACCAGCAATACCGCCCACACCTGAAAGTCGACTATTGAAATAGATTTATTCATAGCGCAAAGCCTCGATGGGATCCAAACTCGCCGCTTTTCGCGCCGGATAGAACCCAAAAAATACGCCGATAATGGCGCTAAATATAAAGGCCAGCACCGCCGATTCCGGCGATACCAGCGTACTCCACCCAAATTTCATGGAAACCGCCGTTGCCATTGAATAGCCCAGCCCAATACCAATCAGCCCTCCACTCACACTCAACACCACCGCTTCCACCAAAAATTGCAGCAAGATGTCTCCGCCTCGCGCCCCGACTGCCATGCGCACCCCAATCTCACGCGTGCGCTCGGTCACGCTCACTAGCATGATGTTCATGATGCCGATGCCCCCCACCAGCAGCGACACCCCGGCAATCGCGCCCAACAAAATTGTCATTGTCTGCGCTGTCGACGTCGCCATTTCCAGCATGTCTTGCATGTTGCGAATAAAAAAGTCGTCATCCTGCCCCTCTCGAATCCGGTGACGCTGCCGCAGCAGCGCGGTCAGTTGCTCCATTACGTTTTCGATCTGCTCGGCGCTTTCCGCCTGCACTGTAATCGATCGAAACGACGTCGATCCCGTCAACCGCACCATCGCGCTCGACCACGGCACCAGCGCCAAATCGTCCTGGTCCATCCCCATCATATTAGCGCCTTTGGGCCGCAACACGCCCACCACCACATAAGGTGCGCTCTGCACTCGCACAATTTGCCCCACTGGATCCCCGCTGCCGAACAGGTTCGTCGCCACCGTATTCCCCAGCAACACCACCTTGGTTGACCCGCGCACATCCGCCTCAGTAAAATTATTCCCGTTGGCCACATCCCAAGCGCGAACGGTCAGATATTCCTCCCCCACGCCATAAACAGTTGTGTTCACATTTTGGTTTCCCGCCGCCACTTGTGCGCTGGCCCGCACTTCGGGTGACACCCCTGATATTCCCGATACCTCTCTCCTGATCGCGTCGTAATCCTGCTTGGTCAGCGTCGGTGCACTGCCAAATCCCATGTGGACCCGACCACTACGCGTCGCACCCGAAAACACCATCAGCATGTTCTGTCCCATCTGCTCGATGCTCGCCGCCACCTGCGCTTTTGCTCCGGTCCCAATCGCCACCATCGCGATTACCGCCGCTACGCCAATGATGATGCCCAACATCGTCAGTCCCGTGCGCATCAGGTTGCGGCGCAGCGCACGCAATGCAATCATCCACGTCGCGGAAAATTTCATGGCGCCTCCTCGAACGTTTTTCTTTTCGCCAACTCCTGCGCGGCATCCAGACGGTTCGCTACGGGCCGGTCGCCCACGATATAGCCGTCACGCATCATGATCTCCCTCCGGCAGTAGCGGGCAATATCCGGTTCGTGCGTCACCATGAGGATCGTCATGCCGTGCTGGTTCAATTCCTGAAAAATACCCATAATTTCGAGGCTCGTCCGCGTATCCAAATTGCCCGTTGGTTCGTCTGCCAGCAACAGCGCCGGCGCATTCACCAGCGCCCGAGCAATGGCCACCCGCTGCTGCTGCCCCCCTGACAGTTGGCTGGGGTGGTGCGCCCCTCGGTCGGACAACCCCACCTGCTCCAGCGCGGCCAGTGCTCGCTGCCTCAATTCGCGGCGCCCCATTACCTGCGGCGAATAGAGCAATGGTAGTTCTACGTTCTCCAGTGCCGACGTACGCGAAAGGAGATTGAACCCCTGAAACACGAACCCCAGCCGCTGGTTTCTCACCCGCGACAGCTCGCTTTTAGTCAGCGCCCCCACGTTCTCACCGTCCAGCAAATAGCGCCCTGATGTCGGTCGGTCCAAGCATCCGATCAGGTTCATCAGCGTTGATTTTCCGGACCCGCTGGCACCCATCACGGCCACGAATTCGCCCGGCATCACCTTCAGCGATACCCCGCGTACGGCCTTCACCGGAATATCCCCGGTCTGATAGACCTTCTCTACCCCATCCAGTTGAATGACCGGTTTTGCCTCCATCATCAACCCGCTCACCGTCCCGGCCGCCGCGACGGCATAAAGGGTGAATTGCCCCTCGCGTTCGTGGCTGCGACTTTTCCACCCGCTGTCTGGATCCCCGTCACGATGGATTCGCCTTCTTTTAGCGTCGATCCCAGCACCTCGGTCCAATTGCCATCCGTTATCCCCAATGCCACGGATTTCCCTGAAATCTTTCCCTGCTCATCCAACACATAGATCGTTCTTTGAACAACTGCTCCGCCGCCAGTCACACGATTTCCATGCCCGCCTCGGCTTTTAAACTGTGCGCGCCGCACCTCATCCAGAGGTTTCTCCAGACTCGTCTCTTGTTCAGCCGGCTTCACCGCCACGTCATCTGCTGGCCGAAACCGCAACGCTGCGTTCGGCAGCCGCAACACATTCTCCCGGCGGGCCGTCACCACCGACGCATTGGCCGTCATACCCGGCCGCAGTTTCATATCTGCATTTTCCACGTCAACAATCGCAATATAGTTCACCACGTTTTGCGCAGTCACCGGCTCAAATCTCACCTGGCTCACGGTTCCTGTAAAGGTTCTATCCGGGAACGCATCCACCGTGAACGTCACCGCCTGCCCCTGCTCCACCCCGCCCACATCGGCCTCGGAAATCTGGGCTTCGATGCGCATCTTGCGCAAGTCCTGGGCAATGGTAAACAGCGTCGGCGCATTAAGGCTCGCCGCCACCGTCTGCCCCACATCTACCGCCCGCGAGATCACCACCCCATCCATTGGCGAGAAAATCGTGGTCTTCTCTAAATCCACCTGAACCTTGCTCAGACTCGCCTCGCGCATCCGCAGCGCCGCCTTCGCCTGGGCCAACGACGCCTCGGCTTGATCGTAGTCGGCCTGGCTCACCAAATTCAGATCCAACAACTCCTTTGCTCGCCGATAATTGGCCTGAGACAGCTTCAGCGACGCCTGTGAACTCTCCAACTCGGCCTGCGCCTGATCCAACTGCCGTTCATACGTCGAGGCATCCAGTCGCGCCAGAACCTGGCCATTGGTCACCGTCGAATTGAAGTCCGCAAATAGATCAACGATTTTCCCCGAAACCTCGCTGCCAACTGTCACGGTTTGCACCGCCCCTAGCGCACCATTGGCCGTCACTGCCTGAACAATTTCGCCAACCTCCAGTGCCATCGACTTATATTGCGTTGCTCCCCTACCATGTGCTGTGCTGCGACCCCGCCACCACCAAGCCCCCCCGCCCAGCAAGCCCAAAACTAAAATCCATACCATCCAGCGTTTGCTTCTGTTCATCATCCTGCCATCCAATCCGGAAAGTTCATTCACATTCGGTCGATGCAATTCAGTTGAAGGTTACACGCCCCGCTCGGCAGAATCCATCCC
>JAVEUJ010000075.1:7332-11838 GCA_034005635.1 Kiritimatiellia bacterium | reverse complement strand
GTAATTATCTGCCCAGCCATCATCAAATGTAACCGCAAACGAGGCGTGCGCAGGCAGCATCTCTCTGTTCAACCAATTGGCTAGCGCCACGGGTTCATACTTTGCACGCATCCACTCTAACAGCCGACGGAAATCACCAACCGCCACCTCCAGATTGCGCATTGGGCGCCCATCAGCTTTTTCGCCGTCCGGACGAACCCGGTGAAAAGTGAGGATCACTAGCCGCCCCGCATGCTGGCGGCGCAGTCCCCCCGTCGCGTTGTAGGCGCGTGCCAAGGTAGCTTTCAGAGCGGTCCTCATGGCCCGTTTCAACCTGCCTGGTCTCCATCTGTGAAGGTCACCTTAGCAATGTGCGGCAGTTCGCGGTGACGACCGTCATAATCCAACCCGTAACCCACGACGAAAACATTTTCAATTTCAAATCCCCGAAAATCGGCTTCAAACGGCACCGCGCGCCGAGCGGGCTTGTCGAGCAAGGCGCAGGTGCGAATGCTGCGCGGCCCCTTGGTCGCCAAATGCGCCACTGCTTTTTGCAGTGTCCGCCCCGTATCCAGGATATCATCCACTATCACAACGTCGGCCCCAGTCAGATCGATCGAGCAATCCCGGGTCACGGCTGGCTCCCGTTCCGCTGTCGTCCCACTGCCATAGCTGGCCATGATCATGAAATCAATTCGCGGCTGCAGGTCGTTGAGCCAAAACCAGCGCACGAGATCTGCCAAAAAAATAAAACTCCCACGCAAAATGCCAATCACCACCAGATTGTCACTGTGCGCCCCCGCGGCCATCTCGCGGGCCAATTCGTCTACCCGCCGCTCCAGTTGTCGGGGGGTGATCATGACGTCATTAATGTGGTACGGTCTCATGCCTAAGGGGACTCCTATCAGGTGGGGGTGTGAGTTTCGCCATCTGCATTCTTGCCAAAATCATGCGGATGGGGGAAGCTAAAAGCTTGACCATGATCAACCAGCGCATGATTCGCCCTGTCCGGCAGGCCCTGCTCCGTGCCCTTATCGCCAGCGTGGCGCTCGGGTGGGCCATACTGCTGCCCGTCGGCTGCGACATGGGCTCCAGCGACTCCACCACGGCCACCCTCAGCGACAACACTGGCCACTCCTATGATTTTTCCGGCCATTACGCCAACCACAATGGCACCGGCGAAGCCATGCCGCTGGTCTATCCCTCCGGACGGCAATCCGGCCAGACGCTGATGTGGCTGCGCCTGCTGCAAAGCGGCAGCGTGATCGAGGCCTACGACAATGCCGGCCAGACATGGTCCGGCAGCATCTCCTCCATTGCCAACGGCACCGCTCAATTCACCCTCCGGGGCCGCACTAGCGCGGGCGCATCAGTTGAAATCGTCGGCTCCCTGCACTACGCCGACCGCAATTCCACCCTGGATGCCGCTTGGATCGAACCCAGCTTCGCCGGCAATCTTATGGCCTCCGCCGCCGTCGCCCCCCCCACTCGCCCTGCGGAGCCTTCTGGAGGCGACTCATCCAGCGGGGGTGGTGATACCGGTGGAGGTGGTAATAGCTCCGGCAATACAGCTAACGAACTAACCATTTCTCCATCAGGCCGGTGGTTTGTTTCTTACGGAAGCAATGCTGCTCCCTACACCGTCTCCGGCGGCACACCGCCCTATACCTGGTACGTCTCGGCTACCGTCCTGGGAACCGTCTTTCCCATGGTTGGCACCACCGTCACCTACACCTCCACTCGGCAAGTCGGCCAAAATATCATTACAGTCGTGGATGCCAGCGGTGCCTCCACCACCGCCTATGCCGACTATCATTAAGGGGAGTGCGTTCTTAGCGTCAAACCGACTGCCTATCCACCGGGCTTACCCCGCTGTGCTTAAGGCTGCGCAGCCCACCTAACCAACCCCGGGGCAAGCCCGGGGGATTCCAACAGCCATCCTCCTGCCCTATGCCCCCCTCTCTCCCTCTTTTCCCCCATTAGTGTTCATTCGTGTCCATTCGTGGTACTCCCCCCCTTCCCTTCTTCGCGTCTTGGCGTCTTCGCGTGAGACTCCCTCGCCCCCCCCTTCATGAGTTCTTGAGTTCAGATTCATTCTCCGATTCCCCCCTTCTCCCCCGAAACCCGACCGCAAGCCCCGCAAACACTCTTGCAATATTCCGCCGGATGGAGGAAGTTTAACCCGTATATAACGAGAAAGAAACCCATGAGACCACTCCGCATCCATGCCTTCCGCCCCTTGGCCGCGGCCGCCGCTTTCTCGCTCTTTGCCCTAGGCCTCGCCGCGTGCGATATTGGCTCCACCGACAGCACCTCGGCAGTCGTCTCTGACAATGCAGGCAAAATCTACGACTTTTCCGGCTTGTACATGAGCGTGAGCAATTCTGCGGACAACGAGGATGGCGTGAATGCCCTGGTCTATCCCCTCCGCCGACAATCCGGCAAAACTCTAACGTGGCTGCGTCTGCTCCAATATGGCGCTGTGCTCGAAGGATACGACAACGCCGGCCTTTCGTGGGAAGGCAAAATATCGTCCGTCACCACCGAGGGAACTGCCAGCTTCACCCTCAGCGGTAAAACCACCGCTGGCGCGGCAGTCGAAATCATTGGCTCGCTCTATAACGAAGGCGGCAACCGGGCAACCCTGAACGCCGCTTGGCTGGAACCCTCCTTCTCCGGCAGCATCTTTGCGCGGGCAACAGTATCTCCCGTCGCAACCAATTCCCCATCTGGCGCGGATGTGTCGGTTGATCCGAAATCAGCCATTTTGTCATCAACCTCCGGCCCAAAAACTTTTACAGCCACCGGAGGCAGCGGCAGCTATTCATGGTCTCATAATTCAGGTTGTGGAACATTGAGCGCCACCACAGGTTCCCAAATACAATACGAGTATGTCAGCATAGGAAACGACACCTTAACGGTCAGTTCTGATGGAAAAACGGCAAGCGCAACAATCACATGCCAATGAAATTAACAGCCAAAAACAAACCCTCTCGCCAGTGCGTCATGGGCGCACCCGAAGTCAATATTTGCGATACCGCGCGGCATCTCATCAAGTTGTTTAACGTGGTCGATACCGACACGCCCGACGGCCTGTTGATGCATGGTCCGGCACCGAAAAACACCGTGGATGCCCTGCGCATCCTGCTGGATGTGATGTTCCCCGGCAAGATCACGGCCACCCCTGTGGACGGTACCGATTTGGGCGTCTTTCTGCTCCGCCGCCTGAGCCAAGTCTGGCGCCTGCTCCATGGTGAAATTCGCCGGGCTCTCCCCTACCGCTGGATTGGCGAGGCTGCCCGTGTCGCCGGCATCCGCCCCCCAAAGGTGGATAATCTCGATCGCGAAACCAAACGTATCCTTAAGCGCTTTTTTGACACCCTGCCCGTTGTGCGTAAACAACTGGTCGCTGATGTCCAAGCCGCCTACGATGGCGATCCGGCGGCACACACGTTCGCCGAAGTGCTCCTGGCCTATCCGGGCCTGCTGGCCATCGCCGCCCACCGTCTCGCCCACGAGCTCTATCGCTTGGACGTCCCCATCATTCCGCGCATCATGAGCGAATGGATCCACACCAAGTCCGGCGTCGATATCCATCCCGGTGCAAAGATTGGCAACGCCTTCTTCATCGACCATGCCACTGGCGTGGTCATTGGCGAAACCACTGAAATCGGCAACCACGTCAAACTCTACCAAGGCGTCACCCTGGGGGCGCGGTCGTTCGATCTCGACGACAAAGGCAACCCCGTCAAACACATCAAGCGCCACCCCACCATTCGCGACCGGGTGATTATCTACGCCAACGCCACCATCCTCGGAGGGGAAACCGTCATCGGCGCCCGCTCCGTCATCGGCTCCAACGTTTTCCTCATGGAAAGCGTCCCGCCCGACAGCGTGGTGTCCTCCGTTCACCCGGACCTGCGCATCCGCGAAAAAAACTCTGCAAAATAAACTTGAACCTGCTCCGTTCTCGCGTAGGATGCCTGCGCACTAAGGTTGGAGGCGTAGCTCAGTTGGCAGAGCAACTGACTCTTAATCAGTGGGTCGTGGGTTCGAGCCCCTCCGCCTCTACCATCCTGTGTGTGTGTTTGAAACAAACGGATAATCGCTTTGGCCTTTCGCGCCTCGCGGTCGGCTGGGGTTAAAGGGAGGCCGATAATGCGCAAGTTAGGACTAGTTCTTTTGGGCAGCCTGATGGCAATTTCACTGGTGGCCTGCGATAGTGGAAGCGATGATGGACGGATCGACGTGGCGGGCACTTGGAACGGTACCGGCAATTATGTTTACAATAACGTGCCGATCACCCAATTCACCCTCCAGTTAGACCAAAACGACAATGTGGTTTCCGGCACCTACGCCATCAAGCGTGCTGTACGCGACTTGATGCCCGGCACTGTTTCCGGCTCCGTCAGTGGCGACAGCATCACCATGACCATGACGCCCCATGGATCTGCCACTGGCACCATCAGCGGCAACAGCATGACCCTGAACTGGATCGAAACCGGATTTGGCGGCAACGACAATCCC
>JAVEUJ010000075.1:0-7232 GCA_034005635.1 Kiritimatiellia bacterium | reverse complement strand
ATGACCATGACGCCCCATGGATCTGCCACTGGCACCATCAGCGGCAACAGCATGACCCTGAACTGGATCGAAACCGGATTTGGCGGCAACGACAATCCCGGCCCACACAACGCCAGTGTACACCTGACCCGTTAGCCTCCTCCGGGGGTTGATGCCGGACTCTCGCCAAGACGCCAAGGGGAAAAAGGGTGAGACAGCCGAACAGCCATTTTTGACACGATTGACAGGATTTTCAGGATTGGATGGGAGTGAAGAGGGATCGGAGTTTTCCATGCTATGGAAAACTTTTTCATGATTTTTCCACGCTATGGAAGATTTCTTTCCACACTGTGGAAAACTCCTACCACCCGCCCCCATTCATGCCATTCGTTTGATTCATCCACCGGGCTTGCCCCGGTGTGCTTAAGGCTGTACCAGCACACAGACTGCACCGCTAACCTAACCATCCCCGGGACAAGCCCGGGGGATTTTTCTCCCCCCCCTGTTCCCCTTCTTGAGTTCCAAATTCATTCCCGGGCTGTTCCGGCTGTTTTTCGTGTGTTCCCGTTCCACCGCGTGGAGGGCGCGTCACTCTGACGCGGCGCTGTCTTCTTGTAAGGCCGCGCGCAGGACTTCGCGGTCATCAAAATGCACCATGCGTCCACCAATTTCCTGATAGGTTTCATGGCCCTTGCCGGCCACTAGCAGGGTGTCGCCATCCTGGGTCTGCTCCAGCGCCAACCGAATAGCCGTGGTACGATCGGGCTCGACGGTATAGGGCATGGAGGCAGGAATACCGGCCACAATGTCGTTGAGTATGGCCAACGGATCTTCGCCGCGCGGATTGTCACTGGTGACGTAGACATGATCGGCCAATTCCGCAACAGCGGCACCCATGCGGGGCCGCTTGCTGTGATCGCGATTGCCACCGCACCCGAACACGCACAACAGACGACCCGATGTGGTTTCGCGCAGGGTCTGGAGGACATTGCGCAAGGCGTCTTCGGTATGGGCATAATCAACGTACACATGCCGCGTATTACGGGGATCCTCAACGCGTTCAAGGCGGCCAGGCACGGGAGCCATCTGCCCCAGGACCCGCACTATTTCATCGAGAGCGACTCCTAATCCGCCACACACGGCGATCGCAGCCAGGGCGTTGGACACATTGAACCGCCCCGTTAGTGGCAGCGTCACTTTCGCCTCCCCCCACGGGGTAAGCACATGAAAAGTGGCCTCCCGTTCCGTACAGTGGACTTGGACCGCGCGCACTGCGGCTGTCTCATCAAATCCATAGCTCAGCATCCGGCCCGCCACAAGAGGGTCGCCCGCCAATCGGCGACCATACGGATCGTCGAGATTCACCACGGCGGGAGCGGCCGTGGAACCAGTGTCCTGGGTCTCGAAGAGCCGCTTTTTAGTGGCGAAATACTGTTCCATGGTGTGGTGGAAGTCGAGGTGGTCCACGCTCAAGTTGGTAAACACCCCGGCGGCAAACGTGGTACCCCGTAATCGTTCGGCTGCCAGCCCCTGGGACGATACTTCCATCACCACGGCCTGATCCCCGGCCAATCTGCTTTTGGCCAGCATCTGCTGTAAATCAAGCGACTCAGGAGTTGTCCGAACTGCTGAAATCTGGCGGCCGCCAAATTCATAAAAGATCGTTCCGATCATGCCCGTGGGCGTGCCGGTTTCGCGCAGAATATTGCGTACCATAAAGGCCGTGGTGGTCTTGCCGTTGGTGCCGGTAATCCCAATGACGCGCAGCGCCCGCGAGGGATACCCATGAAATCGCGCGGCCAGTTCTCCCATGGCTATGCGGGCGTTGTCCGTGCGCACGGCAGTCATCCCGCGCAACCCATGCACCTGTCCTTCGTGGACCACTGCCACGGCCCCGCGCCGCAGCGCCTCATCGATATACAAGCGGCCATCGGTCACGCCGCCGGGCAGCGCAAAATATAGCGAGCCCGGCTGTACTCGGCGCGAATCGTAGGCCAGTGACGTGATGAGAACCGTGCTGGATCCCTGCACCACCAGACCCGGCAGCCCATCAATCAGACGGGTTAATTTCCACGGCCGTGATGGGCCAAGTTCGGGTCCCGCTTTCATGGTTCTCCGGCAAGTATGCGCTGGTAATACACCTGCTCGCTTTCCCCAACCGGGCCAAGATCGAGGTAGCGGATGACCGGCTCAGCAATGTCTCGGAACACCGGCGCGGCCGTCTGTCCTCCCGTGCGGATGGGTTGGGGATTGTCGAGCACCACAATGATGGCCACCTCCGGCCGCTCTGCGGGGATCATGCCCACAAAGGACGAAATGTTGGCATTGCGTACATAGTGTCCGCTGGCGTCGATTTTTTCGGCGGTCCCGGTTTTGCCCGCCACGGTATAGCCTGGTACGGCCGCCTTGGCCCCGGTTCCTTCGCGGGTGGTCACCTCCATCAGCATTTGGCGCATTAGGGCCGCCGTACGCTCTGTGATGGGCCGCGCCAGTGCTTCGGGTTTGGTTTCTTGCAGCACTACGCCGTCTTTGTCCACCACCTTCTGAACCACATATGGTCGCATCCGGAAACCATCGTTGCCGATGCAACTCATGATGCCCAACATTTGCAAGGCTGTCACCGCCACGCTATGCCCCATCGCAATACGGGTGATATCGATCTTGGCCCAGCTTTTCAACGGATTGAGAATACCGGCTTCTTCCCCCGGCACTTCGATGCCCGTGCGCTGGCCAAGTCCATAATCCTGCAAATAGCGATACAAACGCGGTTCGCCCAGCAGCACAGCAATTTTGGCGGCACCAATATTACTGGACTTGCGCAGGATACCGGTCACATCCAGCGTGTCATAGGCATGAAAATCGCGCAGGGGGCGCCCGGCATAATGCCACATTCCCTTCTCGCAATCGAACAGGTCGTTGGTCGCCACCACCCCTTCATTGATCGCGGCCGCGACCACGCCAATTTTAAAGACCGATCCCGGCTCGAAATTATAGCTCACCGGGCGATTCATGCGCGCCTGCGCTGCGGACTTATTAAATTCGTTGGGGTCGTAGGCGGGCCGCGACGCCATCGCCAAAATGGCTCCGGTGCGTACCTCCTGCACAATGGCCCATGCTGCCTCAGGATGGAAATTGGTCAACGCCGCTTCCAGCGCGCGCTCGGTGAAATACTGAACATTCTGATCGATGGTCAGATGGATGTTGGCGCCCTCCTTGGGAGTGACCTCCAGCGAACGGCGAGTATAAATTTCACGTTTATTGCCGTCTTTCTCGCTCAGGCGCATCCCGGCGCGCCCCTTGAGCAACTGGTCCCAGCGCTGTTCGATCCCGCCACTGCCGACATCTTCATAATTCACGAATCCGACCACATGGCACGCCAGCTCGTTTTGCGGATAATGCCGGGTGCTGACCGATTCGTACCAGACCCCCGGCAGCTTGAGTTCCGCCACCCGTTCCGCCACGGCGTCCTTGACCTTGGGCTGGATCATCTCGTACTTGCGCCAAGGCCGATTCACCCGTTCAAATACCTGCGCATAAGGCAGCCCCAGCACCGTTGCCAGGCGGGCACTGACGGCCTGAGCCGCGTGGTTGGTGGCAATCACATTCGGGGACACCACGATGTTCTGCAAAGTCAGGTCCAGTGCCAGCAGGTTCCCGTTACGGTCCAGAATTCGTCCACGCCCCACTCGGATGTCCTGCTTGATGCTGTGCATGATGCGGATGCGCTCCCGCAATCCCGCATTGTCGCCAAAATGAAGCTGTCCCAGTCGAACGACCAGAACGCCCCATGCCGCCAGGACGATAACGGAGACCAGCGCCACCCGCCACATGTACCCGCGTTCAATCACGCCGTTGTGAATTCCCCCGCAGTGCATATTGCGCTGGTTCGTCGGACTCGCGCTCCACCAAACGGATGATATTGGCCTGTTCGGGCCAGGTCATCGCGATTCCGTGCTGGGTCAGTAGCTGCTCCATATTACGAATCGAACTGGCGGTGCCCCAATTGTGTTCCTCGTTCACCACCCGTTTGTGCAGCTCGATCCGATCCTTTTCCAAACTCTTGATGTTCCGCCCGATGCGCTCGCAGGTGTTGGAAAGATGCAGGTACACCATCCCCAGCGCTGCCACCAGCACCATAAGCGGTACACCCCAAAACACCATCCGATTGCCTTCGCGCCCGTTTTTGCGATTCCGTTTTGCCATCTCACGCCATCCTTTCCAACACCCGTAGTTTCGCCGTCCGCGAACGCGGGTTGCGTTGCACTTCCTCTGCCGTCGGCCCGATGGGTTTACGCACCACCCGACGCGCCCGCGGCAAGGTGCCGCTCCAACGCGCTCCGCCTTTGGCCAGCGATTCCATCCGGCCTTCATGGGCCGCCATGAATTGCTTGACTCGTCGATCTTCTAAACTGTGGAAACTAACCACCGCCAACCGCCCGCCGGGGGCCAGCAAATCCAAGGCTATCGGCAACGCCTGATCTAGCGCCTCCAACTCGCCGTTGACGGCAATCCGCAGGGCCTGGAAGGTTTGCGTGGCCGGATGAATCCGGCCGCGCCGCCCGCCCTTGGCTCGCTCTACCAGCGCCGCCAGTTGCGCGGTGGTCTCCAACGGTTCTCCGCGGGCCAACGCCGCCGCCACCGCCTTGGCAATCCGGCGGGACATGGGCTCCTCGCCATATTGCCGTAACACCTGTGCCAGCTCTTCCGGCGTCAGTTGCTTCAGCAATCGTGCCGCGGTCAGCTCCTGGCGATCATCCATGCGCATGTCCAGCGGGGCCTCGCCGCGGAAACTGAATCCACGCTCAACTTCATCCAACTGCATGGACGAAACGCCCAAGTCCATCACAATGCCCTTAAAACTTGGCACACCATGGCGGGCGGCCACCTCGGCCATCTCCGTAAAATTTGCGCGATCCAGAACGGCCCGGCTGCCGAATGGTTCCAACGCGGCTTGGGCCAGACTCAGTGCCCGCCCATCGCGGTCAATCGCCAACAGCCGCGCATCTAAACCGGCTGCTGCCAATAGGGCCACGGCATAGCCCCCCGCCCCCACCGTGGCATCCAGAAACCAGCCGCCGGGTTCCGTCACCACGTGGGCAACGGTTTCTTCCAGCAACACCGGGATATGGAGCATGGGTCACCTCATAGCGGTCAAACAAACCATACGCAGCCGCGCTGTGCTCGCTTGGAACGCGAATTCACGCGCAGAATACCGCCTGTTTCTTCGGTTACGCCGTCCGCGCCTTCAAACAACTGATAACGCGGCAGGAGGGCGCGTTGGGGAACGGAGAACCAACGCGATTCCTCCCTGCCGCTAGAAAGGGATTGACTCATCATCAGGTGGCGGGCCACGTCACCTTTGGTCGTGCTCGCCGCCTTGGACACGGCCACCACTCGTGTCGCCGGTCGGGCGCGAGTCGTCGCCACCACCCGGGCTGTCCGGCGGGAACGCGACTGGACCGACACCACCGTACGCGGTGCCGAACGCACGGCTACAGGCGCCGCGACGGGTACCGGCACCTCACGCGGCAGCGCCTCGCTGGAAGGCGCGGCTTCGTACGCCACCCGCCCCGTTTCATCAAAGAGCTCAGTTTGGCGGCCAAACACCACGGGCACGGAGTCGTCTCCGCGTAGCTGCGGTTCGCGGTCCCACCAGTTCTCGTCTTCCCGCTCGCGCTGGGCTGCCGGGCCAATGCCCAGAAAGAATGCGCCCAGAAAGCTTAGAATCCGATGTACTGTGCCGCTTCCGCGAACTTCGATTGATCCAGTTGCGAAGTTTGCTCGTTCCATGATTCAGGACTCCATAATTCAAACCGACTGCCAATGCCCACCAGCACCATCTGGTTAATGATGCCCGCATAATCCAACAACTCGTCCTTGACGCGAATGCGCCCCTGCGAATCCAAGACCACTCGATCCGCACGCGAAAAGAAATCGCGCAAGAATTTTTGGGCCTGAACGTTGGCCACGGAGGCTGTGCGCACCTTTTCCAGACGCTGCGCCATCTCACGCGCCGTATAGACGTAGAGGCATTTTTCATTCACCCCCGGCAGCACAAACAGCACCGGGTTGATCGCCGCTTCGCGCCAGTCCGCAGGCACTGTTACCCGCTTCTTGCTGTCCAACGAATGGGTATAGCGGCCTACAAATGCTCCCGCATTCAGCAGCTCATCTATTTCTGTTGTGACACGACGCTCCATTTACCCTACCTCATGGACCACTTTATCCCACTTTGACCCACCATCCGTCAACAGAAAAAACCCGCTTTTGTGAATTATTTTTATCCGCCTGTTTTGCAACACATTAGGTGAATTGGATTCTAGCGGCCTCCCCCCACCATCCACAAGTTGTGCACAGGCCGTTAACAACCCCCTGCAATTCTCCGGTTACAGACAGGGAAAATGACCCCAAAATAGTGCCTAACTTCTTCCACTGTGTTATAGTTTTTGCCTCATGCACGAATTAAGCCTCATGACCAACCTGCTGGATCACGCCATGGCCGCGGCGGAGGGCGAACGGATCTGCGCCCTACGCGTCCGAGTCGGCCCCCTCTCAGGCGTGGTCATCGAGTCCTTGCGCTTTGCCTTCGACGCCCTTGTCCCCGGCACTCCCGCCGAAGGCGCCCGGTTTGATATTGAGGAAACGGCCCCCTCGTTTCGGTGTCCGCACTGCAACGCCACCTACGAAACCCCTGTTGGAAACTACGAATGCCCCACCTGTTCCGCCACCGATGGCGAGCTGACCGGCGGCTATGAACTGGAACTTGTCTCGATTGAGGTACCCGACCATGTGTGACACCTGCGGCTGCGGCCATCCCCACGACCATTCTCACGACCACGATCACCAAGCGCATGATCATAATCATGCCCATGCCCACCCCCCGGCGGCCGTGCGCACCATTGAGGTCCAAAAATCAGCGCTCTCGATGAATCAGCGCCATGCCGACCAAAACCGGGGCTGGTTCCGCGCCAAAGGACTAAAGGTCTTCAACCTGCTGTCCTCCCCCGGCTCCGGTAAAACGGCCCTGCTCGAACGAACTCTGCGTGAACTCCCCCATGCCGCTGCCATTGTCGGCGACCTGCAAACCGACAACGACGCTAAGCGCCTGCAAGCGGTGGGTGCCCAGGCCATCCAAATCACCACCGGCGCCACTTGCCATCTCGATGCCCACATGGTCATGCATGCCCTCGGTCAACTTGATACCACCGGCCTGCGCCACCTCTTCATTGAAAATGTCGGCAACCTCGTCTGCC
>JAVEUJ010000001.1:0-47331 GCA_034005635.1 Kiritimatiellia bacterium | reverse complement strand
AGCAGCATGGCTTTTTTCTGAAGGGGATCCTCAGCATAGCCGGGGATCTCGGCCAGACGATGCAACAGTGTTTGCAGGGGAGTTGGGCTGGTGGCGATCTGTTGCAGCAGCAGCGCGGGCGCTGTGGTGTGCTGCACAAACCACTGCGCATAACCGCGAATCAGCGCCAGGTGCTCCGCCCACATGGGCAGGGGATTGCACTCGGCATCATCCAGGAATAGATCGGCGAACTGCGCATCGGTCATGGTAGCCAGGGTGGCTGGTAGAAAGACCGCCGGATTATTTTGTGCGGCGCGGGTACAGGCGCGGAACAGATAATCGGAGCCCTTGAGGTCATGCCCATCGATGCACGCCACCATTGGGGCGTTCCAGCGATCGCCATCGAGGGTCCAAAAACCAAACTGGTGGGCGCAGGCAAAGAAGAATGTTTCCAGTACACCTTCATGCTTACGCTGGGGATAAATAAAGCCTTCACTGCGGGTGCAGAAATCGAAGGGCGCAACCGAACTAGACTGTTTCAGAAATTCCGCAAAGGCGGCGATTTGGCGGTCATCGATGGATAGACGGTTCATGATGGGAAAGGGCAAGTCCGAGTTGGCTGGACTCACGTGCGGATTTGGCCATTACCGAGGATAATATATTTGTAGGTGGTCAGCTCCTCAAGGCCCATGGGGCCGCGTGCATGAAGTTTATCAGTAGAAATTCCAATTTCTGCGCCCATGCCAAACTCGCCGCCATCGGTGAAACGGGTTGAGGCATTGGTGTAGACGCAGGCGGAGTCCACTTGCTGATTAAAGACCGTCTGAGCGTCTTCATCCTCGGTTACAATACCATCGGAGTGATGGGAGCTGTGGCGACCGATATGATCGATGGCGGCTTCGAGCGTGGGTACCACCCCAACAGTCAGGATGAGATCGAGGTATTCCGCGTCCCAATCCTCTGAGGTAGCCGGGATCCAAGAGGGAACGATGGTGCAGGCGGCCGGGTCACCGCGCAACTCGACCCGCTTGGCCGCCAGTCGTTCGTCCAGTTTGGGCAGAAATTCGGCGGCGATGGTTTTGTGAACGAGGACTTTTTCGACTGCGTTACAAACGCCAGGTCGGCTGCACTTGGCATTCTCAATGATATCGAGTGCTTTGGCCTGATCGGCGGCAGCATCCACATATATGTGGCAGACGCCCTGGTAGTGCTTGATCACTGGCACCCGTGCCTGTTCGGTCACGGCGCGGATAAGCGCTTCGCCGCCTCGCGGAATGACGAGATCGACGCGGCCCTGGAGCTGAACTAATTCGCGCACGGCATCATGATCCAGCGTAGTGATGAGCTGGATGGAGTGGGGCGGTAGCCCCTTCAGTGCACCGCCAGCCTGCAAGGCATCGACCAAGGCCATATTGGATTCAATGGCTTCGCGGCCGCCGCGTAAAATGACGGCATTGGAGGTCTTGAAACACAGCGCCGCTGCATCGACGGTCACATTAGGCCGCGACTCAAATATGATGCCGATCACCCCGATGGGGGTGCGGATTTTTTTGATGATTAATCCGTTGGGACGCACCCAGCGGGAAATTTTTTCACCGACGGGATCCTTGAGGGCAACCAGGGCGCGAACCCCACTGATCATGGAGTCCATCCGTTTGTCGCTCAGCAGCAGCCGATCGAGCATGGCATCGGAAAGGCCCGCCTCGCGTCCGGCCGCCATGTCGCGGGCATTGGCTTCTTTGATTTGGGCGCGACTGGCATCGAGCGAGTCCGCCATGGCTTCCAGAATGAGGTTTTTACGGCGAGTGCCCAGAGTGGTCAACTGGCGTTCGGCCGCAACGGCGCGGTCGCCCATTTGTATCATTGTTTCGTGCAGTGTCATGAAAAACCTCGGGTTGAACAGGTTAGGGTGTTACAGATACAGTCGCTCAGGGGTTTAGTACCAAATTGTCGCGATGAATGAGTTCATCAGGGGCGGCCTGGCCGAGGCGCTCCCGGATGGCCTTTGTTTTCAGGCCTTTGAGCAATCGGATTTCAACGCTGGAATATTCCGTGAGACCGCGCGCGATGAGCCGCCCTTCGGGGTCATGAATATCGACCAGATCGCCGGGCAGAAAATTACCTGTCACGTCGCGGATGCCGACCGGCAGCAGGCTGCAGCCTTGTTTAAGCAGCGCCACACAGGCACCAGCGTCAACAGTGAGGTGCCCCTTGGCATGGTGAAAGAAGGCCACCCAGCGCCGGCGTCGGTTCAGAGCACCGTTACCATTGCTGGCAGTGAGCGGCGCCATCAGGGTACCCACATGAGCGCCCGCCACGATTTTTTGCAAGATGCCTTCGCTGCGGCCATTGGCAATGACAACGGGGATACCTATGCGCGCGGCTTCAGCGGCCGACGTCAGCTTGCTGGCCATGCCACCGGTCGAGAAGTCGCTGCCTTTGCCCGTGGCATGCGAGAGCGTCTCGGCATCTACGCCGGGCAGAAAATTGATTTTACGGCGGCGCCCGCGTGCATCCAACTGGTGGAAACCACTGACCGTCGTGAGCAGCACAAGCAGATCGGCTTCGACGAGCATGGCCGTGCGCGAGGCTAGGGCATCGTTATCGCCAAATTTGATTTCATCGACGGATACCGCGTCATTTTCGTTCACGATGGGGATGACGCCATATTCCAAAAGTTTGAGGATGCTGTTGCGCGCGTTGAGGTGGCGGCGGCGGTGCTCCAAATCATCATGGGTCAGCAGGACCTGTCCGATTTGGCACTTTTTTTTCGTGAATAGCCGGTCGTAGGCTGCCATCAGGCGGGATTGTCCAACAGCGGCTGCCATCTGAAGGGTGGGCAGGTCGGTCGGTCTCTTCTTCACACCTAAGGCCTGAAGGCCGCAGGCAATGGCCCCGGAGGAGACCACGATGATTTCGCGCCCCTCGTGGCGCAAAGCCGCCAAGCCATCTACCAGTTGGGACATCCGGCGGGTATCGAGGCGGCCATTGCGCTGAACGAGCACACGGGTCCCGATCTTCACGACGACGCGCCGGGAAGAGGTCAAGTTGGTTCTGGCTGTTGGATGGGGCATAACAGGAGCTAATTTGCCATAAGGATGCTAATTTGCAAAGCCACGAATGGTGGTTTTGACGGAAAAAGCTGCTGATCCCGACTGGGGGGCGGCCATTTAACAAATGCCCCTGAGCACTTTTTCCTCCTGTTTAGCGGAACCGTTTGCTACAACAAACCCGCATGTCTGCCCCCGCCCACATTCGAGTATTATCCGATGCGGTGATCAACCAGATCGCCGCGGGGGAGGTGGTCGAGCGTCCCGGTTCCGTCCTGAAAGAGCTGGTGGAGAATGCGATCGATGCCGGTGCCACCCGGATCGAAGTCGAAGTAGTGGATGGCGGTCGCCGCTTGGTACGAGTACGTGATGATGGTGCGGGCATGGATCGCGACAACGCCCTGCTTTCCATTGAGCGTCATGCCACCAGTAAGCTTCGTGATTTAACGGATTTAGATACCATTGCCACGATGGGGTTCCGCGGGGAAGCGCTGGCGGCGATTGCCTCGGTCTCGCAGTTCACCCTGGCGACCAACCGTGCGGACTCTCCTGTCGGCACCGAGATATTGATCTTTGGTGGCAAGATTCAGGATGTGCGCGATGCCGGTGTGCCGCCGGGCACCGAAATTGCGGTGCGGAACCTATTTTTCAATGTGCCGGCACGGCGGAAATTCATGCGGACCGCTCAGACAGAGTTCACGCATATCCGTCAGGCGTTTCTACTGGAGGCCTTAGCCCATACGCGTATCGCCTTTGTCCTGCGCGCCGATGACGAGGAAATCTACAATCTGCCCGCGACCGACGGCCTGTTCGAGCGCATTCGCGATCTCTACGGTGAAGAAGTTGCAGCCCATCTGCGTCCGCTAAACTTTGGCAATGGCGTGGTGGAAATTGGGGGATATGCCGGCGTTCCGCCATTCAGTCGACTCGACCGCGAATGGCAGGTGATGTTTATCAATGGCCGCCCCGCGGGGTCGCCAATCATAAATTATGCCATTCAAAACGCCTACCGCAGTGTGTTGGCAGGTGGGCGCTATGCGCCGCTTTTCCTGTGCATTGACCTGCCGCCTGACCTGATCGATGTCAATGTGCATCCCGCTAAAAAAGAAGTTCGTTTTCGCCGTCCTACTGAAGTGCGCGATGTCATCATCGAAGCCATCCGCATGGCCATTAGCGGTCCAGATTTGCCCGGACGCAAAATGCCGGATCGCTCAGATGCACCCTTCGCTACCTCGGCTCCGTCGGCCCCGCACCCGGTCCCTTCGCCAATCCCAACCCCAACGGCGCCGTCTGCGCCGCTGAGCACGCCACCCGTGCCCGTGGCCCACGTTCAGCCTCGGCTGGATTGGACGCCCCCGCCAGTGCCAGAGACCTCAGCGAGTGATCCCGAGACTACGCCGTGGGGGCGCTATCGGGTTTTGGGCCGGGTAGGGGGGCTGTATGTCGTGCTGGAAACTGATGCGGGTCTGGTCTTAATGGACCCCCGTTCCGCCCACGAACGGGTGCTTTATGAGCGCCTTTTGAGCGCCATGGAGAAGGGCGCCGTGCCATCCCAAGGGTTGCTGCCGCCGGTGACGATCCAGCCTTCCCCGGCCCAGAGACAGACCCTCCACCAGCATCTGGAACTACTCACCCGCATGGGATTCGGCCTAGCGGAGTTCGGCACCGACACCTTTTTAGTCGATTCCCTGCCGGTATGGCTGGCGGAAGTAGCCCCCGGCCCGCTGCTATCGGACATCGCCGATGGGTTGATGCAGGGCGGCAAGGGCAGTGCCCGGGACTGGGCCCGTCCGATTATTGCCGCAACAGCCGGTCAACAGGCGGTTGGACTCCAGCGGGAGTTGACCGATGCGGAGTTGCAGGCCCTGATCCGCGATCTGGCCCGCACCGAAATGCCCTACACCTCGCCCCGTGGCAAACCCACCGTGATCTTGTTCAGCACCCGCGAATTGAACCGAAAGTTTGGCCGCGATTGATGGAGAAGACGCCGAAATCCATGCGCCTGCACATTGGGTTGTTTGGGCGAACCAACGTGGGAAAATCCACGTTCCTTAACCAGGTGGCTGGGCAGGATGTCGCCATTACCTCGCCCACACCGGGAACCACCACCGATCCCGTTGAAAAGACCATGGAGTTGCCACCGTTGGGACCAGTGGTGTTCATCGATACGGGGGGGGTGGACGACACCACACTTTTGGGCGAGCAGCGCCGGCAGCGAATGCACGCCGTCTTGGGCCGCAGCGATGTGGCGGTGCTGGTAGTCGAGCCCGATGTCTGGTCCGAACATGAAGACCGCCTCGTACAAGAAATTACGTCTGCCAACCGCCCCTTGCTCGCGGTCATCACCAAGACAGATGTGCGGCCGCCTTCCCGCGCTTTTTTGGAGCGAGTTCGCGCGGCAACGCCGGAGATGATTGAGTCGTCGGTGGTTCCGGAAAAGCGCGAGGGCATGGTCCATGCTTTCAAGGAGGCCCTCCGCCGCCTCACGCCGGAAGGGTCATTACACCAACCGGATTTCTATGGGGGGGCCGTGCCCCCCGGGGGGCTTGTGGTCTTGATTGTTCCGCTGGACCAAGAGGCTCCCCAGGGGCGTCTCATCCTGCCCCAAGTCCAGGCTATCCGCGCAGCACTTGACGGTGCCGCCATGTCCATCGTGGTCACAGAGACCAACTACCTCGCCGCACTCGCCAAATTGGCCGCCCCCCCCGACCTGGTGATCTGCGATTCGCAAGTGGTGGACCGGATGGTGGCCGAGACTCCGCCAACGGTCCGCTGCACCACATTTTCCATCCTGCTCGCGCGCCTCAAGGGCGATCTGCCCGCCATGGTTCGCGCGGCGCGCGTGATTGATACCCTGCAAGATGGCGACCGGATTCTAATCGGAGAAGCCTGTTCCCATCATGCGCTCGAAGATGATATTGGCCGTAAAAAGATTCCGCGCTGGCTGCGAGAAAAAACTGGCAAGACGCTGGAAATTGACGTGGTCGCCGGGCGCGACTGGCCCGCCGATCTCGAACGGTATCGCCTGGTGATTCACTGCGGCGCCTGCATGATCAATCGCCGCGAGATGCTCTCCCGCCTCGAATCCGCCGCCAGC
The DNA here is from genome assembly GCA_034005635.1 of Kiritimatiellia bacterium. GTDB lineage: Bacteria > Verrucomicrobiota > Kiritimatiellia > CAIQIC01 > Lenti-01 > JAAZFE01. Next base: position 41,205 of record JAVEUJ010000001.1, on the reverse strand, counting down.
CGCCAGGTGCCCGTCAGCAACTACGGTGTCGTGATCTCTTTTCTCAAGGGCGTTTTGCCGCGCGTCCTGGAACCCTTTCCGGAGGCTTTTGCTGCACTGGGCGGCGGCGATATATCTAGGCCTCCTCCCGTTTAAGGACCGCTCCCCATCCCGATATAGATAGTGTAACGATTGTACTATATGTATTGTAATATGTATACTCCCAGAGAACGACTCTGCAGAATACAGACGTACGACAAGAATCTTCACGGTTCCGCCTTGTGCCTGTTTTGTTGGGGCGTCCCGACACTCTGAGGTCGGAACTGCGACCGGGCTGTTCCGAAAAGGGGCGACCTTGGCTCAACGTCCTCGAGGAGGGATCGAGCAAGCTCGACCCCTACATTTCAAAATCACACCTTGCCTGAATTTTGTCGTGCGCCTGCAAAATACCCTAAACTGCGTCAGGCGGGTCGGGGCAGGGGAGGGGGGCGGCGGCCGCGGTACACCCAGCCATAGGCAAGGCAGGCGGCCACTGCGCCCAGGCCGTCCGCGAGCATGTCCTTTTGCGCGTCCCAGATGTCGCCTTGCGACCCCAGGAATTCCGCTCCAGCCACGGGATCGGATGCGGCGGCGTAGAGCCATTCCACAATTTCAAACAAGCCGGCAATCGCCAGAATGGCCGCCAGTGCAAACACGATACTGAATCCCCGGTTACGGCTGTAGTCGCGGCCTTCAATGTATTCCATAATCGGAAACGCATAGAACCCGACTGTAAAATGCGCCAGACGGTCGAAATGATTCCGCTGGGCCCCGAGCCACTCTGTCACCCAGGCGAATGGCACTTCCGCGAAGGTATAGTGCCCACCGATAGTGTGCAGGTAGATCAACACGGACATCAGGACATAGGCTGTATTTGAAAAACGAATTCCGCGAATATACAGCCAGACGATGGGGGCCAGCACCACCCACACGGTGATGTTTTCAGACCACCAGGTCGGGCGCGAAACCGGATGGATGGCCAGCAGGAGGCACTCGGCCAGATAGATGAAGAACAGCAGCAGCGGCAGCTTGGATTTCATGATGGGGGTAAGCGTAGCTCAAGTTGCGGCTCACCGCCAAGAAAAGGATTGGGGGGAAGGGGAGGATTTGGCATGCTGCCCATCATCCCATGAGCGACTTATTTGAAAGCCCGATAGATATTTCACCAGACGCACCACCTATGCACCGCCCATTGGCGGCCCGGATGCGTCCGCAGGTGTTGGAAGATATTGCAGGGCAGGACCACATGCTGGGGCCAGGCAAGCTGCTACGGCGGGCCATCGAGGCAGATCGACTTTCTAGCATTATCCTCTACGGCCCGCCCGGCTGCGGCAAGACGTCCTTGGCGGAGGTCATCGCATCCGTCACCAAGCGCGCCTTCGATCGCTCCAGCGGTGTGCTATCAAATGTGGCTGGTTTGCGCAAATCACTCGAGGCGGCGCGCCAGCGGCGGGTGGTATCGCGGCGCGAGACCATTTTGTTCATCGATGAAATCCATCGCTTCAACAAGGCCCAGCAGGATGTCCTTTTGCCGTACGTAGAGGAGGGGGCCGTCACCCTGATTGGCGCGACCACGCACAACCCGTTCTTTTTCATCAACAACCCGCTGGTATCGCGCAGCCAAGTCTTTCAATTGGAACCCCTGGGAGTGGAAGCCATCCGTACGCTGTTGCAACGGGCACTGGTTCGCCCGGAAGGACTCGGGCATCTCAAAATCCAGATGGATGACAATGCCATGGACCACCTGGCTGCAGTGTGTGAGGGAGATGCCCGCCGCGCGCTCAACGCGTTGGAAATCGCGGCGCTGACAACCGCTCCGGACCCGGATGGCCGCATCCACATCACCCGCGCGGTGACGGAGGAAAGCATCCAGAAGAAGGCCATTCTTTACGATCACGACGAGGATGGCCACTACGACACCATTTCGGCATTCATCAAGAGTGTGCGCGGATCGGACCCCCATGCCGCGCTCTATTGGTTGGCTAAGATGGTGTATGCGGGTGAGGATCCGCGCTTCATTGCCCGCCGTCTGGTCATTCTGGCCAGCGAGGATATTGGCAATGCGGATCCGCGCGGATTGACCGTCGCAGTGGCAACTCTGCACGCGGTCGACTTTGTCGGCATGCCGGAGGCGCGCATCGCGCTAGCCCAGGCCACGACGTATCTGGCCACGGCTCCCAAGAGCAATGCCGCCTATCTGGGTATTGAGGCGGCTTTGGCGGATATCAAGGAAGGCCGGACCTTGCCCGTCCCCAAACCCTTGCGCAGCACCGGCAGCAAGCGGGGCGCACAGGAGTTGGGTCATGTCGGCTACCAATATGCACATGATTTTGAAGGGCATTTTGTCGATCAGGAATATATGCCGACTGATAAGGTCTACTATCAACCGGTATCCCAAGGCTATGAAGAGGTGATTCGCAAGCGGATGGAACACTGGGACCACCTGCGCCGCGAGGCACGCACGGCACAGACTCCCGCCGCTAGCGCCGAGGCCGGCAACGAAGCCAAAACAGATGGCAAAGGGCAAGGATAGACTTGATTTCAGCGGTGGGGATGGCTATATATCGGAGCATTCTTTTAGAAAAGGTGGCGGGATGATAAATCATATGAAGTGGGCCTTGGTCGTGGCGGCCGGAATCGTGGCGGGAAGCCTCTCCTGGGCGGTTGCAGCCAGCGCACCGGATTCCTATGTCAAAATTGAAGCGAACTCGCTCTTGCGTACGCCCCAAAACGCTTGGGCTCGTGCCATCCTGTTTTCCGATACGCTGGAATCCCTGCCCGGCAAGCGCGCGCGGCGGCTCGACCGCAAAACCTATTTGCCTATGCGCTTGAAGGCGGCTGGCACCGTCTGGGTGCTCGAAGATATGGCCCCTAAATTTGCATCTTTGAAGGAGGGGGTTACCTATTCCTTTGCCGGCACGGTCGACCAAATTTCACGGCGGTACTATGTCATTGTCGATTCATGCTACACGGTTCAAACCACGACCGACATGACGGAGCACTGGATTGACATGCTGCACCCGGAGCAGAATGTTCTGGCGCAGGCGGGAGCACTGTCAGAACCAGCGATGCAATCGCTGCTGCTTAGCGCCCAAAACAGTTTGATCAAACTGGCGGCGGAAAGCAATGTGACGGTAGCACAGCTCATCGAGTCTCAGGGCGACGGGGGCCAGCGCATTGCCGAGCACATTGTCGCCGATGCACTTCGTGGCGAATTGCGCGCTCAGGGCAAGACCGCCGATGAATTGATGATTGGCGCGGTCTTAGCCCTGCTGCAAAAGCAGGCGGTGTTGGACGAATCGGCCCGGATCGCCCAGGAAGCGGCAGCGGTCGAACCCGTCGCTGAGGCCCTGGCTGAACCCGTTCCGGTCGAGGGTGACGCAGCCGAATCCGTCCCGAAATCCTCGGATCTGCCGACGACGGATGTAGCGGCGATTCAGGAAGAATCCCCCGTCCAACTTGTCGAGGAACTGGCGGAAGTCCCTGCCGAAATTTTGCCTGAAGCCGTTGAGCCTGAAACGGTGGTCGATCTCGCCCAAGCGGATGACCCACTCCCGATCGAAACGGATAGTGAAGGGGATATCCCGGAGGTACCGCCCACTGAAGAAGCGGAGCAAATCGCGTCCCTTCCCATAGAAGAACCCCCCGTCCCGGAAGTGGACGTGATCCCATCGCAGGCCGATGAACCCGCTCTCGTTGAAGCAGAGGTCGCCGCCGAACTGGACGTGCCAGATGCGCTGACTCCTGAACTAGCCGTCACAGAATTCCAGTCGGACGAGGTGATTCTGCCGGAATCCGATATAGAAGTTGATACGCCCATTCTGGAAGCAGAACTCGAGCCGGGAATTCCGGCTGAGCCGATGCTAGAATCCCTGCTCCCGGAAGGGGAGGGGGACATGGCGCAAGAAGAGCCACTTGCTGTGCCGCCCACCAGCCTGTTGGTGGTGCCGATGACAGATGCTCAGCCCGATATAGTCCCGTTGGTTAGCACCCTGCCGACCAAGGCAGAAATCGCTCAAGTGCAACAAGACGAAAAAGCGCGCTTGAAAGAGGAAAAACGATTGGCCGACATTGAAGCCAATCGCCAAGCAGCCGAAGAGAAAAAAGCTGCCCGTCTAGCCAAGATCGAAGCCAAGCGCCAAGCCGCTGCGGACAAAAAAGCGGCCCGCCTAGAGAAGATTGAAGCCAAACGTCTGGCCGCTGAAGAAAAGAAGGCCGCCGCTGCAGAACTCGCTCAGCAGCAGGCAATCGAACGAGAGGCAAAAGCTGAAGCTGATCGCCTGATCGCCGAGCAAGACAAAGCGGCCGCTGAAGCTCGCAAGGCTGAACTCGCTCGGCAGAAGGCCGAAGCTCTCCAAGCTCGCGAGGAAGAGGCCGCCCAGAAGGCAGCCGAATGGAAGGCCAAGCAAGACGCCGCCCGTGCCGAGGCAGAAGCGAAGAAGGCGTTAGCCGAACAGCAGCGCGCACTGGCCCAGCAGGAAAAGGAAGCGTTGGAAGCCGTGCGTCAGGCCGAAATCATGGCCCAGCAGGAAGAAAAGGCACGGCAGTTACGCGAAGAAACTGAGCAGCGCGTGCTCGAGTTTGAAGCCCGCAAAGCCGCTGCGGAGGCGGCTCTGGCAGAGGCTGAAGCCCAGCGCCAGACGAACCTGCAACGGATCCAGCAGGAAGCCGAAGCCAGGGTTGCCGCCGCGTCCGCCGAAGAAAGGGCTCGCTTAGCCGAAAAAGAAGCCCAGCAGGCGGAAGCCCTACGCATTGCCCAGGACGTGACCGAGCACCAACGCAATGCCGCAGAAGAGGCCGCCGTTCGCATCGCAGAAGAGCAGGCCACTCGCCAAGCAGCCGAAGAACGCATTGCCCAAATGCAGCGCGAAATTGAGCAGATGCAAGCCGAAGCGCGCCAAGAGCAACAACAGACCGAAAAAGTCAAGAAACCCGTGGCCGCCGAAGCAGTCCCGGTGGACCCCGCCGATCTGCCCGAATGGATGCAACCGGTCGTTTTCTAGGGTCTGGCGCGATACTCGCCAGCCCCCGTTTTCCACAGTATGGAAGAAAATCTTCCATGGTGTGGAAAACCGAGCCAACTATTTTCCATAGCGTGGAAAAGTATCAATCAAATCTTCCATGCTGTGGAAGAAAGTTTTCCATAGTGTGGAAAAGTGGTGAATGAATATGAGTAGTGAAAATTTCTATGCCGTGATCATGGCCGGTGGCAAGGGCGAGCGGTTTTGGCCGTTGAGTACAGCGCGCCGTCCCAAGCAAATGCTCGCCCTGGCCGGTGGTCAGCCGCTGATTGTTCAGGCGGTCGAACGCCTTAGCGGCGTAGTGCCGCCCGAACGGATATTGATCGTAACCAACGCGGCGCTGGTCGCGCCAATTCGAGACTTGCTGGGGGAGGGGAGTCCCGTGGGCGTGCTGGGCGAGCCGGTTGGACGCGATACGGCCGCCGCCATTGCCGCGGGCGCGGCCTGGATCAAACGACGCAATCCCAACGCCGTCTTTGCGGTACTGACCGCTGATCACATTATCGGCGATTTGCCGGTATTCCGCGAGACCCTGACCTGCGGAATGGCCCTTTGCGCGGAAGAGGATGTCCTCTTGACCATCGGCATTGAACCGACAGAGCCCAGCAGCGCTTATGGCTATATCGAGGCGGGCGAGTCCTGGAAAACGTGCGGCGACATCGAATTTCTTCGCGTACGCCGTTTTGTCGAAAAACCAGACCGGGAGACCGCCACCGGTTATCTGCAAACCGGGCGCTATGCCTGGAATTCCGGGATGTTTATCTGGTCGATTCGCAGCATCCAAAGCGCCTTCGCCCAGTTCCAGCCGACGCTGGCCGAGCGAATGGATGTCTGGGCCGCCTGCGCAGATGACGCAGAATTTCATCAGGCATTGGAACGAGATTTTCCGGATCTGCGCAAGATATCCATTGACTATGCCGTGATGGAAAAGGCAGCCAATATCGTCATCTGCAAGGGCCGTTTCCCGTGGGACGACGTCGGCTCCTGGCCGGCACTGGAGGCGCATTTGCCAATCGACGAGCAGGGCAATGCTATCCAGGGCGATTGCGCCGCGATCGATAGCACCCGCAATATTATCGTAAGCGAAGGGCGCCTGACGGCACTTGTGGGCGTTCGTGACCTTGTGGTTGTTCAAGCGGACGGTGTCACCTTGGTTTGCGACAAAGCGCATGCCCAGAACATCAAAGCACTGCTGGCCAAATTACGTGAGCAACCGAGCCGGGATTCAATCCTCTAAATCTAAAAATAAAACCAAAACCCGCAAGGAAGAAAACCATGACGTATCTGTGCACAGTTTGTGGCTATGTTTATGATCCCACCGTTGGCGACCCCGATGGTGGCATCGAGCCCGGAACCAAATTTGAAGATATCCCAGACACCTGGGTTTGCCCGGTGTGTGGCGTAGGTAAAGATTCTTTCATCGCCCAAGACTGATCAATCTATACTCTGTCCAGCCCGACGGTACCCGCGGTACCGCCGGGCTGTTTCTATTTAAAGGATCTGTTTCTCATCCATAAACCAGTTTGTAGGGGGCGTAACAGGAACGTCGCATAATACATATTATGTTGCGTAATGCAATATAGACCACCTATATGTAGTGGTATAGTCGACTATATTAGGATTATCGCCCCGACGATAACTTGTTAAAAAGTCACTGATGAGGAGCGGCAACCTATCCGTGCCCGTACTAGCGTTTATGCCGCGCAGTTAGCTGCGCGACCCCGTTGGGTGGTTACTTCACCAGGGCCAGACTCAGTGCTGGCCAATACGTAATCAGCACTAAGATGCCCAGCATGAGCCCCATGAGCGCCAGCGAGGCCGCGGCGAGTTTCATCAGTGGCCGATTCAGGCGCATGGCGGCAATGAAGAGATTCATACCGACCGGCGGTGTGCTGTAGCCAATGGCCAGATTAGCCAGAAAAATGATGGCGAGATGGACCGGATCAATACCGTAGCGGATGGCCATAGGTGCCAGCAGCGGCACAATAACAATCGTGGCGGTATAGATATCCATGATGCAGCCAACCACCAGCAGAAACAGATTCAGGGTGATCAGAAACACCAGCGGACTTTCGATACGTGCCCCTACCCACTCCAAAATCAATTGCGGCACTTGCTCAAAAATTAGGAAATTGGTGATGGCCATACCCATGCCCAAAATTAGCAGCACCCCACCCACCAAGACGACTGAGTCGCGGACAATAATGGTGAGCTTGCGGATGGGGATTTCACGGTAGACCAGCACTTCAATAATCAGGACATACGCAGCGGTGATGACGGCCGCTTCGCTGGCGACCAGCCAGCCACCATAGATACCGCCGAGGACGACAAACGGCAGTGGCAGCTCCCATTTGGCTTCCCACAAAGCCGCCGCCAATTCGCGGCGTTGGAAAGGATGGCGCGGGATGCGAGCTCTGACACCCGCCCAAAATCCATACGCGCACAGGACGCCCAGTGCCAGCAGACCGGGCAGCACTCCGGCGCGAAAAACTGCGTTGACTGTTACCGTGGGCGAAATGGGCTGGGCAATGATGGCATAGAGAATCAAAGGCAGGCTGGGCACAAATAGTACACCCATATTGCCGCCACTGGTCACCAGGCCCAGGGCGGCTTTCTCACGGTAGCCGTCCTTGAGCAGCGCCGGCAGCAGCAGGCCGCCCAACGCGACAATGGTCACGCCCGAGGCGCCCGTAAATGCCGTCATGAACGTGCAGGTCACGATGCAGACCATGGCCAGCCCGCCGGGCATCCATCCAAAACCGGCCCGTGTGATCCGCAGCAGGCGCTCAGATGCGCGGCTGCCAGCCAGTACATAGCCGGCCAGGGCAAACATCGGCAGCGCCTGCAGCATCGGCATGTTCGTCAATCGCGTCAGCTCGCCAATAACGATGGCAAAATCCATGCCGCTGGAATGATAGGCCACCATGGCCAGAGCCCCGAATACCACAAACATTGGTACACCGAGCAGGGCAACGCCGATAATAAACCAGGTCATAGGGAGCCCCTCCCCTCCCCCGCCAAGCTCTCAAGATCCGTGGCCGTAGCACGCCACGTGGCTGGCAAAAATGTCCGACCAGCAAAGCGAATGGCCATGAGCCAGAAGGTGACGGGAATGACCATGAAGAATTTCCACTGCGGCCAGCCAAATAGGTCTCCCATGGCCATGCTACGTTGGAAGCCGACATAGCGTCCGGCAGCCCACGCGAGGATGCCACACACGATGGAAGCAAACAGGGCAATGGCTCGCCGGATCCAGATTGCGCCTTTTTTGGGCAACAGCGCGGCGGCCAGATCAATAGCGATATGTCGCCCCAGGCCAGTGGCCGCCAGCGCCCCGAGCATGGTCAACCACAGCAGGCCCATCCCCAGCAGAGGTTCCGCCCACTGGAAGCCGGTCTGCCAAACATTACGCAAGAGGATCTGCACCGCGGCCAGCGCCACCATGCTAGTCATCAGCAGCGTCAACAGGCCCCGCTCCAAGCGATCCAGCCAGTCGCAGCTGTGGCGACAGATGTTGGCCAGCCAGGTGCTCACGAACCGCGCAGATTCTTCAAGGTCGTTTGCAACAGGTCCCAGGCTCCCGCCGAAAATACCTTACCTTTGACTTTTTCGAGTGCCAGAGCAGCGACGCGTTCAAAGTCTGCACGACCTTCGGCTGTTTCAGGTATGGCCACCACTCCTTGCTGGCGCATGAAATCCAGCGCATCGGCATCGCTTTTGCGAACCTTGGGCGTCAGCAAGCGACAATGCTTGTCAAAGCTGGCCCTAACACTTTCCTGGTGTTGCGCGGGCACCATCTGCCACCCGGCGCTCGACAGAAAGACGCCGCCAACGGAGTAGGTCAGCCACATTTCATAATAATAGCGAACACGGGTGTGCCATTGAACCGCCACTGCGGCGGTGGGTGGTCCAAACACGGTTTCCAGCGCCCCGGTTTGCAACGATGGCAGCACGTCGGTGACATTGGCCGGGATCGAGGAAATATGGGCCGCAGAAAACAGATCGATCAACATGGGGGCATCCAAGCCCCACACCTTTGTCGCGCGCAGCTCTTCCAGATTGGAGAACGGCTTCATGCTGTAGGCGTAGCTGAAACCCACCTCGGTCCAGCCCATCACCTCAAATCCGTTCTGACGGGCATTCGTTGCCAGAAATCCGCGCATGGCTTCCAAGGCGGCGTCGGCCTCGGCGTGGTTGCGCAGGGTCAGCGGGAACATCAGTGCCGCGGCATCCGGACAGATGGTGCTGATGGCATAACCCATGAACCCACCGCCATGGAGCTGTCCACTGCGAATTTTGAAGAGGACGTCCTTCTCGCTGCCCATGATGCCCCCCGGATAGATGCGGACCTTGACGGCCCCGCCCGTGACCGTTTCGATCTCGGCCTTGGCATCGTTCAGGGCCTGCATCCAAATGCTGCCGTCAGGGGCCATGGTAGCTAGATTCAAGCGTACTTGAGCGCGGGCCGGAACAGCGGTCAGGCCGGCGATGGCCACGGCCAATAGAAGTGAAAAATGGCGGATAGTCATGGGATCTCCTTTGCGTTAGAAAAATTCGTCGATTTCATCGAGCAGCGTGCGGGCACGCATTTGGGCGACCGCGTTCATCAGGGTATATTCTGGCACGTCGGGTGTGGCATTGACTACGGTGGTGAGGGTTGACTCAAACAGATCGCGGTCGAAGGCATAGCGGGCATAGAACTCGGCAAACGTCACCTGATTCAGTAAGTAATTGGCCCCCCCCACCTCCATGCTGCGTTCAAAGTGGGCGCGCGCCTTGTCTAAGTCGCGGCCCCCCCCGAGGGGCAGCACGGTGTAGTAAATACCATAGAACAGATCGACCCCACCCTGCCGGATGTCCGGATCCAGGGTGCGAACGCATTCCATCATTGCCAGCACTTTGGGCATGTCCCCCAGGGCCGCCGGAGAGTCGGCATTGGCGATAATCCACATCACCCAGGCCGTGGCAGTGGTGATTAACGCTGGGGCGTCCTTCTTACGAAATCCCTTCAGGGACTCGGCAAACTCGGCGCACGTACCGTCCAGCGTGGCGGCAAACCGCTTGTGGTGGTAAGCCAGAACTCGCAGACCATAATTCTTGGCTTTGGTGTACATCTTCTTGGTCCGCTCTCGGTTCGCTTTGTCGACAAAGCCGGTAGCATAGGCTAATTGGGCTTCTGCCGCGGCCAGCAGCACCGTGGGATTCTCAGTATGGCCTTCGGCGAGGGCATCGAGCACCAGCAAAAACGCCGGCGCACCATCGCGTACTAATTCGACATCGTCCTGATGCATCAAGCCATCGGATAACTGTGTGGCCATGGGCGAGATGATACGGGCGGCACCTTTGCGCATGAGGGTGCAGCCTCCGCCGAGCGAGAGTGCCAGCACCAAGCCACAGAGCATGGGAATGGATGGATTGAGTTTCATAATAAACCTTATATCTACCCTCCCCCCTGCCCTCTCACAAGCTAAACCTAGCTTGGATCACTCTGTAGTCCTCCCCGTTGATGACCACGTCGGGCTAGCAATCCAGCAGGCTGGGAAAGGCACGACGGACCCTTTCGATGGTTTCAGGGGGAACTGTTTTGGAGCGGACCACCTGCAAAAGCGCCAGCACATCAGGACCGGAAACTGTGAATGTCTCGTCGCGCTTCTTTAAGCGCTTGACGGCGTCACGGTAGGTCAGCGGTCGGGGCGCAGACGGTTCCGCGGGCTTTTGGAGCGCCTCCAGTTGAGCTTCCAGCACCGCGCGTTCTTCGCCGGGCGGCGCTGACATCACGGCTTTGCCAATAGCTTTGGCCTTGCTCCAACTGATTTTGTTCTGCTCCAGCAGATGCCGGACCCGCGGGGCCATTCCCGGAGCGTAACGTAAAATATCCTCAATCCAGGATTCGGTCTTGTCCAGAAAGCGTGCAATGCGCCCTGTGTCCCAGTTGGCGTTGGACATAAACAAAATAGCATCGAAGTAATCCGTGATGCGCGCATCGAGACGGTCGGCGTTCAACTTGAGGTTCAGTGCCTGGATTTCATCCAGATCACCCTGGACGACCCGTACATCGATGCGATCGAAATAGCCCGGATTCTTTGTTCGGATCCGCCGAATGGCCGCATGGCGATGGAACCCGCCAACCAGGAAGTATTCGCCGGGATTGCGTTCCCACACTACGATGGGTTCCAATAGCCCGTTTTGCAAAATGTCCTCCGCAAAGTGAGCGACTTTGGCCTCCTGCAATGGCCGGTGGTTGGCCACAGATGGGTGCAGATGGACCTGTTCAAAGGGGACATAGTCGAAACGTTTCGTTCTGAGCATCGAAATCTCCTGTTCAAAATAGGGTTGGTTCCGCGGCACTCTACCGGATTGCCACGCCCCGCAAAGTCTTTTTCTTGGCGGACAAGCTGTGGGCTGGCCCCGCTCACCCAAGCTTTCCGCTTTACTCGGGAGCAGGTCCACCGTTTAATACGGGCCTTTCATTAACAAAACCAACGACCCCATATGTTCAGCAAGATTATAACACCCCGGTTTGGCGATGTAGATGGTCTGCGTCACATCAATAATACTCGCTTGCCCATGTGGTTCGAACTGGGGCGCGAGCCGTTATTTCGCTTTTTTAATCCTGAAATGGAACTCGAGCACTGGAATCTCATCATGGCCCACATCGATGTGGATTTTCTGGCACCGATGCAGCTAGGGGCCGATATTGAAATTCGTACCCGCGTCGCCGAGATCGGCCAATCGTCGTTTACGGTCCATCAAGAGGCTTGGCAAAACGGAGAGTTGAGCGCTCAGGGCCATGCCGTCGTTGTCCATTATAATTTTATACAGCGTACTCCCCTACCCATCCCCGCGCCAATTCGCGAACAATTGAAGGAGCATCTGGCATGAACCGCAACTCTGGAATGACCGTCGTCGAAGCCACCATCGTAGTGGCGATTCTGCTGCTGCTAGCCGCCATCGCCCTGCCAGCCTTTTTTCAGAACCAGACCCAGCAGCACACGGCGGAATGTGCCATGAATCTGGAAGCCATCTCCCAGGCCTGCAAACGCCATGCCTCGGAACAGGGCGGGTTCCCCGAAAACTTGGCAGCGCTGGTTCCCGAGTATCTGCCGCAAATCCCGGCCTGCCCGTCCGGCGGTGAGTATACCCTGGGAACCCCCGAGGGTGATCCGCCCGTCTGTTCTACTCCCGGCCACACGCTCTAACTCGAAAGGTTCTGACCATGACAAAACCCGCTTACAACCGAATCCTCCTCAAACTCAGCGGCGAAGTACTCCGCGATCTCAAAACTGGCAACTGCCTGTCGGATGACATCCTGGCGCAGATGGCCACACAGATTAAGGACGTGCGCCAGATGGGCGTGCAGGTCGGCGTGGTGATCGGCGGTGGCAATATTTTTCGTGGCCTAAAAGGACAGGACCGGGGCTTTGGCCGCGCCCATGGCGACAACATGGGCATGTTTGCCACGCTGATCAACAGCCTGGCCCTGCAATCGGCACTGGAGGCCGCGGGTGTGCCGGCCGTCACGCTATCCGCGACCGCCATGCCGGCTTTCTGCGAACTTTTTACGTTCCGCCGTGCCCTAGAGCTGCTCGAAGCCGGCACGGTCGTGCTGATGGGCGGCGGCACCGGCAGCCCCTTCTTCACCACGGATAGCGCCGCCGCCCTGCGTGCAGCAGAGATCGGTGCCAACGTCCTACTCAAGGCCACCAAGGTCGATGGTATCTACGACGCTGACCCCGTCCTCCATCCCGACGCGGTCAAATTCGACCGCCTGACCTATTCTGAAGCGCTCTCCCGCCGCCTGAAGATCATGGATGCCGCCGCCTTTTCGCTTTGCATGGACAACCAAATCCCTATACTTGTTTTTGACTTTTTTAAGTGCGGAGAACTGCTCCGCGTGGTGCGGGGCGAAAAAGCCGGCACCTTGGTCACGGCCTGAACCACCGAAAGGAAAACCATGAGCGAATCTTTAGACGATGTCCTGCTGGGAGCCGAAGAAAAAATGGAGAAGACCGGCGAGCATCTCCAACAAGGCCTGTCCGGACTGCGCACCGGCAAGGCCTCCACCAATCTAGTGGATCAGATTAATGTGGAGTGCTATGGCACCCAGACGCGCCTCAATCAAATGGCCCTGATCAGTACACCCGAACCGCGCCTGATCGTCATCAAACCCTATGACCCGTCATCCCTGCCCGCGATTGAAAAGGCCATCCTGGCCGCCAACATTGGGGTCACGCCCCTCAATGATGGTCGCCTCATCCGCGTGCCCATTCCAGAACTGAGCGAAGAACGGCGCAAGGATCTGGTCAAGGTTGCCAACCGCATGGGCGAAGAAGCCCGGGTAGCGATCCGTGCCGTACGCCGCGAAGCCAACGATGGCATCAAGGCCCTGGAAAAGGTATCGTCCATCAGCGAGGACGACCGCGACCGCGCTCTCGACGACGTTCAGAAGACCACCGATGCCTATGTCAAAAAAATCGACAGCCTGGTGGCGGCCAAAGAAAAAGATATCATGGCCGTCTGACCGGTCATGCCGTATCGAGTGCGCAAGTCCCCCCTGCGCCACCTGGCTTGGATTATTCCCCTGTTGGCGCTGGATTTTTTTATTTTCCGCTGGCTGGCCCTGCGGCAAGGTGGCTGTCATCCAGCTCCCACCCCCCTGCCGACAGTGGCCGTCCTGGGAGCTGAATCTTTGGCGCCGCCACCCGTTTGGCAAGCCATGGTGGCCCCGTCGCCACAGACCAACCTGCTCAACCCTGATGAACCCGGCGTACTGATGCCCACCGGATCCGGCCGCGTGGATTCTGCCAAGTATGGCAGTATCCGCAGCGACGGAAGCGGCAGAGCTATCTTCCATGAAGGCGTGGACATCGCCGCCGTTCAGCGCGACCGCCGTGGAACACCCGAAGACCCCGTTTATGCGGTTGCCGCTGGGCGAGTGGCCTTCGTCAATTCCAGTTCTGGAGCCTCCAACTACGGCAAATATATTGTAATCGAGCATCCGGATCCTTCCCTGGGTCTCATATCCCGGCGCGATGGCTCAACCGAACCCGCAGTGGTCTATACGCTATACGCCCATTTAGCGGATATTCGTTTTGGGGTGCGCCCGGGACTGGTTGTCAATCCTGGCGATATACTCGGGACGATGGGCCACACCAGTAATACCCGCCCGCCCATTCCAGTACAGCGTGCCCACCTGCATTGGGAAATCGGGGTCATGCTCCATGCCCGCTACGACGTGCGCGCTCGCGAACAAAAAATGCAAAACCCCTTTGGCAATTACAATGGCGGTAACTTATTTGGGCTGGATCCGCTGGACTTTTATGCCGCTCATGTCCGCGATCCCGGCCTGACCATGGCCACCTATCTGGCCTCGGTTCCACGCGCGGCTGAAGTCGTGGTGCGGGGGCGCACCCCTGATTTCTTCCGGCGCTTTCCAGCCCTCTGGTCCGGGGCACCACACGATGGAGGACCGCTATGGCTCGCCATGTCGGAGTCCGGCATCCCCCTGGTGGGACGCAATGCCACGCCCGCAGAGATCAAACTTCTGGGTAATCGGCGTTATGCCGTGGCCCGAGCCTATCCCGAAACCATTGGACGCAATGGGCGCGGCTATTTTACTTCAGTTCAAGGCACGTGGGATTTTTCGAGCCGCGGCCGCCAATGGGCTGATCAGTTGCTGTATTGACCCGCACCGCAGTTAATTTCTATTTCCACTTGAATCCCTGTGAGTTTTGACGGAGTGTCTCAAATTAAACCGCGGTCCGCGCGGGAACCAATCATTCAAGGAGATCGACCATGGCGACCAAACAACGTATCAGCGATATGGTGCTGAAAGGCCCTGAACGCGCCCCGCACCGCTCCCTCCTCTACGCGCTGGGCATGTCCGCCGAAGAAATGAAGCGCCCACTCATTGGGGTGGTTTCCGCTTTTAATGAAATTATTCCCGGACACATTCACCTCGACAAGATTGCCGATGCGGCCAAGGCCGGCGTGCGCATGGCCGGTGGCACCCCCATTCTGGTGCCAGCCATCGGGGTTTGCGATGGCATCGCCATGGGGCATCCCGGCATGCGCTACTCCCTGCCCTCCCGCGAATTGATTGCTGACTCCGTCGAAACCTTGGCGATGGCCCACTGCTTTGATGCCCTGGTGCTGATTCCCAATTGCGATAAAATAATTCCCGGCATGCTGATGGCGGCCGCGCGCATTAATATTCCCTCCATTGTCATCAGTGGCGGCCCCATGCTGGGCGGCGATTTCGATGGACGGCATCTCAGTTTGTCTAATGTCTTCGAAGCCGTCGGGGCTTGCAAGGCAGGCACCATCAGTGAACGAGAACTGATGGACTACGAAGAAACCGCCTGCCCGGGTTGCGGGTCGTGTTCGGGAATGTTCACCGCCAATTCCATGAACTGCCTGTGCGAAGCCATCGGTATGGCCCTGCCCGGCAACGGGACTATTCCCGCCATCGCCGCGGCGCGCTATCGCCTCGCCAAGGAGGCGGGCATGCAAATTATGAACGTGCTGAAAAAGAACCTGCGTCCACGTGATATCCTAACGCCCGCGGCATTCACCAATGCCCTGCGTGTTGATATGGCCTTGGGCTGCTCCACGAACAGCGTGTTACATCTGTGTGCCATCGCCCATGAAGCGGGCGTTCCCCTGCCCCTCAAACCTATCAACGAGATTAGCTCCACCACCCCCAACTTGTGTCACTTGAGCCCTGCGGGGCCCGACTTAATCCAGGACCTGCATCTGGCCGGCGGCGTTCCAGCCGTGATGAAAGAACTCGCTAAAGGCAACCTGCTGGATACCCGCCTGCCGACCGTGACCGGCAAAACCGTTGCCCAGAATATTTCCAGCGCGGCCAATCGCAATCCCAAGGTATTGCGCCCGCTCAAGGATCCCTTCAGTCCGACCGGTGGTCTCGCGGTTCTTTTCGGCAACATTGCCCCGCGCGGTGCCGTCGTCAAACGCTCGGCCGTTGCTCCGGAAATGCTAGTCACAACGGGTACTGCCCGCGTGTTTGATAGTGAAGAAGCCGCCATTGCCGCTATCTATGGCCGCAAGATTAAAAAGGGCGATATTGTTGTCATCCGTTATGAAGGCCCTAAGGGCGGACCAGGCATGCGCGAAATGCTCGCGCCCACCTCGGCTTTGGCCGGCATGGGGCTCGACAAGGAAGTCGCGCTCATCACCGACGGCCGCTTTAGCGGCGCCACACGAGGTGCGGCCATCGGTCATGTTTCTCCCGAAGCGGCCGACGGTGGCCCCATTGCTCTCGTCAAGACAGGCGACAAAATTGAGGTGGATATCCCCGCCTACACGATCAACCTGCTGGTATCGGAGAAAGAGCTCAAAGTGCGCGCGGCCAAACTCAAGCCCTTCAAATCGAAAGTCACTACCGGCTGGCTGTCCCGCTACCAGCGGTTGGTGGGCCCGGCCGACATCGGCGCCGTGCTGCAATAGCGCTCTGCCCTCTCCTTTCCGCCCAGTCGCCCTCTAAGGGAGGCATGGGCGGGTTAGGCGGGGGTCAACCGGCCCTTGCCGCCGAGCGTCGCGGTGGAGCGCGGTGGAGCAAAACATCGTAATTTATGGCGTGGCTTGTCAGCAGACCTCCGCCTCGGTATAATCCCCCCCTGTTCACCACCATGACCGACTTTCAACCATCTCTATTCGACGATTCCGAAGGCGCGCCTCGTTCTGGCCGTAAGCGCAAGGCTAAGCCTAAAGTATCAACAGCCCAGGCCGTCTCCAAGCCCGCTACCCCCCCGCCCCCGCCCCCGCCTTCTGCCGATGACAAGGGACTGGGCGAGGGTCCTTTGCACCGGTTGATGGACGACAATTTTCTGCAATACGCCTCCTATGTCATCCGTGACCGCGCCATCCCTGAGATTGAAGACGGACTCAAACCCGTCCAGCGCCGCATCCTGTATTCGCTGAACCAAAATGATGATGGGCGCCTGATCAAGGTCGCCAACATCGTTGGCTATACCATGCAGTTTCACCCTCACGGCGACGCCTCCATCGGCGATGCCCTGGTCGCGATCGTCAACCGCGGCTATCTCATTGAAGGCCAGGGCAACTTTGGCAATCTCCACACCGGCGATCCCGCTGCCGCCCCGCGCTATATCGAATGCCGCCTGACCGACCTCGCCGCCACTCAGCTTTTCAACGACGACCTCACCGACTTTATTCCCACCTATGACGGACGCCGAAAAGAACCCGTCGTCCTGCCCGCTAAACTGCCGCTCCTGCTCATGCTGGGTGCAGAAGGAATTGCAGTTGGTCTCTCCACCCGTATCCTGCCGCACAACTTCGGCGAACTCCTTCTGGCACAAATTGCCATTCTTCAGAAAAAGCCCTTCCACTTGCTCCCCGACTTCCTTCAGGGCGGGTTGATTGATGCGCGCGAATACGATGAAGGCCGTGGCAAAGTGCGCCTGCGCGCGGTCATTGACCAGAAAGATGAAGCCACCCTGGTGGTTCGCGAACTGCCCTATGGCGTCACCACCGAAAGCCTCATCAGCTCCATCGAAGACGCCGTCAAAAAAGGCAAGATCAAGACCAAAGCCATTCATGACTACACCGCGGGCAAGGTCGAAATCGAAATTGCACTGCCCAATGACGCTGATATCTCCCAGGCCATTCAGGCGCTCTATGCCTTCACTCTGTGCGAAACTTCCGCCAGCCTGCGCCCCGTCGTCATTCGCGATCAGCGCCCGGTTGAAATGTCGGTGCACGACATGCTGCGCCACAATACCCAGCGGCTCTTGTATCTCCTGCGCAAGGAACTCGAGATCGAGCGCAAGAAAATTGATGAAGCCCTCCACTCCGCCTCGCTGGTCCGGCTCTTCATCATTCATCGCATTTATAAGCGCATCGAAGAATGCAAGACCGCCATCGAAGTCAAACAGGCCATTCTCGACGGGCTCGCGCCTTTCCGCGATCAGCTCCGCCGTGACATCAGCCAGGCCGATCTCGACATGCTCCTCAGTATTCCTATTCGCCGGATTTCCCTCTACGACATCAATAAGTCGCGTAAAGAGGAAGACGATCTTCTCGCCGACTTTGCTGCCGTCGAGAATAACCTCACCGATGTCACCGCCTATACGATCAAGTATCTCAAGAATCTCTACCGCGACTATGCGGACCTCTATCCCCGCCGCACCCGGGAAGCCAAGTTCGACACCATCGAAATGCGCGAACTCACCGCCAAGGAATTGCCCATCATCTTGGATCGCGAACGCGGCTACCTCGGTTATGGCGACGTGGACGGCGAACCCGCCTTCCGCTGCTCCTCCTACGACAAGCTCATCCTGGTCTGGGACGACTGCAGCTACCGCGTCATTCCGCCGCCCGAAAAACTCTTCGTCGATAAGAACCTCCTCTATGCCGCCATCTACGACCGCGACCGCGTGATGACTCTGGTTTACGAAGCCGGTCGGATCACCCACCTCAAACGCTTCACTTTTGGCGGTATCATTCAGAACAAGGACTACTTCTGTGCTCCTGAAGCCGAGAAGCCCAAGGCTCTCTTCTTTTCTGCCGACCAGCCCGCCACGCTCTATGTCAAGTATAGCCCCCGCAAAGGCCAGCAGATCCATCAGCAGGAATTTGAGACCCAAAAGGTTGCCATCCGCACCCCCAAGACCCGCGGCATCCAAATGACCACCAAGCGCGTCTCATCCATTGCCACCCAGAAACCCCGCAACTGGGATACCAAGGCTGGTCCCAAAGGGGCCCTGCTGCAATAGTCTGTAAGAGCCAGAGGCTTGCGCTCTGCAACTCCGGTGTGGGCGGCCATGCGGTTTGTTCGATACCCACTTATCGGTGTTTATAAACACCGATACTTTCCTGTTGATGAAATCCACGGCTTAGACTGTAGCAGGAGACGACGATCCTTCGGTGCTGGCACGATTTTGGCCAATCAGGGCGCTATGCACAGCGTGCCAACATAGGATGGCGCATTTGACACGCGAAGGATATTTCCAGATCCCGGAAAAGGCGGCCAGCTTGCCCAGCTTTTTTGCGGCCTCCGGTGACGGAGCCTCGCCGCTCACCAGGGCATGGAATAGACGGAATTGATTCTCGAATTCGTCCCGTGACAACCCGATCACCGCATCGAGCATCAAGGAGGCCGCTGCCTTGGAAATGGCGCAGCCGCTGCCCTCGAAAGCGGCATCCCGGATGATGCCCGCCTCGTCCACCCGGAGCCGGACTTCGTAGCGATCACCGCAGAGCGGATTGTCGCCGGCGGCAGCATGCGTGGCGTCCGGCAGAGGACCATAATGACGTGGCCGACGGCTATGGTGCAGGATCAGTTCTTGATAGATTTCGTCGGTCACGCTCACAGCATGATCTCCTGCACACGGCGCAGACCGGCTATCAGCGCCTCCACGTCCGCAAGCGTATTGTAGATAGAGAACGAGGCTCGGATCGTGGCCGGAATACCGAAGTGCTCCATGGCGGGCTGGGCGCAGTGATGGCCCGCCCGAATCGCCACGCCACCTTCACCCAGGATGGTTCCGGCATCATGCGGATGGATACCATCGAGCGTAAAAGAGATGATGCTGCGCCGCTTTCGGGGTCGGCCGATGATGTGCACCCCGGGCAAATCCTCCAGACGCTTCAGCGTGGTTTCCACCAAGAGTTTCTCATGCGCTTCGATCCGGTCAAAGCCCAGAGTCGTAACCCAATCGATCGCGGCACCCAGTCCGATGGCCTGAGCAATTGGCGGCGTGCCGGCCTCGAATTTATGCGGCAATTCATTATAGGTCGTGTGCGTGAAGGTCACCGAACGGATCATGTCGCCGCCGCCCTTGACGGGGGGCATGGCCTGCAACAGAGCTTCGCGTCCGTACAGCACCCCGATCCCCGTCGGACCAAACAGCTTGTGGCCGGAAAATGCCAAGAAGTCGCAGTTCCATGCTTGCACGTCCACCTGGCGGCACGCCACCGCTTGCGCGGCATCGATCAGGGTGATCGCACCGGCGGCATGTGCCAATTTGACCATTTCTGTCACGGGCAGCTCTGTACCCAAAGCATTTGAAACGGCGGTAAAGGCGACCAGTCGGGTTCGCCCATTCAGTGCCGCACGGAAGGTATCAAGTGGCACGTCGCCCTGGGCATTCATCGGCACCACGCGGAGCACGATGCCGCGCCGCTCGCGCAGCAACTGCCACGGCACGATATTGGCATGGTGCTCTAGCCCGGTGATCAGGACTTCATCGCCGGCACGAAGCCCATCGCCAAACCCGCGCGCCACGAGATTGATGGCATCCGTTGCGCCGCTGGTGAAAATGATTTCGCGGGACTCGCGGGCATTGATAAATTTTTGTACGCTCACCCGCGCGGCCTCGAACGCTGCTGTAGCGGCCTCACTCATGGGGTAGAGTCCGCGGTGGATGTTGGCCGGCATATCGCGGTAGTAGCCCGTCAACGCGGCAATCACGCCCTCGGGTTTCAGCGCCGTGGAGGCGCTGTCCAGATAGACGAGAGGCGGTTGGCGGCCTCCCTCCCGCAGGCAGACGAATTGCTCGCGGATGGCTGCCGACAAGTGGACATCGATGGTCGGATTTTTAGTCATGGCCAGTAGGAAAATAGTGGTCCAGCAGGATATCGAGGTCCGCGCGCTGCCGTGCATCTTTTTGCCGGAACAGGACATCCTCCACGAAGGCCCGTGACAGCATGTGGCGCGCCTGCGCTTCGGGAATGCCGCGGCTCTGGAGATAGAATAACTCTTGTGCGCTGATTTGGCCGATGGTGGCGCCATGCGAGCACTTCACATCATCATTGTCGATCAGCAGTTCTGGCTTGCTGAACACCTGTGCGTCCCGACTCATGAGCAGCGTCCGGTTCAATTGATAGCCATCCGTCCCGGAAGCACCCGGATGCACCCGCACAGCCCCATTGAAGACCGCTGCGGCATGGTCGTCTACAATCCCCTTGTAGACCTGACGGCTACGGCAGTTTGGCTGGCGGTGCTCAATCCAGGTGTGAAAATCGACATGCCGGTGGTTGCGTTGAACATACAAACCGTTCAGCTCAACTTCAGCCCCGGACTCCAGCAGTACCGCCGCCAAGTCGTGCCGAGCGAGCGCCGCACCGACTGCGGCTTCGAGATGGGTCACGCGGCTGTCGCGGTGCTGTTCGATCCGCGTGGTTCCCAATTGCCAGGATTGGTCATTCATCAACTGTGACTGGCTAACAGCAAGTTGGGCGCCTGCCGCTGCGGACACAAATACTCGCGGTACATGCAGGCAGGGTGATTCGGAGATCGATAGCGCCGTGATCGCAATGCGGGCCTCAGCGGATTCTTCTGCTACGACTGCGAGCCACGGTGCGAGGATGGCATCGGGTGTCTTGCTGGCATGAAGCAGCACAAAATGGATGCGGCGTTCGAGCTGGCAGTGGGCTGGAATACGCACCAACACGCCATCACGGCGGAAAGCTGCATTCATCAAGGCGGAAGCCAGCATATCAGATGGCGCCGTCTCTGGATTCGTGGCCAAATCGTTCAGCCGCACCACCTGAATTTCGTCAGATTGCACAGCGCTGGACTGCTCTGGTGAGAACTGACCATCCACGAAAACGATATTCAGGTCGTCCTCATGCCAAAAGGGCAAATTCGGTGGCAGCGCACTCCGTGAGTTGATTCTCGCCGGCAGTACAAGGGCGCGTTCAGCCAGTGGGGAGATATCGGTATACTTCCACACTTCAACTTGGCGCGTCGGCAAGCCGTCTCGGCGCAAACGGTCAATAGCCCCTTTCCGACGGACAGCAAGCCAGTCCGGTTGGGTCCCGGCACTACACGCCGCAAAGAGCGCCTTGTAAGACTCGCCAAGTGGTACAAAGCGAGTTTTCATGCGGGTACCTTCAGCCAGTCGTATCCCCGGTCTTCGACAGCTCGGGCCAGATCGGCATCTCCGGAACGCACCAGGCGTCCGTCCATCATAATGTGCACGTGATCCGGCGTGATGTAATCAAGCATGCGTTGGTAATGGGTGATCAGCAGCACCGAGTTGTGTGTCGTATGCAGTTGTTTGACCGCCTCGGCCACGATCCGCAGCGAATCGACGTCGAGGCCCGAGTCGGTTTCATCCAGCACGGCTAGTTGCGGCGCAAGCACTGCCATCTGCAAAATTTCGTTGCGTTTCTTCTCACCGCCCGAGAAGTCCAAGTTGACTGCGCGTTCCAGATAGGCCGGATCCATGCTGATCAGGGCAATCTTCTCAACCAACAAGTCTCGGAACTCAACGGCATCCATTTCCGGCTCTTTTCGAGAACGGCGGATCGCGTTGTAAGACGCATGCAGGAAGGCGGAGTTGCTCACGCCGGGCACATCAACAGGATACTGGAACGCCAAGAACAAACCGGCCCAGGCTCGTTCGTGAGGCTCCAGTTCGAGCAGACTGCGCCAATCACCGCCGACTTTGAACTGGATGTCGCCGCTGGTGACTTCATAATCGGGATGCCCTGCCAAAATGCGGGCCAGCGTGCTTTTTCCCGAGCCGTTGGGGCCCATGATGGCGTGGATTTCTCCTGGGTTCACCTCCAAGTCGATGCCGTGGAGAATGGCTGGGCCTTCCTTGATGCGAGCAAATAGTGATTGAATGCGTAACATGGTCAAACTCCTTATCCCACACTGTGTTCGAGTTTCATTTCCAACATGTTCACGGCCTCCACCAAAAACTCTAGCGGCAGCATCTTGAACACATCTTTGCAAAAACCATTGACTAGCAAGGACACGGCTCCTTCCGTATCAAGGCCGCGCGACTGCAAATAGAACAACTGGTCAGCGCTCAGGCGCGAGGTAGTGGCCTCGTGTTCCACGATGGCGGTGGGATTGCGCACCTCCAGGTACGGGAATGTATTGGCCGAGCAAGCGTCCCCTACCAGCATGGAATCGCATTGCGAATAGTTGCGCGCGTTCTCCGCACCGGGCGTGATCCGCACCAATCCCCGGTAGCTGTTCTTCGATTGGTCGCAGGCAATGCCTTTGGAGACAATCGTGCTGCTGGTATTTTTGCCAATATGGATCATCTTGGTCCCGGTGTCGGCCTGCATGTGGTTGTTGGTCAGAGCCACCGAATAGAACTCACCAACCGAATCGTCCCCTTTCAGAACCACGCTCGGGTATTTCCAGGTGATCGCCGCCCCGGCCTCAACTTGCGTCCAGGAAATTTTGGAGCGCTTCCCTTCGCAGCGGCCGCGCTTGATCACGAAGTTGTAGATCCCGCCGCGGCCCTCTTCGTCGCCGCCATACCAGTTCTGGACAGTCGCATACTTAATCCGAGCATCATCAAAAGCGATCAATTCGACGATGGCGGCGTGGAGCTGATTCTTCGAGCGCGATGGGGCTGTGCAGCCCTCCACGTAGGACACCTCGGCACCCGCTTCCGCAATGATCAGGGTGCGCTCGAACTGGCCCGTTCCCTCGGCATTGATCCGGAAATAGGTGGATAGATCCACCGGGCACTTGACGCCCTTGGGGATGTAGACGAACGATCCGTCGGAAAATACGGCGGAGTTCAAGGCCGCATAGAAATTATCGGTGGCCGGCACCACGCAGCCCAGATACTTCTGCACCAGATCAGGGTGGCGCCGGGCCGCTTCGGAAAATGAGCAGAAGATGATGCCATGTTCCGCCAGCATTTTCTGGTGGGTAGTGCCGACCGACACGCTGTCGAATACCGCATCAACGGCCACGCCCCCGAGCCGTTCGTGTTCTTGGAGCGGAATACCCAGCCGGGTAAAAGTGCGCAACAGCTTAGGATCGATTTCATCCAGGCCGCGGGGAGCGCCCGCCATCGACTTGGGAGCCGAGAAATAGCGGATGTCTTGGAAATCGATTGGCGGAAACTCCACTGCCGCCCAAGTAGGGGCTGGTTGTTCTTTCCACCAAGCATAGGCCTTGAGCCGAAAATCGAGCAAGAAGTCCGGTTCCCCCTTGCGCTTCGAAATGGCCCGGACAACGTCTTCGTTCAGACCCTTGGGGAAGGTGTCTTGTTCGATCTTGGTTTCAAAGCCAAATTTATATTCACGCCCGCGGCGCTGTAATTGATCGATTTGCATCATGACAACCCTGTTTAACTTCTTATGGTTCTGACGAAACCTAAACCGGGCCGCGGCGGGTTGCAAATTTTTATATGAGCTAAATTAAGTCCGATTTAGAAAGGCGGTCTTGAAGAACAGGATTGATCAGCTCTCCCGACCACAGGGTGTGTCGGGATCGCGCTACCCAAAGCCTGAATCACACGCCCAATTTAGGGCGAACCCTCCGAGTGAGCCGCTGCTTTTGGGCGTAGAGGCATAATTGACTTAACATGGATCAATCATCTCCCGAATAGGAATCGATTCCAAAAACACCCGAGTTTTGGCCGCAATGCGAACGATCCCGCGCCGGATAGTGCACCGGTCACGATGCGGGCAGATCTGCCCCGGCTGCAGGCATTCAGCAATGGCCCGCGGTCCAACCACGACAGTCATTAGCGTGGCCAGCGAGACGTCATCCAGATCGCGAGCAATCTGGTATCCCCCGTATTTGCCCTGCACGGAGCGCAGGATCCCAGCCCGCCCCATGGCCTGTAACACTTTGCCGGTCCGATCATAGGGAATGCCAAGGCGGTCGGCCAGCGTGCGTACAGAAAATAACTGCCCCGGCTTGCCAGCCTGCATTTCCCCCAGGGCCATCAACGCATATTCGACGGGTTTAGGTAAATGGATCATGCTACTATTTCACCACACCCTCCCCCTATTGTCTAGTTATATGGGCGCTTGTTTGGCCGATATAGTAGTGAATTGTTTGCCGGTCTCGGCGACCAGCGCCTCAATCGTCTGAAACGGGAAATAACCCGTGGAATGACCATCGGACCAAACAACGCCCAGCGCATAATTACCGATGGTCCAAAGTTCTGTCGCGTGGATGTCGTCTGGCACCGTGGCCGGATCAAGCACCGATTTACGACTCATTTCGTCGACACACAGGGCACAACTGCAGGCCAAGCGTAGTGCTCGATTGGGAACGCGCTCGACTCGACCGTCGCCCCAGTGAAGCTCAATATGCGTCGGCGTGGCCTTAGCCTGCGGTCGTTCGGGGCGAATCAATGCTTGGCGACCCAGTGCACGAATCACTGTATCCGTCGCCGCGGCCGCCTCCGGTGCCGTGGCGATCAACTCCAGCCGTCCGCTGATGGCAGGGCGGATCGGCAGCACGGCCAAGGTTTCGAGTCCAAAGCGCTCGTGCAGAGTTTCCCCACCCGCTGGCCCGAAGATTTCATGCCGTTTGCCGCAACCGTCGCACTCGAAATAGGCCATATTTTCGATTACCCCGATTACCGGGACGTCAACTTTATCGAACATCATGATGCCCTTGCGAACATCGGTCAGCGATAGCTCGTGGGGCGTCGTCACGATTACCGCGGCATCGATCTGGACCGACTGGGACAGCGTGAGCTGGATGTCACCTGTCCCCGGAGGAAAGTCGATTATCAGATAGTCCAGGGGCCCCCACTCCACCTGATGCAGGAGTTGCTGCACGACGTTCGAGACCATGGGTCCGCGCATGACCGCCGGTTTGTCGCCCAGCAAGAATCCGAACGACATGATCTGCAGGTTCTCCTCCCAGCGCTTGGGTATCAGATAGCCATCGGTGGTGTTGCGCAATTCGGGATCGTGAAGGTTGAATAACGTCGGCGCCGAGGGCCCGAAAATATCGGCATCCAGCATGCCGACCCGATGGCCGCGCCGTGCAAGATTGACGGCCAGCATTGCCGCCACGGTGGATTTTCCAACGCCGCCCTTGCAAGAAGTCACCGCCAAGATGGTGGCGGTCTGGGCCAGACCGCTGCCGTGCGCCAGTCGCCGTGGAGCCCGTTCCTGCGCCGTCATGGTGATCTGGACATCCTTCACGCCTGAGAGGCGGCGGACCGCTTGCTCGGCCAAATCGTGGAACTGATCACGGATGGGACACGCCGGGGTGGTCAGCTCGATCTTGAACGACACGCGGCCATCCTGGATCACCAAATCTTTGATGAATCCCAGCGTTACGATGTCCTTCTGGAAGTCCGGATCAATCACGACACGCAGCGCAGTCAACACCGAATCAGAATTTATCATGGTCTGGCCCGCCCTTTCTCTACAGCAAATAGTCCAGTTCATACGGGATAGTTCAACCTACCGCGCCGACATCATTTGTCAAAAACTCACCCGGCTCCATTCCAATCGTTTTTGGAGCCCCTGACGACCTCGTCGGGGGATGGAGGGGCTACGACATTATTGGAAATGCTCTCGTTTGAATAATAGGTGGTCGTGCACCCCCCCCCCCGCCATACCCGGCCCCCCTCCTTTCCCTACCATTTTACTCAACATATATCATATGTGCAGTAAGACGCCATCGACAACTCACTACGCCAAGATTACAGTTATTTCACGCGTTACACTGATCATAGCTGTCACAGTAAATTAGATCACGAAAGGAACGATCAATGAGTTTACAAGAAGATCTGAAACAGGTGATTGCCGCCATCCCCGCCGTGGTATCGGAAAAGAATGGGGTGTTCACCGTGCGGCATGTCGTTGCAGAACGGAAGTCTTTCCTCTCCAGAAAGAAGCTTGTGTACACCGCGACATACCGAATAGACGAAAACAAACGCGAGGTCTGCTTCACGGAAATGCTCAAAGAATCAGGGTTTGGTCTGGCGGGCGGGAGTGGTTTCAACAACAGTCCTGGTTTCGGATTCAAGAAGGAAACCTACAAGACTGGACGAGGTGCGAGAGAAGGAGGTATAGAGGAGCAATCCAACCTCTTGGGGAAAAAATACAGCTATACTTTCAATTTCAAAACACTCCGCCCGGCTTTAGAGAAGAAAACGAAAGACGCCGGATTTGCCTTCACCTACCAAATAACCTCCATATAATGCGGGGATGAGCAAACAGAAGCGAAACCGTACTCCCGTCAAGAAAGCCAAGAAAAAACGGCAGCGGGAGCACTACGAGACGATCTTTGTGAAAGGGAAGCAGAAGCGCGTGAAACGCGCGCCTTCTATCGATGGGTTACCGGTTGACGAATTCATTAAAAGGAATGCAAATCCAATTGAGCTGCACCAAAACGAGATGTGGGAATTGATTGATTGCGAAGATGACTGAAGGGAGCTCCCTCAAACCCAGGAGTCTTGATCTAATTTCGGTACGATTCTTTGCTGGGGGCCATGGCTACGCCAATGGGGCGCAGGGTGTGCAGGATGTTGATGGTACCGGCGTGGGCGTCGAGGACACGTTGCAGGTCTTTGTAACAGTGGGGTGATTCATCCAAGTCCCCGCCGCGCAGTTCAGTGCCAAAGTCGGCTATGCTTTGGTTCATCATTTCGGGCGTAACCTTCCCGGGGCGCAGGCATTCGCCCGTGCGATGGTTGACTTTTCCTTTGGCTTCCATCCGCCCCATCGTGCGCCCGGCACCATGCACCGTGGAATATAGCGACCACTGGGCCAGATCGTTTTCGACTCCCTCGACAATGGCGCTAATGTCGCCCATCGAGCCGCCGATGAAGCTTTTCTGTCCTGGAAATGCCGGTGTGGCCCCTTTGCGCACTACCCAGAGTTGTTTCCCGCCATGTGTCTCGCGCCAAGCGAAGTTGTGATGATTGTGCACCTCTTCCAAGATGTTGGCTCCCAGCAGTCGCGCAGTTTCTGCGCAAACCCAGTCGCGTCCGGCGTAGGCATAGCGCCCGGCGAGATGCATGCAGGCGAGATAATCGGTGCCGAGTGCCGATTCCGCTGAAATCACCAGTGGATCCACATCCATGCCGTCTTTCGCTCCACCCTTTTTCAAAAACCAGGAGGCGGTTTTGAATCCCAATCCGCGCGATCCAAAATGGACGCCAATCCAAACGCGGTCCAGTTCGTCGATCAGGATATCGACGTAGTGGTTCCCTCCACCGATGGTTCCAAGTTGATCCCGTGCCAGAGCCTTCAGGGGACGCACCGCATCGAGCTTCCAGGTCTCGTCATCAAACAGCTCGTGATCTACCCGCACAGAATTTTGCAGGCCAATGCCAAACGTGAGCCGCGCAAATATATCATCCATGATCTGGCGGATATCGCGGCGGACATCGTCGGCCTTGGCATCAAGGCGAACGGCCTTGTTGCCACAGCCAATGTCGTAGCCGACACCGGATGGGCTGATTTTGTCCGTGTAGGCCACCACGCCACCGATGGGCACAGCATAGCCCTTGTGGTGGTCAGCCATCAGTGCCACGCGATCCGCGGTTTTCGCACAGCGTCGGATTTGCGCTAACGCGTTTGCTTCAATGGGATCGCCCCATACTGGAATGCCGTCGATTAGTTTCATGCTGTGGTTTTTTGTGCCTTTACCTTATCACAATTGGGCGGCTGGAAATAGCCGCGGCTGTTTTGCTCTCCAAGCCCACTATAAAACAGCCTAAGTCGCGCCAGCTTTGCCCCCCGCCCCATTTCCGGATGGTGTTCAAGCTGATGCGTGTTATCGTGATTGGCATGAATCGTCCATCCCATGCTGCCTTGATCTGGAGCTTTCTGCGGATCGGTGCCACGGCCTTCGGCGGTGGCATGGCCGCGCTGCCGGTGTTCGAAGCCGAACTGGTGGGCCGTCGCCGCTGGATGACGCCCGCGGAAGTCGCGGAGGACTATGCCATCGCGCAGTCGGTACCAGGGGTAATTATCGTCAATTTTGCGGTTTTGACAGGTCTGCGGGGGGGGGGCAAGCGTGCGGCCATCTTGGCTGCAATCGCTGTGGCCCTGCCCGCGTTCTTTGTGATTCTGGCGTTGGCCGCACTGGTGGGTACGCGCTGGGACAACCGGTGGGTGGCGGGCGCGCTGGCCGGCTTGCGCCCGGCGGTAGTCGCCCTAATTGCCGGTGCAGCCATCCGACTGGGCGTCGCCAATCTGCGCTCCCCCCTGCTGCTGTTGGGTGCCGCCGTAGGAGCCGGCTTGATGCTCAGCCGCGTGCTGGGGCCGGTCCCGCTGATTCTGACCGGGGCTGGCATCGGCCTGGTCGTGCATGTCGTGCGCCGCAAACCCAAGGCTGCACCATGAATCCGCATATTCTCCTGTTTTGGGCC
Source organism: Kiritimatiellia bacterium (assembly GCA_034005635.1). Taxonomy (GTDB): domain Bacteria; phylum Verrucomicrobiota; class Kiritimatiellia; order CAIQIC01; family Lenti-01; genus JAAZFE01. Next base: position 12,068 of record JAVEUJ010000001.1, on the reverse strand, counting down.
TTTTTCAAAATCAGCCTGTTCAGTGTCGGCGGAGGCTACAACATGATTCCGCTGATGCAGAGCGAGGTCGAGACACAGGGCTGGCTGCCACCCGGACGGTTCATGGACATGCTGGCGATTTCAGAGGCCACACCTGGGCCGATCGCCGTGAATCTGGCTACTTTTGCCGGCTACCAAGTCGCTGGAATCAGCGGGTCCATCGCGGCCACGGTTGGGGTGTGCCTGCCGGGAGCAATTCTCTTAATGATGTTAGGTGTGCTGGCCATGCATTTGCGTGAAAAACCGGCGTTCCGTGCGGCGATGCACGGACTGATGCCAGCGCTGGTCGGGCTGCTCACCGCCACCGGTATTCGCTTGGGTCTGGCGCTTGTTCCCCAAGGCGTGGCACTCGCCTCAATTTCACCCGTGCTGATTTTCGCGATCGGCCTGGGCTTGATCCTCTGGAAACGAATTCCGCCCCTGCATCTGCTGGCCGGTTCGGCTGTCGCCGGAATTGCACTGACGGTGATGGGGATATAGGGAATGTGGGGAGGCCTTTGTCGGCCCAGAATTCGGTAGCGAAAACCATGGTCGGGACGGAGCCCGACTCTCCAGAAATCCCCAAAATGGGCAATATCCATGCCCAGAGAGACGACCTCCGTGTCCACCAGAGAGACGACCTCCGTGTCGTCCGTTGAATTTTCGCAAGCCGCTCAATGGTAAACACTCTGCTCGGCCTGACCCTTGAACCCTCACCTCATCTCGCCTTATCCCCCACCCCCCCCGCTCCTCCGTTTCGGTCAATCCTGCGCGGCCATCAGCCGGGCCAGAATGCGCTCGAAACGGGGATCGGAACGGAGCGGGGCAAAATCGTCATCTTCCTGCAGCCATTCGGCATCGTCATAGCCCAGCGCCACAGCCTTTTCGAGAGCTTGGAAGGCGTTATTGGCCTGTCCGGTCAGGGACAAGCTGCAGGCTAGATTGTACCAGGCCAGCGGCGAGGTCGGCTGGAGACTGACCATTTCGCGATCGGCCTGCAACCCCTCTTGGTAGCGTCCCATTTCGGTGTACAAGCACCCTAAGGATTCAAGGACGGCCGGATGCTGCGGCAAACGTGCGCGTACCCCTTCGAGAAAGGCTAGTTCCACATGCGTGTCCTTTGTCTTCCGGGAGGCATTCTCCGCGGTCTTAACGGACTTTCGATTGGGTGACGTATTAGCCATCGCCACCCTACCCGCGTGCCGCGGTGGGCACGTAGTCGGTCCGCCCTGGCCCGGTATAGATCTGTCGGGGACGCAACAGCTTTTGCTCTGAGTCCTGGCGCATTTCCTGCCAATGGGCAATCCATCCCGGCAGTCTTCCCAGCGCAAACAGAACAGGGTACATTTCCTTGGGAAAGCCCATGGCCTGATAAATCAGCCCGGTATAGAAATCGACATTGGGATAAAGATTGCGCTCCTGGAAATAAGGATCTTGAAGAGCCCGCTCCTCCAGCGCCATGGCGGTATCCACCATGGCGTTGCTCAGATTCTTCCGACTCAAGACATCCGTACACAGCTTCTTGGCGATTTTAGCTCGTGGATCGTACGACTTGTAGATTCGATGGCCGAAGCCCATCAACTTGAACGGGTCGTTCTTGTCCTTGGCGCGAGCGACAACTTGATCCGCCGTCAGGCCATCTTTCTGAATCTGATCGAGCATCTCAACCACGGCCTGATTGGCTCCGCCATGCAGCGGTCCCCACAGTGCGCAGACTCCAGCCGATATACAGGCATAGAGATTGGCACCCGTGCTGCCCACCATGCGCACGGCGGTTGTCGAGGCATTCTGTTCATGGTCAGCGTGCAGAATCAGCAATTGATTCATCAGCCGTACATCTTCATCGCTGGCCTTATAGGGTGATACCGGCGAGTTGAACATCATGTTCAGGAAGTTCTCGCAATAGCTGTACTTGTGGCTCGGATAGACGTAGGGCTCACCAATCGACTTCTTATATGAAAAAGCCGCAATAGTGCGCAGTTTTGACAACAGGCGCGCGACGGTGGTGTCAATCTCCTCCTTGTCGCCGTTCTGCCGCAATTCGGGATAGAAACTCGACAGCGAAACCACCATGGCCGACAGTACGGCCATTGGATGCGCGCCTTCTGGGTATTTACCAAAGAAGCTGCGCATGTCCTCGTGCAGCATGGAGTGGAAGTTCAGCAGTGAGGAAAACTTTTTCTGCTGGCGCTCGGTTGGCAGTATGCCATGGATCAGCAGGTAGGCGACTTCGATAAAGCTGCTGTTGGCGGTCAGGTCCTCGATGGAATAGCCCCGGTGCAGTAGGATGCCCCGCTCGCCATCCACAAAGGTGATGGCGCTACGGCACACGGCGGTGTTAGCCATTCCCGGATCGAAAGACATGCATCCGGTCTGGGCCTTCAGTTGGCTCAGATCCAGGGCACGTTCGCCCGTTGAGCCTGTCAGTCGGCCCAGTTCCACGCTCCGGCCGTCCACACTCAGAACGGCCTTATTCTCAGAGGATGTACTCATGGCTTCCTTTCGCAATGTTACGGGTCCGAGTACCAAAGCAAAACACCTCGTCGCTCGCGAGCGGCGGGGTGTTGTCGCAGGGCGATTAGCCGGACGGACAATCCGTCCGTGCTTAGGCCTTAATTACCTTGCCCGCCTTGAGGCACGATGTACAAACCGTCAAGGTCTTCACTCCGCCGCCCACCTTGGCCCGCATTTTTTGCAAATTGGGTTTGAACGTGCGCTTGGTCACCGCGGTGGTATGCAGCCCGATGCCACCTTTTTTCTTTTCCAAGCCGTGGCGGATGATTCGAGACCCGACCGACGTGCCCTTGCCACAAATTTCACATGATGATGCCATTGATTTCTCCTCACCTAAAGTTAAAGTCCGCGCACTATATCCCTCGTGCCCTTACCGCGTCAAGCCGCGATGCCCGGCCAACAGTTTGCGATTCTGGTCAGAAAGAATACACGGTATCGGCTGGCAGAATCGAAATGTCCGCCGTCTTCAACGCGGTGATGGCCGCGTTGGCATCCTCAAACCGAAAGACCACGACGGCCTTTTCGGTTGCGCGGCACACGAACGCATACATATATTCCACGTTGAGGTCTGCCTGCGACAGCGCCTCGAGGATTCCGGCCAACCCTCCCGGACGGTCTGGAACTTCCACCGCCAGCACCTCGGTCAGCGATACGGTGTGGCCACTGTCTTTCAGAGCCTTCACCCCGGCGTCCACATTGTCCACAATCAGCCGTAGAATGCCGAAATCGCTGGTATCCGCCAGGGATAGCGCGCGGATATTGACACCGGCCTTGGCGACCTCGGACAGTACGCTGGCCAGACGCCCCGAACGATTCTCTAGAAAAACTGAAATTTGACGTACCTTCATGATGGGCTCCTTATTCTTACGACAGTTTGCGCCGGTCCTGGACCCGCTTGGCTTTGCCGAGCGTACGCTCGATGGTTTTGGGTTCTACCAGGGTGATTTTCGCGCTGACATTCAGCATGGTCTTGATCTGGTGGTGGATTTGATCGCGCAGGGCTTCAAGTTTGCGCACTTCATCGCTGAAGAGGCTTTCGGTCACTTCCACTTGAATCTCGATGGTGTCGAGATTGCCCTTGCGGTCTACAATAATAAGGTACTGCGGATATACACCCTCGATGCGTACCAGGACGTCTTCCACCTGCGACGGGAAGACGTTCACCCCGCGGATGATCAGCATATCGTCGGTGCGGCCCATCAGGCGCGCGATCTTCCGGCTGGTTCGGCCGCAGGGGCACACTCCTTCATTCAAAATCATCGTGATGTCACGGGTGCAGTAGCGGATCAGGGGTACGCCTTCCTTGGTCAGGCAGGTAAAAACCAGTTCGCCTTTTTCTCCATCCGGCACCGGGTGGCCTGTCGCAGGGTCGATAATCTCGGGATAAAAATGGTCTTCGAAGACGTGCAGGCCATGTTGTTCGAGGCATTCGTTGGCAACCCCCGGTCCTGCCACTTCGGAAAGCCCATAGACATCCAACGCCTTCAGCGGCAACACCTCTTCGATGCGCTGGCGCATGGCTTCGGTCCAGGGTTCCGCGCCGAAATTGCCGCTTTTCAGTGGCAGCTTCATAAGGTCCACCCCCATGGTGGCCGCTACTTCTGCAATTTGCAGGGCATAGCTCGGAGTGCAGCAGAGCACCGTCACACGAAAATCCTTCATCAGCATGATCTGTTTTTCGGTGTTGCCCGCTGACATGGGCAGAGCAGCCGCACCCAGTTTTTCCGCCCCGTAGTGCATGCCCAGTCCCCCGGTGAACAAGCCGTAGCCGTAGGCCACTTGCACGGTATCTTCGGCGGTCGCTCCCCCGCACGCCAGCGAGCGTGCCGCGCATTCCGCCCAGTTTTCGATGTCGGCGCGCGTGTACCCTACAACGGTCGGTTTGCCGGTGGTACCGGAACTGGCATGGATTCGGACAATTTCTTTTTGCGGCACGCCAAACATTCCAAACGGGTACTGCTCGCGGAAGTCCGCCTTGGTAATGAAGGGTAGTTTGACCACGTCCTCAATGCTGCGGATATCTTCAGGTTTTACCCCTTGTTCCAGCATTTTTGTGCGATAGAAGGGCACGTGGTCATAGGCGCGCTCGACCAAGGCCCGCAACCGCTGCCCCTGCAGCTTGCGCAATTCTCCCACAGGCATGGTTTCAGCTTGAACGTTGAACATCGTCGGTTTCCTTATAGGGTTAGTGTCCCTGAATGCTGGACCCCGCCCCCGTCCACTGTCCAGCCAAAATACCCCGGGATCTCATTATTTCGGTGTGGGCTGCATCAGTTGCCCAGCCATACGCGCCGCCACCCGGCCCACAATACCCAGACTTTCGGCCGACAGCTTGTCCAGCGTATCCTCCGGCGTGTGCCAGTAATCGTTCCGGCCCGGCTCGCTGCCAAACTGGAAGTCGATCAGGTTGATCGCCGGCACGCCGCGCTCCAGAAAGGGAACATGATCATCCAGGATATGAGCTGGATACAATTGAAAGTAGCGTCGCACGCCCTCGGCCCGAGCCGCACCAAAAACCTGAGCTACCAGTGCCGGCGTACTATTGCGTGGAATCGTCACGGTCAGGTTGCTTGCGCCCACCATATCCAGCAGGATCATCGCCGCAATATCGGCCAAGCTGCCATCTGCCTCCATGTGCTGCGCCAGATACCGACTCCCATGCAGCCCGTCAGTCGGGCCGTATTCCTGCATGCTCTCTTCGCCATCAAAAAACGCCAAGCGGATTTCCATGGGATGCGGTGCCGTTTCCTGAAATGCCCGCGCCATCTCCAGCAGCAACCCCGTGCTCGACCCAGAATCGTTGGCCCCCGCGAAATCGTCCGCAATTCCAATCTTGGTATCAAAGTGTGAGCCGAAGAGAAGGATCTGCTTGCTGGCGCCGTTGCCTGGAATCCGTCCGATTACATTGCGAAATAGAATCGTTCCATTCGGCGACGCATCGTTGAATTCCTGAATTTCGGTCTCCACCCCCAACTCCCGCAGGCGCGCCGCCAAATAGTGCGCTGCCCGCTCGCCCCCCTCCGTGCCGGAAAGACGCGGCCCCAGCGCCACGAACTGCTGGACTTCCTCCAACGCCCGTTCGCCCGACACGTCTACCGGTACCACCTCCGCCACAACAGAATTTTCTGGTGCCATCGTGTCCGCCGAGTGCCCGCAGCCTGAAACAAGTAGTATGCTCGCCATGATCCAGCTTAATTTCCTCTCAGTCATGCCGCCATCCTACACCTCCCGCCTGCAAAAGAAAGCCCTCTTGGATGTGGGGGGCTTGAAACGGGCGCACGACAAAAATCTGCTGGGTTCCATCCTGGGCCTGTTCTGTAGGGGCGTCCCGACACTCTGAGGTTGGGACTGCGACTGAGCTTTTTCGAAAATGGCGGCGGCTTGGGCTTAAAACACTTGAGGGATCGAGCAAGCTCGACCCCTACATTTTATACCCCCATCTTGCCTGAATTTTGTCGTGCGCCCCCTTCAAACAAGGATAAGATTTTCCTTAATGAAGTGAACCGCTTGACTTATTGACTTAACTAAATTGAATTTTTGAGCTTTCCCGTTACGCACTCCCCCGCTATACTTTTGCCCGTTATTTAGCCCCAGTATTAAGGAGCCCTTTATGAAATTGTGTGAATTCCTCCGTCCGGCCAGCTTGGCGGCCGCTCGTGACAACCTGCGCGAGCTCGGCACAAAAGGTATGATCCTTGCCGGCGGTACCGCCCTGCACTTTATGCAGGACCACACCCCGGTGACAGCCGTCGACATCACCCGCCTGGGGTTGTCCTACATCCGCCCTGACGGCGATTTCTATCGGATTGGCGCCACCACCCCGCTCGCTGACATTCAGCGCTACCGCGCGCCCCGCTGGGCCATGCATGAAATTTGCCGGCGCATCTCCACCCACCAAATCCGCAATGTGTCCACCATCGGCGGTAACATCTGTCGCGTCTTCCCCTGGGCCGATCTCCCGGTTGTCTTGCTGGCCATGAACGCCCGCATGGTGGTCTACTCGGGCCATGAAGATGAATATTCAGCCGATGAATATTTTGCGACCCAGCCTGCCAAACGCTTTCTCGACGGCAACATCCTGACCGCCGTCAAGGTTCCAGCCCTCCAGGCCCACCATGGCTTCGGCTCCGTCAAGGTCACCCGCACGTCGGCAGCCTTTAGCATGGTCACCATTGCCGCCGTGCTGGAATTGGAAGGGACGACCATCCAATCGGCACGCATCGCCGCGGGCAGCGCCATTCCCTATCCCCGGCGGCTTCCCAATGTCGAAGCCGCGTTGGTCGGTAAAGAAGCCGTCAGCGACGTCTTTAAAGAGGCATCCACCAAGATGGCGAACAGTGTCCCGTGGCGCAGTTGCGAAGGACAGAGTCCCGAATATTCACGGCACTTGGCCGAGATTTCAATTTTAGATGCATTGGAGCGGGCCGCTACATTTGCCCGCGGGAGAGGCGAATAATGAAAAAGAATCCACCGACGGTCAGCTTCACCATCAACGGTGAAAACAAAACCTTTATCACCGAGCCCGACGAAAAACTCTTGGACCTGCTGCGTCGCGAAGGCTACAAGGGCGCCAAATTTGGCTGCGGCCAAGGTGTCTGTGGCGCCTGCACCGTTCTGATGGATGGGCGGGCCGTCTACTCCTGCCTGCTCTACGCGATGCAAGCGGAGGGCCACGAAGTGCGCACCATCGAAAGCGTTGGCAGTCACGACAAACCTTCCGAGTTCCAGCAGGAGCTTATTGATGGCGGCGCCGTCCAGTGCGGCTACTGCATCCCCGGCATGATCATGTCGGCCACCGCCCTCATGGAAACCGAGACGCAGTTCGACGATGAAACCGTCCGCGAATATATGGACGGCAATCTCTGCCGCTGCACTGGCTATGAGAAAATCTGGGACGCGCTGCGTCGTGTCCTGGACCGCCAGGAAGCCAAAACCCCCAAGTCCTGAACCCGGATCCAATGATCTTTCCCCAGAACCCCGAATCCTGAACCCCCAGCCCAGGAGCATTCCCATGAGCGAAAATCCCACTGCCAACTTCAAACAAGTCAACCACTCGGTCACCAAAATCGATGCCAAGCAATTGGCCCTCGGTAAAGATTCTTACGTCGGCGATTTGGCCCCCCGCGATGCCCTGATCGTCAAGATGCTGTGGAGCCCCCACCCCCATGCCCGCATCACGTCCATCGATGTCTCCAAGGCCGAGAAAATGCCCGGGGTGAAAATCGTCCTCTGGCATGGCAACGTGCCCCGCAACATCCACTGCACCGCCGGCCAAGGCTACCCCGAGCCCTCGCCCTATGACACCTTTATCTTTGACACCAAGGTTCGTCATGTCGGCGACCGCGTCGCTGCCGTCGCCGCTGAAACGGCGGAACAGGCCGAAGCCGCGCTGGAAAAGATCAAGGTTAAGTACGAACTGCTCCCCCCCGTTTTCACCATCGATGAGGCCATGGCTGAAGGCGCCCCCATCATCCATGATGAACCCGAAGCGTGTATCCCCATCCCCATTCCGTATGAACCCAAGAAGAACCTCGTCGCACTGGTTGGCTGCGAAACCGGTGACTTTGACAAGGGCATGCAGGAAGCTGATTTCACCTTTGATGATACCTACGAAACCCCCTATGCCCAACACTGCCCGATCGAGCCCTACACGTCACTCGCCCATATCGATTCTTCCGGACGTGTGATCATCACCACCTCCACGCAAGTCCCCTTCCACTGCCGCCGCATTGTCGCGCAGGCATTGGGCATCCCCGTACAGAAAGTTCGCGTAATCAAGCCTCGCATCGGCGGCGGCTTTGGCTCCAAGCAGGAAGTCCTGCTGGAAGATATTGTTGCGCTGGTCGCCCTGCGCACCGGACGCCCCGCTTTCTGGCAGTTTACCCGCGAAGAAAACTTTATTACTGGCCGCACCCGCCATCCCATTCGCATCCGCCTGCGCGCCGGCGTAAAAAAGGACGGCACCATCACTGCCATTGGCATGGACTGCTGGAATAATACGGGCGCCTATGGCGGCCATGGCCTCACTGTTGTCTCCTGCTGTGGTTCCAAGGTGCTACCCCTCTACCGCTGCGAAAACATCCACTTCGATGGCAAGGTGCTCTATACCAACCTGCCCGTCGGTGGTGCCTACCGCGGCTTTGGTGCGACCCAGGCCTTTTTCGCCATGGAATCCACCATCGATAAGATGGCCGAAGCCATTGGAATGAACCCTATCGAATTCCGTCGCCAGAACCACATTCGCACTGGCGAGACCTCTCCCATCTTCGCCGCCCTCGGCGAAGGCAAGGAAGGCACGGCTATGACGATCGACTCCTGTGCCCTCGCCGAATGCATCACCCAAGGTGCTGAGGCTATCGGCTGGGATAAGCGCACCGATTGGCGTGAGAAAACCGGCCGCTACCGCCGCGGTATCGGCATGGCCTGCCTGATGCAGGGGTCCTCCATTCCCCACATTGATATGGGCGGCGCCACCATCAAAATCAACGAAGACGGTTCGTTCAACCTGCTCGTCGGTGCCACCGACTTGGGCACCGGCTCCGATACCGTCCTGGCCCAGATCGCCGCCGAGGAATTGGCGACGACCACTGATAAGATGATCGTCTACTCGTCGGATACCGACATGACCCCGTTCGATGTCGGTGCCTATGCCTCCTCCACCACCTATCTCTCCGGCGAGGCCGCGCGCAAAGCCGCCGCCGACGCCAAGCGCCAGATTCTCAAAACTGGCGCGGAGATCCTCAACCTCCCGGTGGATCAGGTCCAGTGCGTTGCCAGCCACGTGCAGAACGCCGATGGCTCTCAAAAAGTCTCGTACGGCGACATTGCCTGCTACGCGCTCTACGCCAAAAACCAGTATCAAATCATCGGTACCGGTTCGCACTTCACCGAAAAGTCCCCACCGCCTTTCGCCGCGCACTTTGCGGAAATCGAGGTGGATACCTGGACCGGCATGATTCGCGTGTTGCAGTATGTTTCTACCATTGACTGCGGCACCGCCATTAATCCGGCCCTCTGTGAAGGCCAGACCGAGGGCGGCACCCTCAACGGTATTTCCTACGCCTTGACCGAGCAGTATCTGTTCCAAAATGGGCGGATGACCAACCCCTCCTTTGCCGAATACCACATCTTCTCGATGCGCGATAAGCCCCCGATCAAGGCCATTCTGGTGCCGTCTTACGAACACTCCGGCCCGTTCGGTGCCAAGAGCGTGTCAGAAATCTGTATCAATGGCCCCGCTCCGGTGTTTGCCAACGCCATCTACAATGCCACCGGCGCCCGCCTCTACGAATTCCCGTTTATGCCGGAGAAAGTCCTCAAGGCCATCCAAGCCGTGAAACGTTAAGAGGAGCTGCCACTGCCGCACACGCTTTTTGCTTTCTACGTACCTGTGCTACGGTTGCAGGGAAAAGGAGAACTGCTTGATGAAACCCCTTCTAGCGTTAGTGCTGTCGGCCCTTGTTTTCGGCTCTGTTGGCTGCACCCATGCCACACCCCTGACAACTGTTCCAAACGCGGTTTCTTCCAACCGCACGCTACACCAATTCGCATCTGAAACCGGCACGGGTGGCTGGCAGATCGAGAACGATGCAGTTATGGGCGGTCGCTCCAGCAGCAATCTGGAAATCAACGAAGCCGGTAACGCTGTCTTTAGCGGCACAATATCTCTGGCGAATGGCGGCGGGTTTTCATCGATTCAACGCGATTTCGACACCCTCGATGTTTCTGCCTATCGCGCCTTATGTCTGGGGTTGAGGGGTGACGGTAAGCGCTATCAAGTCCGGGTGGAATCCACGCCAAACGCGCCTAATGGCTACGCTTTTGATTTCGAAACTAGCGGGGACTGGCAGACAGTGGAAATTCCGTTCCCCGAACTCTATGCCATCCATCACGGCGACCGGCTCGACCTGCCGGCCTACCCCGGTCAGGCTCTTTCACGGATACAGATTCTCGCCGGCGACGGACGGGCCGAAACCTTCGTTCTCGAACTTGATCGCGTTTGGCTGATCAAGTAGTCGATCGGTTGTCGGCGATCACCCCCGACGCCAACACTCTCTCTCCCTCGTAAAAAACGGCGATTTGCCCAGGCGTCACGGCCAGTTGCGGCTCATCAAATTCGACCAGGAGCTGATCCACTTTTAGAGAGACCGTAGCGGCTGCCGCCTGATGCTGCTGGCGAATTTGCACCCCGCAGTGGAAGGCATCGATCGGCGCCTCCGCCAGACCCACCCAATTCACCTCGGCGGCTGTCAGCCGGTGACGGTAAAGGTCCTCTTTCGCCCCCACCACTAGCCGGTTTCGCAGGGCATCAATTTCTAACACATGCCAGGGAGTGCCCCCCCCGCCCAGCCCCAAGCCCTTGCGCTGGCCAACAGTGTAATGGACAATCCCGCGATGGTGTCCCAGCTTCGTTCCATCACGCGTCACCACATCCCCCGGCGCGGTATCCGCGTCCTGGAATAGAGCCGCATAATGGCCACAGGCAAAATCTTGACTCTCTTCCCGCTCCGCCAGTTCCTGCCAGCCGAGATCTTGAGCCATGATCCGGACGTCTGCTTTCAGCAGATCACCCAGCGGCAAGAGAAGCGCCTGCAACTGGTCCTGCCGCAAGCGTGATAAAAAATACGATTGATCCTTGCTCTGGTCCCGACCACGTAAAAGTTGCCAGCGGCGGCTGGTCGCGTCCCGCGCCACCCGGGCATAGTGCCCGGTGGCAAAATAATCAAATTCCACCCCCTGCGCTCGTGCCACATCCAAAAGCGCACCAAATTTAATGAACTGGTTGCATTGAACACAGGGATTCGGGGTACGCCCCGCCAAATATTCTGCACGAAAATCGTCCAGCACCTTGTGGCGAAATTCATCTGCCAGGCAAATTACCCGGTGTTCGATTCCCAAGCGTTCGGCCATCGCCGCGGCTGCCTGCAGATGCCGGACTTCTCCCGGTCCAAAGCAACTGGTCCGGTCAGAGTCTGCCATGGGGGTGGTCCCATCCCAGATGCTCATCGTTAGACCCACGACATGCCAACCCTCCTGCAGCAACCGCCAGGCGGCAATCGCCGAATCCAGACCGCCGCTCAGGCCCACCGCTACAGTTTTACCTGCATTACCCATCCTTTCATCCTACCGCCCTGCCCGCCCCCCCGCCAGTGTGAAGTGACTGCGAACAACGGTTAGGCGCATCCCCGTTTCATTGGCTTCCATCGTCACCTCGTTGAAATAACGGACAGCCGCACGCTGAAGCGTGGACTACAAACGGGCGGTGTTTGTAGTACCACCTTCAGGCTGAACAGGTAAACCCGTGAGCTCCATTCGATCAACGAAACGGGGATGCGCCCCAACGGTTAGTGCTGCGGATAGATGGAATGCCCTTTGCAACTCTCTCAGGCTTACCGAAATCTTCGATTGTCGCTCTGCCGCCCTTTTCGTATGGTACCCCCGAGACTATGCAAGCCCCCCGTGACAATTTCGACGCCTTCTGCAGCATCTTGGCTGGCGCGGCAGATGCTGCCGCCGCCTTTCTGGGCGTGATGCTG
>JAVEUJ010000206.1:0-2940 GCA_034005635.1 Kiritimatiellia bacterium | reverse complement strand
AGAACGCCTGATCGATTACTCGGTCCGGATCATCCGCCTTTCCGAAGAGCTTCCGGATTCAAAGGCTGGGCGGCATATTTCAGCGCAACTTCTCCGCAGCGGCACCTCGCCCGCCCCCAATTATGGCGAAGCTCAAAGTGCCGAATCCAGGGCCGATTTCATTCACAAGATCAAAATAGCACTGAAAGAGCTGAAGGAATCGCGTATTTGGCTCAAGGTAATTGCCAGAGCGGAAATGCTCAAATCTAGCAGTTCACTTGAATCCCTCTTGCAGGAAACCGAGGAACTGATCGCCATTCTGTTTACTTCCGCCCAAACCGCCCGCAAACACAACAAAGAATGAATAGACCATTCCTTGAACATTGAGAATTTCTTGCTGAATATTGAATATTGCAAACAGAATAATGAATTTCCACTCCTTGAACATTGAGAATTTCTTGCTGAATATTGAATATTGAGAATTTGAATATATGAAAACCATCAACGTCAAAAAGCCCGCTGGCTATTCCACCTCGATCGGCCCCGCGCATCCCGCGCTCAAGGAGCCCATCATGTTCTCCCTCGGGCTCGAGGGCGAAAAAATCGTCAAATGCGATTTCGCCCCCGGCATGGCCCATCGCGGCATCGAGTGGATGGGCATGCGCCGCAACTGCATTCAGGTCGTCTATCTCGCCGAGCGCATCTGCGGCCTCTGCGGCATCACCCACGCCCTCGCTTTTTGCCGCGCCGTCGAGCAGATCGCGCAGATTCAGGTCTCCAACCGCGCCCACTACATCCGCACCATGGTCGCGGAAATCGAACGCATCCATTCCCATCTACTTTGGGCTGGCGTCGAAGCCCACGAACTCGGCTTCGATTCCGCGTTCTACTACTCCCTCCGCGTTCGCGAAAACGTCATGGATCTGCTGGAGTCCCTCACCGGCAACCGCGTCCACTACGCCATGATCCAGATCGGCGGCGTAAGGCGCGACATCGTTCCCGAGCAGTTCGCCCGCATCGAGGAATCCCTTCGATTCTATGAAGATGGATATGACCGCCTCTGCGCCATCTTCCTCGAGGATACCACCGTCAAGATGCGCTGCCGCGATTGCGGCGTGCTGACCCACGAGCAAGCCCTCAAACTTTGCCCCGTCGGCCCCACCGCCCGCGCCTCCGGAGTGCGCAAAGATGTCCGCGTCGATCATCCCTATGCGGCCTACGCCGACCTCGACATCACCCCCGTCATGCCCGACCAGTTCACCGGGGAAATCCGCGGCGATGTCTACGACCGAATCATTGTCCGCCTGCTCGAAATCAAGCAATCCATCTCCATCATCCGCCAGTGCATGACCCAAATGCCTGACGGTGCCTTGCTGGCCATCCCCAAGCCCGCCGTTCTTCTCGCCAAGCTCAAGGGCGCCGCGGGCGAGGCCGTCGGCCGCCATGAAGCCCCGCGCGGCGAAGTCATGCACTACGTCCGCCTCGCCGCTGGCCAGGAAGAGCCAGTTGCCTGGAAGGTCAAGGCCTCCTCCTTCAGCAACTATATGTCCTGGATTCCCATGATGGAAGGCGATCAGGTCGCCGATATCCCCGTCATCGCCGCTTCCATCGATCCCTGTATTTCCTGCACCGACCGCGTGGCCCTCGTTCGCGGCAACGAACGCCAGGTCTGGACCAAGGATGAACTCCACCGCCTGTCGGTTGAGAAAACCCGCCGCATTCAGGCCTCTCTTTCCGGGAAGGTGAATTGAGCATGAGCATCTCCCTACTTCTTCTCGCCATCGGCGGAACCCTCGCCATGACCCTCTTCGGCATCCTCGGTGGGCTCGCCTTCGCCGGCATCGACCGCGTGCTGGCCGCCCGCATGCAGTCGCGCATTGGCCCCCCCCTCCGCCAGCCCTTCATCGACATGCTCAAGCTGATGCTCAAGCAGAACATTGTGCCCGCCAACGCCATCCCGTGGCTGTTCAACGGCGCGCCCCTCGTCGCCCTCGCTTCCGCCATCACCATCCTGCTCTATATCCCCATGTCCTCCTTCCAATGCCTCCCCGTGCTGGGACTCCACGGCGACCTGGTCCTCATCATGTATCTGCTGCTCCTCCCCGCTCTCGCCATGGTCGTCGGCGGCCTCTCCTCCGGCTCTCCCTACGCCACGCTCGGCGCCCAGCGCGAAATGGTCACCATGATCGCCTATGAGCTGCCCCTCGCCGTCACCATCATCACTTTCGCCTGGAAACTGGTCCAGACCGGCGCGGCCGCTCCCTTCTCTCTTGCCACCCTCGCTGCCACCCCCATCTGGACCCTCGTCGGCCCCCTCGGCTTTGTCGGCCTGCTGCTCCTCCTCGGCTGCATGCTCCTCGTCGCTCCCGGCGAACTCGGCCGCATCCCCTTCGACGCCCCCGAAGCTGAAACCGAAATCGCCGGCGGTCTCCTCGTCGAGTATTCCGGCCGCAACCTCGCTCTCTTCACCCTCTCTCTCGCCGTCAAGACCATCGTCGTCACCTCCCTCATCGTCGCCCTCTTCTTCCCCTGGAATCTCAGCCAATGGGTCACCATCTCTGGTGGCCCCCTGATCGCCGGCGCCGCCGATTTCGCGTTCTATCTTTTCAAAATCTTCGTCATCCTCTTTTTTGCCGTCACCCTCATCCGGATTTCCGTCGCCCGTTTCCGGATCAACCAAATCGTCGACATCTACTGGAAAGTCGTGGGCGCCGCATCCATTTTCGGCCTGATCCTGGTGATGGTCGACGCCCATATCCTGTGAGGTAACCGCCATGTCCTTCCCAATGATCCCAGAATTGCTCGGCCACCTTTTCCGCAAGCCGAACACCAACCCCTTTCCCGCCGCCCACCTCCCCCCGACGGTCACCGGACTGCTGGAGAAAGTCGGACGCGGCGAAGCCACTCTCAATCCCCCCATCCCTGCGCCCACCAAACTCCGCGGCAAAATGACCTACAACC
>JAVEUJ010000074.1:0-12073 GCA_034005635.1 Kiritimatiellia bacterium | reverse complement strand
ATGTCCGCCGTGATGAAAAAGTACCCCGTGCTGCCCGAATTGATCGCCTGGCTCAACCCCGTGAACGACTTCGCCCCGGCCGCCGCGGGGCCGGTGATCGTTTTGATGTTGGAATCGCTGCCGGTGTTCAAGGTCGCATCGGCGGAATACCACAGCTTCAAGTTCGTCAGGTCGTTCGCGTCGTACGTCCCCGCCGTCGTAAACGCCACCGTGTTCAGTTCCGCATTGGCCACCGTCACCGCCGCGCTGAACTTGACCAGCACGTGCGCCACCGTCCCCGTCGCCACGGTCGTCGCCCCCACCGTCCCGTTGTCCGCAATCGCGATCGTGGGAGTGGATGCGGGTGCATCCGACACTTCGACCAGATCCACGAGCCAGCGCTTGCCCGACGAGAGTTCAATCTTCACGTATTTGGCCGCCGCGTTGTTCACGGCCACGCTGTACTGGGAGTAGGTGTCCGAGGTGCTGCTGCCGCTCCCGACCGCCGAGCTCCACGCCGTGCCGTTGGTGGAAATGTAGACCGAGAAGCCCACGGTGCCGTCGGCAGCAGACCAGCGCCGGTGCCAGAAACTCACCGTGCCGATGCCGCCCGAGTTCGACGGACTGATGATGTTGCGGGTGCCGGCGGTGGTGGCAAACCGAATGGCCGCCGCGCCTTCATACTTGGTGGTGGTGTCGCGAAAAACACTATTAAGCGTCCAACTGTTGACGGTGTAAGTCCCATAGCTAGTACCCCAGCCTGTGCCATTGAATCCCTCAGACAAGGCCGCCTGGGCCACGCCGGTGCCGATGCAGAAAACCGCCGCGAGCCAAACCCAAACCAGCAAAGGGGTCAGTCCTTGCATTGTCGCATTTCTCCGCAAAGGGGTCAGTCCTATGAAATGATGTTTTGGGCGATTGGCGGGAGGCGGTACGCACGGACGCGCGCCCGATCCAATGGCCGCGGCCTGGCCGCGTCCCGAGAATATGTTGAAAAGTCTCATGGCGTCATTCCTCCGTCATCCGTTGCGTGCGGGATCGAAATCGAAAATAGTTGGGGGCAGTGGTCGTTGGTTGTTCGTCGTTGATCGTTGGTCGAAAAGCAGGGCAAGGCACTTGTCCGCCTGTGGTGGATCCCGGCCGAGCCGGGATTTTCCACCGTGTGGAAAATAGTTTTCCACAGTGTGGAAAACCATGCCGGACAGCCACACCCTACAGCCCGGCTCATCCAGAGGATTCGCCCTACCTGAAAAGGGGTCAGTCCTTGATTTGTGGCATTTTGAATATTGGGATTCCCCGGACGGCACGGAGGCCGTCCCTCCAGAAATCCTCTTTGCGCCTTGGCGGCTTGGCGTGAAAAACAGAAAGAGATCAACCCATGATTCTCAGCACTTCTCCGGGATCGACGGGGCTGAATCTGCACAGAATTTGGGCAGAGGGGCGGCAGGGATGATTGCAACAGTGCCATGGTCGCTCCTGCTACGGCACCAACTTCACGCGAAAGATGCCGGTGGGGGCATCGGTCACATCCACCCAGACATCGATCGTGGTCTCGCCTTCGCGGGCGACGACTTCGCGAATCACCTCAAAAACATAGGGCTCGCCGGTGATTGGATCCAGTGCCGCCAGCAACGGAACGTGTTCCAGTCGATAGGTCTTGCCGGGCACGGATTGCCAACTGACCAGCACCGGATTGGCCAATTCGCCCCCCTCCGCCGCCGCCAAGTTCATGGGCTGGGTTGCGTGCCTAACGACATCGATCACCAGTCTCGAGTTTTCATCGGTCGGGTCCGACCCGGCCAGCATCTCGTGCAGATCGAGCATGCCATCGCCATCGAAGTCATTGGTCGCGACGCCGTCAGTGCCCAGCAATCTCTCCCACGAGTTCGCCAGTCCGTCGCCATCACTGTCGCCCCAGTCCACTGGGCGGGCCTTATGGAAGTTCACCACGATTTTGCTGGTGGCACTCTGCGAAAGATTCACCGGATCAGAATCGGCATAGAACGTCGCCTCAGCCGCAGTCGGCGCATTGTAGGCCCGGGCAAACACTTGCACGTTCCCACTGGGACGCGTGGGCAGCACCATGCAAAACAAACCCAAGTTCGCGCCAGTGGTATTGAGTCCCATCCCACCCTTGGTGTCGGCTGTCAGCAGCGGATTGTAGGGGTGCGACATCCCGTTGGTATGGGGCGGAACCACTAGGTTGTTGGTGGCCACTCGCAATTCGACCAGCGAACGGACAGGCCCCGCATGGGCTCCGGCCAAGGGACGGCCATACGGATCCAGAAGCGGCTCGCAATTACCAATATACAGCGGCGCAGAAATACCCTCGACGGTTGTAATTTCTTGCCCCCAGGCGGCGCTCAATACCCCCTGCGCCACGATGCTGAACAATACGACGATGGTCGCCCACCTACAGCCGTATCGGGTCTGGTCCATTTTCATTGCTTCGCTTCTCCCGTGAACACTGCCGAACTGCTTCGGCTATCAAACAGAAAAACCTATCGCATCAGAAATCTCAGAACCCTTTACAGTGGGGATTACCACTTTGGCTTGTTCATAAAATTACTAATCAAACAATAGTCTATTCCTTCGTAAATTTTGATGCAATATCTATATAAAACAAATAATCGCGCCTGCGGGCTCGTTTTAATCCCTGCTTTAACCCTCTTTTTTTGCACAAATATGCTTTTTGTTTGGCTTTTTCAGCAAAAGATCACTGCCACGTCCATTTTTATTGGCTTTTATTGGCTTTTAGCTGCTTTTATTGGCTTTTTTACCTATTTGTGGCTGGTTTGCCCTGATTTGCTCATATTTTTTGTCATTTCGAAATTTTACTAAATGACAATTGTTTCTCCCTCGCGCCAATTTACCTCCGCTCCAGACCAGCTAGTTGATGCTCAAGCCCGCCGCCCCAAGAGCGGGTTTCTTGGTGGTTGGTTGTTGATGGTCAAATCCACCGGACTTGCCCCGGTGTGCTTAAGGCTGTGCAACCAACCAAACCTTCCCCGGGGCAAGCCCGGGGGATTCCCCACAGCCTGCCCGTCTCCCCTCAACCCTCCCCATCCTGAAAATCCTGTTAATCCTGTCAAAAATGGCTGCTCCAACTCCTCTTCCCTACCTCATCTCCACCCTTTCATGAGTTCTTGAGTTCAAATTCATTTTCCTGCTCTTGTCCCCTTCCCTTTTTTCGCCCCTTTCGCAAATTTCGTAGTTGATCCGGCTGTTATCCCAAGATTCCAGTTTCCACATCCCGTCACACGACGCTATACTCCCCGGCATGAAACCCACTGTCCGCCGCCAAGCCGTCGATTATCTGCACTACTTGAAAGAACAAGGCATCACCCATGTGCCCAGCAGTGGGAAACTCCCCGCTAAACCTCCCCGGGTCAAAGCCGCTTCACGCGCTGCTCCAGCCAAATCCCCCGCCCAAGCGCCCGCACTGAAACCGGAAAAAGAGGCCGATGTCCTGCCCAAACCCGCGCTTTCGATCCCGGCCGCCCTGCAGCCGCTCGCCGATGAAATTGCCGCCTGCCAGCTCTGTCCGCTAGCCGCCACCCGCACCTATACCGTCCCTGGGCAAGGTGCGCTCCAGCCCGATATCATGTTCGTGGGCGAAGGCCCCGGCGCAGATGAAGACGCCCAGGGCATTGCCTTTATTGGTCGCTCCGGCAAATTGCTAACCAAAATGATCAGCGCCATGGGATACACCCGCGACGAGATATTCATTGGCAACATCGTCAAATGCCGCCCTCCTGACAACCGAATTCCCACCCGCGAGGAAATGGCCGGCTGTATTTCCTATCTCAAACGTCAAATTGCCATCATTCGTCCCAAATTCATTGTCTGTCTCGGTGCCACCGCCGCGCGGGGCCTTGTCGAAGAAACCCTGCCCATCGGCAAGGCCCGTGGGCAGTGGCGCGAGTTCGAGGGCATCCCCGTCATGCTCACCTTCCATCCCGCCTACCTGCTGCGCGACCCCAGTAAAAAGGCGCTCTGCTGGGCCGATCTCAAAGCGGTCCTCGCCCGCCTCGGAAAAGAACCGCCCAAGGCGGCGGGCTGACCGGCTCGCACGGATCAGCATTAATCTTTGAGGTTATATGCGCCGTCCTCGCTCCACATCAACCAAACTGACTATCAGCCTCCTTATCCTAGCTGGTCTCGGTGCATTGGCACTGATTTTCTTCCTCGATCCTGCTACCCATTCGTTCTATCCCGCCTGTCCCTTGCACGCCCTCACCGGCCTGGATTGTCCCACCTGCGGCGCGCTGCGGGCTACCCATCTGCTCCTGCATGGACAGCTACGCGCCGCCTTTGCCATGAACCCCTTCCTGTTCTTTGCCGTGCCCTGCCTCGCCCTGTTGGCGCTGCCCCGCAAGACCCCGCTCCCCCGCTGGATCCCCTGGGCCGCCCTTGCCGCCCTCCTAGCCTGGTTTCTCTGGCGCATCGCCTAGCATCTTCGCGTCTTGGCGTGAGTCCGGCTTGCCCATCCACCGGGCTTGCCCCGGTGTGCTTTTAGGCTGCACCGCCAACCTAACCTTCCCCGGGGCAAGCCCGAGGGATTCCCCACAGCCTGCCCGTCTCCCCGCAACCCTCCCCATCCTGATAACCCTGTTAATCCCGTCAAAAATGGCTGCTCCAACTCCTCTTCCCCACCTCATCTCCACCCTTTCATGAGTTCTTGAGTTCAAATTCATTTTCCTGCTCTTGTCCCCTTCCCTTTTTTCGCCCCTTTCGCAAATTTCGTTGTTGATCCGGCTGTTATCCCAAGATTCCAGTTTCCACATCCCGTCACACGACGCTATACTCCCCGGCATGAAACCCACTGTCCGCCGCCAAGCCGTCGATTATCTGCACTACTTGAAAGAACAAGGCATCACCCATGTGCCCAGCAGTGGGAAACTCCCCGCTAAACCTCCCCGGGTCAAAGCCGCTTCACGCGCTGCTCCAGCCAAATCCCCCGCCCAAGCGCCCGCACTGAAACCGGAAAAAGAGGCCGATGTCCTGCCCAAACCCGCGCTTTCGATCCCGGCCGCCCTGCAGCCGCTCGCCGATGAAATTGCCGCCTGCCAGCTCTGTCCGCTAGCCGCCACCCGCACCTATACCGTCCCTGGGCAAGGTGCGCTCCAGCCCGATATCATGTTCGTGGGCGAAGGCCCCGGCGCAGATGAAGACGCCCAGGGCATTGCCTTTATTGGTCGCTCCGGCAAATTGCTAACCAAAATGATCAGCGCCATGGGATACACCCGCGACGAGATATTCATTGGCAACATCGTCAAATGCCGCCCTCCTGACAACCGAATTCCCACCCGCGAGGAAATGGCCGGCTGTATTTCCTATCTCAAACGTCAAATTGCCATCATTCGTCCCAAATTCATTGTCTGTCTCGGTGCCACCGCCGCGCGGGGCCTTGTCGAAGAAACCCTGCCCATCGGCAAGGCCCGTGGGCAGTGGCGCGAGTTCGAGGGCATCCCCGTCATGCTCACCTTCCATCCCGCCTACCTGCTGCGCGACCCCAGTAAAAAGGCGCTCTGCTGGGCCGATCTCAAAGCGGTCCTCGCCCGCCTCGGAAAAGAACCGCCCAAGGCGGCGGGCTGACCGGCTCGCACGGATCAGCATTAATCTTTGAGGTTATATGCGCCGTCCTCGCTCCACATCAACCAAACTGACTATCAGCCTCCTTATCCTAGCTGGTCTCGGTGCATTGGCACTGATTTTCTTCCTCGATCCTGCTACCCATTCGTTCTATCCCGCCTGTCCCTTGCACGCCCTCACCGGCCTGGATTGTCCCACCTGCGGCGCGCTGCGGGCTACCCATCTGCTCCTGCATGGACAGCTACGCGCCGCCTTTGCCATGAACCCCTTCCTGTTCTTTGCCGTGCCCTGCCTCGCCCTGTTGGCGCTGCCCCGCAAGACCCCGCTCCCCCGCTGGATCCCCTGGGCCGCCCTTGCCGCCCTCCTAGCCTGGTTTCTCTGGCGCATCGCCTAGCATCTTCGCGTCTTGGCGTGAGTCCGGCTTGCCCATCCACCGGGCTTGCCCCGGTGTGCTTTTAGGCTGCACCGCCAACCTAACCTTCCCCGGGGCAAGCCCGAGGGATTCCCCACAGCCTGCCCGTCTCCCCGCAACCCTCCCCATCCTGATAACCCTGTTAATCCCGTCAAAAATGGCTGCTCCAACTCCTCTTCCCCACCTCATCTCCACCCTTTCATGAGTTCTTGAGTTCAAATTCATTTTCCTGCTCTTGTCCCCTTCCCTTTTTTCGCCCCTTTCGCAACTTTCGTAGTTTAATTGGCTGTTCGTGCTGCGTGTTGCTCTTCTGCACCGCCGCGCCTTGCTTCACCCCCCTGCTGCGGGTATGGTATCCCAATGAATCGGTTTACGTTTGTTGTGCTGAGCGCCTGTCTCAGTTTCTCTACCGCCTTGGCCCAGCCCCCCTCCCCTGCCTTGGGCTCGTTTCCTGGCCCCAGCGGCACATTTTTTCGTGTTTGGGCGCCGTTTGCCAACTCGGCCGCTGTCGCGGGTGAATTCAACCAGTGGGCCCCCGAGCCCATGACTCGTGACGCCAGCAATGGCACCTGGTCCGTGCAACTCCCTGCAGCGCAGGTCGGCCAGAGGTACAAATATGTATTTAATGACCAGCTCTGGAAACGCGATGCACGTGCGCGCCGCGTCGAACATTCCAGCGGCGATTCTGTTTTATACGATGCGGAGGCTTTCGACTGGGGCGACGATACCCCGCCCGTCATTCCCCGCGCTGATCTGGTTCTGTACCAGATGCACATCGGCACCTTCGGCGGCGGCGACCCGCCCGCCACGTTCGATGACGCCATTCCCCACCTCGATTATCTCCGTTCCCTCGGGATCAATGGCATCCAGCTCATGCCCATCAATGAATTCCCCGGTGGGCGCAGTTGGGGCTACAACCCCTCTGATCCCTTCGCCATCGAAACCGATTACGGCGGCCCCGACGCCTTCAAACGCTTCATGCGCGCCGCCCACGCCCGCGGACTGGTCGTCTTGGCCGATGTCGTTCACAACCACTACGGCCCGACCGATCTCGACCTATGGCGTTATGACGGCTGGAGCGTCAACGATCTCGGCGGCATCTATTTTTACTGCGATGAACGCATCCACACCCCGTGGGGCTCCACCCGCCCCGACTTCGGCCGCCCCGCGGTCCGCGATTTCATCCGCGACCAGGTGTTCATGTTGATCGACGAATACCGGATCGATGGCTTCCGCTGGGATTCCGTGTATAATATTTTGCATTCCGATCTGGGCTCCAATCCCCAAGGCGCCCAACTCCTGCGCGACATCAACGCCGAAATGGCTCGCACCCGCCCCCACGTGGTGCGCATCGCCGAAGATTCCGCATTCGACCAGGACTTGGGGTTCGAAGCCCAATGGGATGTTGGCCACCGCTGGGCGCTCTACAATCAACTCGCCACCGCCGATGATCTGGAGCGCGACATGGGCGTGATCGCCGGCACCCTCACCGACTGGCCTGGTTTCCAGCGCGTAATTTTCACCGAAGCCCACGACTATATCGGCCGGCTCAACGAAAACCGCAGTCGCGTGCCCACGATGATCCATCCCGAAGAGCCCGAAAGCATTTGGGCACGCAAGCGCGCCCTGCTGGGTGCCGCCGTCATCTTCACCACGCCCGGGATCCCTATGTTGTTCCAAGGACAGGAGATGCTGGAAACGTTGGCCTTCCACGATGACACTCCGCTGCGTTGGGAGCGAACTAACTCCCATGCCGGCGTTGTTCAAGCGTATACCGACCTCATTCATTTGCGCCGCGATCTGCGAGGCGTCACTCCCGGCCTGCGAGGGACCAGTGTGCGCATCCACCACGTGGACCACGAGCGCAAGATTATCGCCTTTTCCCGTTGGCACGATGACCACCCCGACAACCCGGTAATGGTCGTGGCTAATTTTTCCGCCGTCGATATCGACCAGCACGACTACCGCATCGAATTCCCCGCCCCAGGCATCTGGCACCGTCAGTTCAATAGTGATTCATCACGCTATGACCCAGATTTCCGTGATATCGGCGCCGATCAAATCGACGCCACCGGCGCCCCCCCCTCCGCCCCGGTGGACATGGGCCGCTACAGCCTGCAAATCTTCTCCCGCCATCCGCCGGCCACGGATGTTGGTCGTTGATGGATGATCGTTGGTGGTCGAATCCACCGGGCTTGCCCCGGTGTGCTTAAGGCTGCACCGCCAACCTAACCATCCCCAGAATTTTCACTTGAACATTGGATATTGGATATTGAATCCCCCCGCCCCCCTCCCCCTCTGTCTTTTCCTGAGTTCCTGAGTTCAGATTCATTTCCCCCTCCTGCCCCCCCCTTGGCATCTTTGCGTCTTGGCGTGAGACTGGTTTTCCCGGCTGTCAGCCCAACACCTACGCCACCGGGCGGCCATCGCGCAGCTCGATGTGGCGGCTACAGCGGGCGGCGACCGCGGTATTGTGCGTCACCATCACCAGCGTAAGCCCCTCCTCCTGCGCCAGTTCAAACAGATAACGCAGTACATCCTCGCCGGTCTTGGAGTCGAGATTGCCAGTCGGTTCATCGGCCAGCAGCAACTCCGGCCCATTCATCAGGGCCCGGGCAATGGCGGCGCGCTGCTGTTCGCCCCCGGATAATTCGTTGGGGCGGTGCAACGCGCGTTCGGAGAGCCCCACGCGTCCCAGCAACATCGCCGCGCGCTCGCGCAACCGCGGACCGCGCAAAAAGGCCCCATAGGCACTCAGCCCCGGCAGCAGAACATTTTCCAGCACCGTCAACTCCGGCAGCAGGTGATAGGCCTGAAAAACAAAACCAATTTTCTGGGCGCGCACGGCAGAGCGTTCCCGATCGCCGACGGCATAAAGATCGCGCCCGCGATAGAGCACGCGGCCAGCCGTGGGCCGGTCCAGGCCGCCCATGACGTGCAGGAGAGTGCTCTTGCCCGCCCCGCTCATGCCGGAAATGGCCAGCGACTCGCCCTCGACCACAGTCAGCGACACCCCGCGCAACACCTCCAGTGTGCGCGTGCCCATGACAAACGAGCGGCGGATATCAATGGTCTCGATCAGACTACTCATAGCGCAGGGCCCCCACCGGATCCAGTCGCGCCGCCTGCCAGGCCGGGATCACCGCCGCCAGCGTACAAATCACTAGCACGGCCACCGCCACCAGCGCCACGTCGCCGGGCACCGTGCGCGAGGGCAACTCCGCCAAATGGTAGAGTTCCTCGGGCAGAAGCTGCATTCCAAAAAAATCGTTCAAAAACCGCAGCAGGTGGTTGCGATACTTCAGCACCACCAGTCCCGCGCCGATCCCCAGGGTGGTGCCCAGCACGCCCTCCACCCATCCCTGCCAGAAGAAGACCCGCATGATCGAGCCCGACGAGAATCCCAACGATCGCAGCAGGCCAATCTCGCGGGTTTTCTGCACCGTCACGGTGATCAGCGTGTTGGTGATGCCAAAAGCGGCCACGATCGTGATGAAAATCAGCAGGAAGAACATCATGTTCTTCTCCACTCGCAGCGCGGCAAAAAGCTGCTGGTTCTGCTCCATCCAGGTCGTCACCCGCACGCTTGGCTCCAGGCGCTTCTTCAGTTCGCTGGCCACCATCCCCGCCGCATAGGGGTCATCGGTCATGACCTGAATGGCTTCGAGACCGGCACCCGCGCAAAAATCGCGTACCTCCCAGAGCGATCCGATCACGTACCCGCTGTCAAATTCCCACATGCCCATCTCAAAAATGCCCGCCACGCGCATCTCCGCCGGCAGGCGGATTTCATCTTCGGCCAAAAAAGTGGCTGGCGAATAGACCGTCAGGGTGTCGCCCACCCCGACATCGAGGCGCGACGCCAAGTCGCGTCCTATGACCACGCCGCCATCGTCCACCGAGAACTCACCCGCGATGAGGTTGGCTTCCAGGCGGCTCACCCGCCCTTCGCGCTCGGGATCAATCCCACGAATCAGCGGCGTTTCGATCTGCCCATTGGGCTTCTGGATGAAAACCAGGCTCTGCAAAAATGGCGCCGCACCCTTGACGCCCGGCACGGTTTCGATGGTCTCACACAGACTTTCCTCTTGGCCGGCCAGCCCCCCGGGCAGCGCCACAGTCAGATGGGCGTTGAAATCAAGGATTTTCGTGCGCCACATGTCGTCGAACCCCGTCATGACCGACAGCACAATGATCAGCACCGCCACCCCCAGCAGCACGCCCAGCACGGATAGCAGGGTCACCACCGAGAGAAAGGTGCGCTTAGGTCTAAGATACTTTAGCGCAAGGAATAATGAAAATGGCAGCATCATTCTGCAGGCGGCTCGTCTGGTTTGGGAGTGCGATTTTTCATCTGCGGGAACAACATCACGTCGCGCACGCTT
This sequence comes from Kiritimatiellia bacterium, assembly GCA_034005635.1. Taxonomy (GTDB): domain Bacteria; phylum Verrucomicrobiota; class Kiritimatiellia; order CAIQIC01; family Lenti-01; genus JAAZFE01. Next base: position 1,702 of record JAVEUJ010000074.1, on the reverse strand, counting down.
TCTTCGCCGGTCAGCACCATGATCAGGCGGTCAACACCAATGCCCATGCCACCGGCTGGCGGCATGCCCTGCTCGAGCGCACGCAAGAAATCCTCATCGAGCTTGGACGCATCCCCGGCTGCCTGCTCCTCGAGGCGCTCGCGCTGGTCGATCGGATCGTTCAGTTCGGTGTACCCCGGGCACAGTTCGCGCCCGCGCACCACCAACTCAAACACATCCACCAGCGTGGGGTCATCCTCGCAGCGCTTCGCCAATGGGACCAGTTCCGCCGGCAGACGCGTCACGAAGGTCGGCTGTATCAGCGTCTTTTCGATCAATTTGTCATACACCTCGTGGGTGATCTGCGCATGGGTCATCGCGTCAGAAATATCCAGCTCCTGGGCCCGGGCCCACGCGCGCACAGCCTCGACGGACTGCTCAAACCAGTCTGTCCCCGCCCGCTCTCGCACCAGATCGCGATACGGCGCTACCCGCCACGGCGGGGTCAGGTCAATCGGCTCCTGTCCCTCTTTGCCGACCACCATCGTGCCAAATACTTCCTGCGCCGCCCCGCTGATCAGCTCTTCGACCAGATGCCGCATGCTATTCACATCGCCATAGGCTTCGTAAATTTCCAGCGCCGTGAATTCTGGATTGTGTGAGCGGTCAAGGCCCTCATTGCGGAAATTTTTGCCCAACTCGAACACTTTGTCATATCCGCCCACCAACAATTTCTTGAGGTACAACTCCGGCGCGATACGCAAATACATCGTCTGCCCCAGCGCGTTGTAGTGCGTCCGGAAGGGGGTCGCAATGGCCCCGCCGGCCATCGGTTGCAAGGCCGGTGTTTCAACTTCTAGGTAGCCGCGAGCCTCGAGAAAGCGGCGTAAAAACGATAAAATACGGCTGCGCGCATCGAAGACCCGGCGCACATCGGGGTTGGCGATCAAATCCAGATAGCGCTGGCGATAGCGGACTTCAGTGTCCTGCAAGCCATGCCACTTCTCCGGCAGCGGATGCAGCGCCTTCGACAGCAGCTCCCACTTCTGGACCTTCAGCGACGGCTCGCCGGTGCGGGTGGTGAAGAGCTCGCCCTCCACGCCAAGAAAATCCCCAAGGTCTACGGCGCGGAATGCCGCGAACGAATCGTCGCCCAGCGTATTTTTATGAATATAAATTTGAAAGCGGTCGCTGCCGTCCTGCAGGTGAGCGAAGGTGCTCTTGCCCATTTCGCGCACCGCCACCACGCGGCCCGCCGCGCGCACCGTCCGGCCCTCGGCAAAACTCGCGCGGATATCCGCCAGCGAACCCGTGCGCTCAAACGCCCGCCCATAGGGCCGGTGCCCCGCCGCCTTCAGTATTTCCAGGTTCGCCCGCCGTTGATTGCGGAATTCGATTTCGTGTGCCGTCAAGTCCATGACATATCCTCAAAGTTGAAAACCCGCCCACCCTACCCCGCCCCCCGGGTGAAATCAATAACGGACGTCCGTAACAGTTGATCCAAACTATACATATTGCAATATGTATACTATAGATGTTGCAATAACTATAGTCGCGCCCGGTTCGTCATGGCATGAAGAACCCATGCGCTGAAATGACAATCGCGCTGCTTTGCTCGCTGCTCCCTCTGTACTACAATCCCTCCAAACTGTGTTTTTAAAACACGTTTCTCATTATGCCATTGCCATAAGCCATTTTGTGTCAGCGGCTAATACAACAAGAA
>JAVEUJ010000073.1:0-12096 GCA_034005635.1 Kiritimatiellia bacterium | reverse complement strand
CGGATGCACTTTTGGGTGTCGGCGACGCGCTTCCAAGAAGACTTGCGCGCGCCCAGAAAAATTTCCTTGAACTGGTTCATGCCGGCATTGGTAAAAAGTAACGTGGGGTCGGTCGGCAGCACCACGGGTGACGAGGGGACGATCACGTGCTGCTTCGAGGCAAAGAAGTCGAGAAACGACTGGCGAATTTCAAATGACGTCATCATGGATGGGGCTCCTCACGGCGGTTGCCACAGGTTGGAAAAGATAGTGGCAACTCTTCCACACCATGGAAAACTTTTTTCCATAGCGTGGAAAACGTGGAGGGAAGTTTTCCATACCGTGGAAAAAAGGGAAGTCTCAAATTGCGGCGTCGCCGCCATCGGACTGTCGTCGTTGGGGCAGACCTCACGATCTGGGAGGCGCAGACATCAGGCGGCTCAAGGCGCGGGCGAGAGGATGGCGGGGCCAGACCAGGGTGTAGCGGTTTCGGGCAATTTGAATCAGGCCGGCCTCTTGCATCCGCTGTAAATGGCGATGCAGGGAGTCACGGGGAATGCCTGTTTCGCGCTGCAGTTCCACCGACGTTATAGCGCTAACAGCCAATATACGGGCGATCTGGATTCGCCGTTCGTGACCCAACCCCATGGCGAGACGGCATAAGGCGGCATCCTGATCGGCTGGGTAACAGCTTAGTGTTTGGATCAAGGCCTCTAGTAGGGGGGCCGCCGAGGCCACCTGTGGATCGGGGATCGGCCAAAAATATACTCGACCACCGGCTTGGTGGCGGCGCAGCAGGCCGCGGGATTGCAGGCGGCGCAATTCTTGGCTGGCCGCGGATTCACCAATACCCGCCGCTTGGGCCAAGAGGGAGACATAATGGTTGGGATGGGCCAGCAATTCGCGCATCAGGCGAATACGGGTATGCCCTGCCAACACGCGGCAGGTCCGCCAGAGGGTGGGATTGAGCGCGGGGGCAGTGGGCATGTTTCACCATCCTTTCCTGATACGCGGTTATTACAATAACCGCGTAAAAACAGCAAGACAATAAAGCCCAAGATGATCGGAGCGGATAAGGGAAAAATATGGAGATAATCGCTATGTATACGTTGATTTTTTGGGATTGCCCCACGAAAATTTAATGACCGAAAGAGCTTCTGATAGAATCAGAGGTGTGGTGCGCGGTTATTACAATAACCGCGTAAAAAAGTGGACTAGAAAACCGGAGACGGCGAGTTAATGGAGGGGGATGTGGAAGGTTTTCATGACGGGCAGGTGTTGCATATTGGCAGCGGTGTCTTCCCATTCGGCGGGAGGCGGGGGCGGATTCCACAGGAGGGAGTCGAAGACGAGGCCATCAGGGAAGAGGAGACCAGCGAGGCGGGTGGGGGCGTGGTGGCGGGCAAGGGCGGGATTGGGCAAGACATAGTCGTAAGGGCGCTTGCGGGGAGTATTGGTGTGGGGATTGCCGTCCTGGTCGGTGGGGTGGGCGGAGTCGTCAAACCAGGCGGTGAATACGGCTAGGGATTCGGCGGCGCGACTGGAGGTGTTGAAGTCGCCACAGAGCACAACATAGTCATCGGCGGGAAAGTGCGCGCGGATCAGGTGGAGGAGATGCTGGGCCTCAGAGATGCGGCGGGCAGGGTGGCGCTGGACGAGGTGGACGCTGACGACATGCAGGGGGCGGGGGCCGGGGATGGCGATGGTGGCCCAGGCAAAATTGCGGTTTTGGATGTAGGGGTCGTCCCATTGGCCGTGAGCCACAATGGGGTATCGGGAAATAATACCATTGGGGAGTTGGGCTCCGCCTTTTTCGCGGGCAAAGTAGGCGCCAGGGCCCAACAGGAGATGGGCAAGGTCTTGGGACGTGCCCTGTCTGTAGTTAAATTCCTGAATGGCAAGAACGTCGGGGTTGAGGGCTTGGATAATGCGAATGCCGGGGGCTTCGTAAGCTTGAGACGTGTTCTCGGTGAGGTTGGCGGTGGCAATGGTCAAGGGCAGTATGCCGGGGGGGGAAGCCAGAGCAATGGAAGCGCTCCAGAACCAAATCCAATGGAATCCAATACGCATGGGCCGAAGACTATACCAATGGCGGGGGGATGAAAAAAGCCTGAAATAAGGCTTGTGCCGAGTGGGGGAGGTATGGTGGAATGCGCCGTTCCCCAGATTCTGGAGCAATTCCGGATGGAACCTTGTTCGCTGGCACTTCAGTGGGTTTTCGGCCGCGGACCTGGAAAAATGAAAACCCGAAGCCACCAACCTCCCCCCGAGACATATGGCCAAGAAAAAGAAACCAGTCATCGAAATGGACGCCGCGCGCGCCAAAATGATGGCGATGTATGAAGAAACCCTCAAGACCTTTACCGAAGGTGCAATCGTAACCGGACAAGTGGTCGAAATGCGACCGCAGGAAGTCCTGATCAATATTGGCTACAAATCAGAGGGTCTGTTGCCGGCCAGTGAATTTGCAGACTTGAGCGAAGTCCATATCGGCGACAAGGTCGATGTGTTGTTGGAGCGTCTGGAAAACGAGCACGGCATGGTCGTGCTGAGCAAGACCCGCGCCGAGCAGCAGCGCAACTGGGACAACGTGCTGGCGACGTGTGAAGAAGGCGCCACAGTGAAGGGCCTGGTGAAGGGCAAGGTCAAGGGTGGTCTGCTGGTGGATGTGGGCGTGGACGCCTTTCTGCCGGGGTCGCAGATCGACGTGGTGCCGGTACGCAACCTCGACGACTATCTGGGCAAGGAACTCGAATGCCGCGTGCTGAAGATCAACACGGAGCGCCGGAACATCGTGCTGTCGCGTCGTGATCTGCTCGAAGAACAGCGCCAGTCGCAGAAGAAGATTCTGCTGGCCGAGATTCAGCCGGGTCAGACTCGCAAGGGCCTGGTGAAGAACATCACCGACTTTGGTGCGTTTGTAGACCTTAATGGCATGGACGGCTTGCTGCATATCACCGACATGAGCTGGGGCCGCATCAACCACCCCAGCGAGGTGGTCCAGGTGGGGCAGGAGCTTGAAGTTGTCGTGCTGGACGTCAACCAGGAGAAGGAGCGCATTTCGCTGGGGCTGAAGCAAAAGCAGCAGAACCCGTGGGATGAGATCGAAATGAAGTACCCTAAGGGTACGCACATTCAGGGCAAGGTAGTCAACCTGGTGCCCTATGGTGCGTTTGTCCAACTGGAAGAAGGCGTCGAAGGTCTGGTGCACGTCAGCGAAATTTCGTGGACGAAGCGCGTAGTGCGAGCCGCGGACGTGTTGAACGTGGGCGACGAGGTTGAAGCGGTGGTACTCAACGTGAACAAGGACGAGCAGAAGATCTCGCTGGGTATCCGGCAGACGGAAGCGAATCCATGGGACGACGTGGCCTCGAAGTATCCGCTGGGCAGTCGCGTGACCGGCAAGGTGCGCAACTTCACCAACTACGGCGCATTTGTCGAGTTGGAAGAAGGCGTGGACGGCATGATCCATGTGTCGGACATGAGCTGGGCGCGAAAGATCAACCACCCCAGCGAAGTGCTGAAGAAGGGTGATGAAGTCGAGGCGCTGGTGCTGGAAGTATCGCCAGAGAACCAACGCATCAGCTTGGGCCTGAAGCAGGCGCAGGAAGATCCGTGGGCGGGGATTTCCAACCGCTACAGCATTGGCCAGCTCATCAAGGGCAAGGTCAGCAAACTGGCGAGCTTCGGTGCGTTCATCGAGCTGGAAGAGGGCGTGGATGGCTTGGTGCACATCAGCCAGATCAGCGACGATCACGTGACGAAGATCCGTGATGTGTTGCAGCCGGGCCAAGAGGTCGAAGCGCGCGTCATCAAGATCGATCCGATCGATCGGCGTATCGGGCTGAGCATCAAGGCCGCCAAGTTGGCGGATGACGAGTTCCAGGTGGACGACAGCATGCTCGAAGGCCTGCGTCCGGGCGAAGACCTCGTTGACTTGGCGGGCGCGTTTGATGCGGCTCTGAGCAGTGCCGACGAGAAACCCGAGGAGTGGTCCCCGGGAGCCAGTAAGGACTAAGTGTCGGCGCCTAGCGCCTGACATAAAGGGTCAGGGTTCAGACGTCAGGATGACTCATCCGGCGGTTGAACCCTGAACCTGTCTCTAGCCTGATACAAGATTCCCCATCACGATTTACTCACCCCCCCATTACCCCCCTTTGAACTATGATTGATCTACATTGCCATTCGACATTTTCCGATGGGTCGCTGACACCCGAACAATTGGTGGAAGAGGGAGTCAAGGCCGGGTTGACCGCACTCGCGTTGACGGACCACGACACGGTTGCCGGGTTGCCGCGATTTCTGGCAGCGGGGGAAGGGCAGCCGATCCGGTTGGTACCGGGGACCGAGCTGAGCGTGGACTGTTCGCACGGGGTGATGCACATGCTGGGCTATTGGATGGATGTCTCTAATCCTGAATTGGTGCGGCAAATGGAATGGATCCGCAATGGGCGGGTCATGCGTAACCGCGAGATTTTAGAGAAGCTCAACGGATTAGGTTTTGCCATGACGTGGGACGAGGTGATGAGCGTGGCTGGGGAGGATGTGGTGGGGCGGCCCCATTTTGCTCAAGTGATGCTCCAGAAGGGCTACGCCAAGGACAAAAACGACGTATTTGACCAGTGGCTGGGAGACGGCAAACCCGGTTATGCTGACCGTCCACGCCTGACGGCGGAAGTGGCGGTGGCGTTGATTCGCCAGGCTGGCGGCGTGGCCGTGCTGGCGCATCCCTTCACCCTGCGTATCGACATGAAGGCGATGGAGGCCTTGTTAATCCAATTGGCCGGAGCGGGTCTGGCGGGCGTGGAATGCTATTATTCAGAACATTCCGCAGATTTGACCAAAGAGTATTTAGAGCTGGCACGGCGGGCAGATTTGGTACCGACTGGTGGATCAGATTTTCACGGTGCCGTATCGCCAGGCATTCGCTTGGGGGTGGGGTTTGGCGGCTTGAATGTGCCGGACGAGGTGCTGGGCAATCTTGAAGCCCGTCGCATAGGCGGCGGGGCGTAAAGACAGTTTACGTTTTGGAAAGCTCAGGGTCTTCGCGCTCTGGCCAAAAATACGGGGTACTGCTGGCCGTGTTTGATGCGCTGCGCAACGGTTGAAAATTCGATGGCGTTAAAGCCAACCGCGGCGAGTTGATCCGTCAAGTGGGCCCGGTTGAAGCCATGATGATGCACCCCGTCTCGCTGGCCATGAAAGCTGCCATCCTCTTCGTCCAAATCGGCCAAGGCAAGGTAGCCGCCGGGGATCAGGAGCTGGAAGAAGGCCTGCAGCACGTGTTCTATCTGAGCCAGATGGTGAAGGGTCATGGCGCTGACGATCAGATGGCAACTCGTTTGCGGGGGTGGAGTGGTTTCAAAGTCGATCTGGAGACATTCGATATTGGCAAGGTCTTGAGCCTTGGCCTTGGCGGCTAGGACATCGAGCATGCCGCGGGAGGAATCGATGGCCAAAACATGGCGGACAAAAGGAGCAAGTTGCAAGGCCAGCGCGCCGGTGCCGCAACCATAGTCCAGGATATCCCAATCGGATTGAATGGGTGCCCAGCTTCGCAGGGCCGCGATGAGATTGTCGGCCAGTTGGTGGCGGTCCGGGTGGTCATCCCACGTTGGAGCAAGAGGGTCAAAGGGGTTGGGCATGATGGATAGATACTTAGCGGGTGAGGGTGTGTGTTGCTAGGCAGTAAAGCAGGTCGCCGGGAAGAATTCAACGCTTGCCCGTTCGGAGGCCGTTTTGAGCCTGGCAAATAATCTGACACTGAATCGCAGATTATCTCATTTTACAAACACACGCCGGTTTGACTTAACGGGGGAGCTTTGATAAGGTTTTAGATACTTATGGGACAACAACTGAGAAAACGCGTAAAACGCAAAGCCCGTGACCGCCGTGAAAAGCGGTTGAAAGTACAAGCCCGGGCTGTTACCAAGAAGGCGAAAGCCTGATTCGCCCGGTCCCGGACTGGGATGACGTCCGCTTTGACGGACAACCGCTTGAACCCGTCAGCGCCATTGTGCGCGGCGGGTTTTTGCGCAATTGTACGCCATGAGCAGCAGGAGCGAGGTGCAGCATGATGGTATTTCTAGATGGCGTGTTGGAAGAAAAACAGCCGACGCGCGTAGTGATGAATATCAACGGGATCGGCTATGAGGTGGTCATTCCGCTGAGCAGTTATGACCGCTTGCCCGCCGAGGGAGAACGGGTCCGCCTGCTGACGGTGCTGGTGGTGCGAGAGGACGCCCAACTGCTCTACGGCTTCATGACCGAAGAGGAACGTACGACGTTCCGCATGCTGACCGATATTAGTGGCATCGGTCCGAAACTGGGGATGGCCGTGCTCAGCGGCTTGCCGGTACGCGAATTAAAGGCAGCGGTGGCGACGGACGATGTCAAGCGGTTGAGCGGAATTTCCGGGGTAGGCAAAAAAACGGCGGCACGAATTGTGCTGGAGATGCGCGACAAGTTCGGCAAAGGGGGACTCATGGAAGCCATCACTGGCGGAGCGGCACCGAAACCTGGCGATGCCAAGTTGCGCGATGTCTTGCTGGCACTGATTTCACTGGGGCATAAACAGGCGGATGCCCAACGGATGGTCAGGGATATTGCCGGGGACATCACGCCGGACCAGCCATTGGAGACTATTCTGCGCAAGGTCCTTTCAGGGCGGAAGTAGATGCTGCACCAGCGGTCAACTCGCTAGAAAAAGATGGGAAGCGCAGAAAATTGGGGTTGTGCATTCCTGTTTGAGTTTGCAGAGTAGACGCATGAAATCATATCGCAAAGAACTTTGGATGAATGTCCCCGCGCGGCGGGGATATGTGAACTTGACGCCGGACGTCGAAGTTGCCCTGCATGCCAGTGGCATCCGCGAGGGGCTCTGTCTGGTCAACGCCATGCACATCACGGCCAGTGTTTTTATCAATGACAATGAAGGCGGCTTGCACCACGACTTTGAAGTGTGGCTGGAAAAGCTGGCCCCGGAAAAGCCCCATTCCCAGTATCACCACAACCGCACGGGTGAGGATAACGGCGATGCCCACTTGAAACGCAGCGTCATGGGGCGCGAAGTTGTCGTGGCCGTGTCCGGGGGGGCGCTGGACCTTGGCCCTTGGGAGCAAATTTTTTATGGCGAATTCGATGGATTGCGCCGTAAGCGGGTCCTGATCAAAATCATTGGAGAATAAACGGGCCATGACCAAGAAAAAGGCTGGCCAAGCGATTGAAATTCTGGCGCGCGGGGTTTGCGTCAAGTCGGGGAAGATTCTGCTGTGCCGGAATCGTAAGCACGGCAATGTGTACCTCCCCGGCGGGCATGTGGATTGGGGTGAAGATTCCCGGCATGCGGTGGCGCGGGAATGGCAGGAGGAACTCGGCGTGCCGTGTCGGGCGGGACGCTTCCTTGGCGTGGTCGAGCAGGTCTATGAGGCGCGCAGTGGTCTCACGAGCGAAATCTCGCTGGTATTCGAAGTCACGTGCCCGGCACTTTCCGTAACTCGCAATCCGCGCTCAGCCGAAAACCATCTGACGTTTGAATGGGTGCCGCTGAAAGATTTGAAGACGTCCGGTCTCTTGCCGACGGCCTTGGTGAAATGCCTGCCATCGTGGTGGGCGCAACCCGCGGCGGCCGCTAAGCGCTGGCACGGATTTATGGGCTGAAGACCAGCGGAGAGGGGCGTTATTCGTCTGGTACAGGCCAGAGAAATTGGCCGGTTTCCCGGAAATGGAGCAGGGTGCGGATAGATTGCTCAGACTTACGCTCGACGGCTTCGGCAGTGTTAAAGGCATTGTGGGGCGTCAGCAGTACATTGGGGTGTTTGCGCAAGCGCAGCAGAGCTTGATTATCGGGAGTTAGCGCGGTGGTCTGCCCGGCGCGCAGCGCGGCAGCGAGTTGGGTTTCCTCCTGATAGACATCCAAGCCGACGCCGGACAGGGTCCCGTTGTCTAGGGCAGATTCTAGGATAAGCGCGGGAGTGAATTCTCCGCGGGCGATATTGACGAGAATTGGTTTGCGGCCCGCCAGCGCGAGACGCTCCCGCGTGAAGTAGCCCCGGTTGTGTGCGGTGAGGTTCATGGCGCACACCACGATGTCGGCTCGGGCTAGGGCGTCTTCCGGGGTAACATAGGTGACTTCTGGATGGCGGCGGACCGGGTCTACTCCCAACACAGTCTGCCCCAGGGCAGTCGCCATGCGCACAATCTCATGGCCGATATGGCCGACACCGAAAAGCGCCATGGTTTGGCCGACATTTTCGCGGCCGGTCAGATGGTCGCGCTGGAAGCGGTCGAACTGATTCAGTTGCCGGGGCAGGCGGCGGAGCAGGGCGGTCCAGAGCAGTAGGGCTTGTTCCGCGACGGCCCGGGCGCAGTACAGCGGCAGGTAACCAGCCGCTGGACAGGTGGGACCAATGGCATTCCGTAAGTTCTGCACGTGGTCGTAACCGGTAGAGCGGCTTAGCAGCCCTTTACTCCGGCCAATCCAGTCGGGCATCAGCCGGGATTGAGTTCGGATGCTGATCACGGGCGCGGGGGGGGCGGGATGGCCGGATTCCTGGATTGTATGCGCGGTGGTGCCGATGCGCAGGCCGGCAAGGGCGGCATGGTGATGCAACCGTTCAGCTTCTTCGACGAAGGCCTCGTAGAAGAAGGCGTCCAGGGATTCCGGAGATTCCGGCACTGTCATGGGAGTGAAACCGGTGTCTCAGCCGCGGGCTGGTCAGCGGTGTCATTGAGGACCTCCTGGAGGGGGGCGAGGGTGAAATCGGCTGATTCGGGTGCCAGAGGAACGGTGGGGGCCGGCTCAAATTCTGGAGTCGACTCGGCCGCCGGTTTAGCCGCGGGGGCAGGGACTCTTTTTGGGGCGGAAGCCTTTTTGGGGGTGGCGGACTTCGATTTGGATTGGGCCTTTGAAGGAGGTGAGGCGCGCGTTTTGGGCTTGGCAACTTGTGGCTTCAGGGGCGGAGTACTGTCGCCGGATTTTTCCGCTGTCTCGGGGCTGGTGGCGGCGGGAGCGGTTTCAACGGGTGGCAGGCTTTCTGGAAGCGAGTCGGTGACAGCCGGCGCAGCCTCCACATCCAATTCAGCAGTTGCGCTGACGGGCGATTCCACTGTGGTTTCTAGCGCGACGGTTGCCGCAACAGGATCGCTTTGGAGCCTTGACGCCGCCGGGAGGTTTTGCCAGTGGATCAGATAGACTCCCACCCCAATGACCAGCAGGATGAAGAAGGCAATGAGGAAGGTCATCCGGCGTTCGGCCCGGCGCATCACCTCGCGCAGGAGTTGTTCGGTTTCGCGCGATCGCCCGATCAGATCGGTGATGGTACGCGAAGAGGCCTTTTGCGAATCATTCATGGCATCGAGGGTGCCACTGAGCCGCTCCATGCTATCGGTTAGCTGCCGATCATTTTCCATGTTGTTTTCAAGCTGCTGCTTGAACAACGACATCACCTCGTGCTGGCGCTCCATGGTGTCGGGCACCTTTTCAAGCATGCTCAGAACGCGTGTCTGGACGGTTTCCTGTCGATCGAGATGGCGGCTGATGGCCCGGATGAGGTCTACCATTTCAAGATAGCCGTTCTGGACCGCCACGGCCTGCTGTTTCTTGCGCGACATGAATAGACGTCGGAAAAACCCCGGTTTCCGCTGGGGGACAGGAGGAGGGGCCGTCATGGCGTCTTGTGGCTCCAAAATATCGTTGGGCTGGACACCAGTGTTGTCGGCTGGCGGGGTTGACGTGTGGATGTTTTCGCTCATGTGGCTTTCCTCTCGCAGGGGTCTCTCAATGCCGTTCATTCTATCGCCTTGAAGGGCGGGGAGGCAACCGCAAAGGCGGCAAAGTCCAAGGTTCGATTAAACAGGGAACCAGTCGAATCCGTCTGATCAGTCCGATCTGACGGATCCGGGTTCTCTTGACCAACCAGCCACCTCCCAATGAACTTATAGGGATAGGGACTGTTTGCTATTGCGTTAGGGGGGGGATTGTCGCAGCTTTACACACGTGCCGAAGACCGCCGCTGGCGGGTCGGGCATCATGAATAGCGGATTTCTTGGCAGGAGACTATAACGATGGCACAGGGACTGACAGAAGTATTGGAAGGCTGGGACAGCGTTCGCAGCAGCGAGCTCTACGGCGTTGATGCATGGGGCAACAATTATTTTCATATCACGCCGGATGGCTATGCGGCCGTGCGGCTGAGAAACAGCGCGGGGCCTGTGAGCGTGAAATTTCACGACATTGTGCAGGGGCTCTACCAGCGCGGGTTGAGTCTGCCCATCCTTCTACGGTTCGGCGAGTTGCTGGCCGCACGGCTGGCGGCAATCCATCAGGCTTTTGGCAAGGCTATCGAGGAATCCGGCTATACCGGCGTCTATCGCGGGGTATATCCGATCAAGGTCAATCAGCAGCAGCAGACGGTGTCGGATGTCGTTAAGTTCGGGCGCCCCTTCCACCATGGGCTCGAAGCCGGCTCAAAGGCAGAACTGATCGCTGCGCTGGCCTACATGCACGATCCCGAAGCCTATATTATATGCAACGGCTACAAGGATGCCGAATTTATTGATCTGGCGCTGTCGTCGCTGAAAATGGGTTTGCAGACCATGCTGGTACTGGAGATGCCCGGCGAACTCGAGCTGCTGCTGGAGCGCGCCGAAAAAATGAACATCCGCCCGCGCATTGGCATCCGGGTCAAGCTGGCCAGTTCAGCGGGCGGCAAGTGGTCGGAATCGGGCGGCGAAAGCAGCGTCTTCGGGCTGACGTCCCCCCAAGTTATCGCGGTGGTCGACCGCCTGCGCGAACGCGGGATGCTCGACTGTCTGGAACTGCTGCATTACCACTTGGGCTCGCAGATCCCCAACATCCGCGAGATTCGCGATGCCATTTCCGAGGCCTCGCGGTACTATGTGAGTTTGGTGGGGGAGGGAGCCAAGATGGGGATCCTCGATATCGGTGGCGGCTTGGCTATCGATTACGACGGCTCCAAGTGCAACTGCCCCACTAGCGCCAATTATGATATCCCCGAATACGCAGCCGATGTAGTGGAGGGGGTCATGGCCGCCTGCAATCAGGCCGGCGTGCAGCACCCGACGCTCATCAGTGAATCCGGACGAGCCCTCGTCGGTTACTATTCTGTCCTGCTCGTCAATGTCTTGAGCACGCGCACGCTGGAGGTCCCCGAACCGCCCAACTCGGTGCCGGAGCCCATCCCCGAGCCCATCCGCAACCTGATGGAAGTCGCTACCGGATTGCGCACTCGCAACCTGCGTGAGTTCTATAACGATGCCATTTATTACCGCGATGAAATTCAAAAAGCGTTTAAACACGGCGATATCACGTTGCGCCAGCATGCACAGGCCGACCGCATCTTTTGGCATATCCTCACCCAAATCCGCGCCGAAATTCCCAAATTGCGCTTTGTCCCCGAGGACATGCGCAATCTGGAGGACGCCATGGCCGACGTCTACTACTGTAACTTCAGCGTGTTCCAGTCGCTGCCCGACAGTTGGGCCATTGACCAAGTTTTCCCGATCATGCCCATCCAGCGCCTTAATGAAAAACCAGCCCGCATGGCGGTGCTCTCCGACATCACCTGCGACTGCGACGGCAAGATTGACCACTTCGTGGACATGCGTGACATTCGCCGCGCGCTGCCGGTGCATGCGGTCGGTCCTGACGAGGATTACATCCTCGCCGTCTTCCTAGTGGGCGCCTACCAAGAGACCCTTGGCGACCTGCACAACCTATTTGGCGATACCAATGTCGCCAGCATCCTGGTTGATGACGACGGCGAGATCGAGTACGAGCAGGAACTGGATGGCGACTCCGTTGGCGATGTGCTAAGCTACGTCGAATACAATCCTCAGGGTTTGCTGGCCCGCTTCCGCGAGCTGGCCGAGGTGGCGGTGCGCCAGAAACGGATCTCGGCTACTGAACGGCGGGACATCCTTGGGGCCTACGAAAGTGGGTTGCGCGGTTACACCTATTTTGAAACCTGAAGCCCGCAAAGGAGAACGGACATGTCCAAGGTACTGATCATTGGAGCCGGGGGCGTTGGCAGCGTCGTCGCGCACAAGTGCGCTCAGGTGCCCGACGTCTTTACGGACATCCTCCTGGCCAGTCGC
>JAVEUJ010000072.1:0-12205 GCA_034005635.1 Kiritimatiellia bacterium | reverse complement strand
CAATCCCTCAAAATCACGCTTTCCTAACGCGTTTCTCATGCCACTATCTCTATAACTCTTATTTTGACAATGGATAACGCAGCATAAATTGCAGCGCCAACTTTCCTGTTTTCCGCTGCCTTGAACATTTAATATGGGTTACCACTCAACTTCTACTTTCCCCACGTTCCCTCATCCGTGTCCATCCGTGGCGGTTTTGGCTATTCGGATCCCCGATCCCGGGCAACACGGAGGTTCCGCCACGGCGGACAGGTAGCCCCTCCAGAAACCTTGAAAATTTAACGTTCCTTATTGAATATTGTTTCCCCCTTTGCGCCTCTGCGCCTTGGCGTGAATCCGGCTGATTGATCTATTCCTGAGTTCTTGAGTTCAGATTCAGTTTCTTCTTTTCCCTCCTTTACCCATCTGTGAAATCGGTGTAATCCGTGGTGGCTTTAATCCCCTTGGTTGCGGCTATGCCGCGCCGTGTCTTGTCGTGAGTCTGACTTATCCGGCTTCTCATGAGTTCTGGGGCTCAGATTCATTTTTCTCTTTTCCAGTGTGGAAAACATCCAGTCCATGCTGAAAAAACCTTTTTTTCCTTTCCCCGCAGGCGGGAGTGGCCGATACTGTTAAATTGCTACTATGAAACATGTCATCCAAAAAGCCAACGTGCTAATCGAAGCCCTGCCGCACATTCAGCGATTCCGCGGTGAAATCATTGTCGTCAAATTTGGCGGCTCGGCCATGGACAACCCCGACCTTGTGCGGGGTATCCTTGAAGATATTGCCTTCATGAGCTGCGTGGGCATGCGCCCCGTCATCGTCCATGGGGGCGGCAAATCCATCAACATGCGTTTGAAGCAGCAGGGCTTGCAGGCCACTTTTCTACAAGGCCTGCGGGTCACCGATACCGCGACCATGAAAGTTGTCGAGCAGGTGTTGAACCGCGAGGTGAACCCCCACTTGGTCAGCACCCTTAACGAATTGGGTTGCAAGGCGCGCGGCATTCATGGCGAGGACATCATCTCGGCCCATAAACATACCGCGGAAGACCCTGATAGCGGCCAGACGCTCGACTGGGGCTTTGTTGGCGCGATCACCAACGTGGATGTGCTGCCGGTCAAGGCCTACCTTGAGGCCGACATTACCCCCGTCATAACCCCCCTGGGCGCTGATGCCGACCAACGCACCTATAACATTAATGCCGATGCCGCCGCGGCGGGACTCGCTGAGCGACTGCAGGCGCGTAAATTGGTTTTCTTGTCTGATGTCCCCGGACTTCTGTCCAATCCCAGCGATCGCACATCGCTAATGAGCACCCTGCGACTTTCCGAAGTCGAAGACCTCGTCAGCCGTGGCGTCATTGGTGGCGGTATGCTGCCTAAAATCGGGGGCGCACTCAAGGCTCTCAAGGCCGGCGTACGCAAAACTCACATCATCGACGCGGCGCTGCCGCACTCTCTGCTCCTTGAACTGTTCACCGATAAAGGTATCGGTACGGAGATCGTCAATGACAGCCTCTGATTCCCCAACTCTTCACCAACAATACGTTATGCCCACCTACGCCCCAGGGATGACCCTGGTGCGCGGATCTGGCGTCCATCTCTGGGACGACACCGGACGCGAGTATCTCGATTTCATGGCGGGCATCGCCGTGTGTAATACGGGCCATTGCCATCCGGCCGTCGTAGCTGCCATCCAGCAGCAGGCCGCCACCCTGATGCACTGCTCCAATCTCTTTCATAATCTAGTCCAGCCCCGGCTGGCCCAGCGGCTCTCCAACCTAACCCTCGGCGGCAAGATTTTCTTTTGTAACTCCGGCGCGGAAGCCAATGAAGCCCTCTTCAAGCTGGCCCGTAAGTGGGGCTCCCAGAGTGGCCGCTATGAAATCATCACCATGAAGAACTCGTTTCATGGACGGACGCTGGCCACCATGACCGCCACCGGCCAGACGAAGTACCAGAAGGGCTTCGAACCGCTCATGCCCGGCTTCGCCTACGCCGAATTTAACAATCTTGACACCGTGCGCGCCGCCGTCACCCCCGCTACTGTCGCCATCCTGTGCGAAGCCGTTCAGGGTGAAGGCGGCGTTGTTCCCGCCGATCCTGCCTTCATTGCCGGCCTGCGCGCCCTGTGCGATGAAAAGAATCTCCTGCTTCTATTTGACGAAGTCCAGTGTGGCATGGGCCGCACCGGCAAGTGGTTTGGGTTCCAGCATTATGGCGTACGCCCCGACGGTTTCTCGATGGCCAAAGCCCTCGGCGGCGGATTCCCGATCGGTGCCGTCGCCGTGACCCCGGAATTGTCCAATGTATTCCAGCCCGGTAACCACGCCAGCACCTTCGGCGGCACCCCACTGGCCAGCGCTGCGGCCCTCGCCGTACTCGATACTATCGAAAAGGAACACCTGATCGAAAATGCCGTGCGCATGGGCGCTCTGTTTATGGAGGGGTTGAACGCCTTGGCACGCAAGCATTCCTGTATCCAAACCGTGCGCGGTCTGGGACTGATGATTGGCGTCGTGCTCTCCATCCCTGCCAAGCCCGTCGAAACCAAACTGCGCGAGAACGGCCTGCTGTGCATTGCCACCGGCGACACTGTCCTGCGCTTTGTTCCCCCCCTGATCGTTACGGCAGACCATATCCAGCAGGCCCTCGAACATCTCGACCGCGCGCTATCTGCATCGGCGTCATAGCCGCGCCACTGCCCGTATCCTTTGCCGCCAGTTCGGTTATTCAATAATTTAAACCGCTTATTATAATAAGCGGTTTTTGACTTACCGCCTATCCAGCAGAGAATTAACTCTTCTACTGTTTTGTATTTCCTAATTTGATCAACCGCTTATTATTATAAGCGGTTTTCAACATAAATGCTCCGAAACAGAGTTAGAGCCCCATTGATATTGGCCGGTGTACCGCTGGTTCTGCCGCTGGCATCCGAGTATCTGGAAACGGCCACGGGCAACACGGCAGAGCGCCTTGGCCCGATTTGGAGTGCGGCGGCATGATGGCGCTCTGGAAGCCGCGACATGCTAGTCCGCCGTAGCCTTGGCGAAGGCGGATCGCGGCATGGGAAAGCGCGGCGCTGCCCGTGCACTCCAAAACCGAAACGTTATGCGCCAGGCGGAAGCCGCCCCAGCAGGCGCAACAGGCCATCGAGGATCGTGATGGGCTGCGGTGGACAGCCGGGGATATAGAGATTCACTGGCACAATGGCATCTGCGCCATTGCGAACCTCGGGACGCCCCGCATAGGGCCCGCCTGAAATCGCACACGCGCCCACCGCAATCACCAGTCGCGGCTCCGGCAGTGCGTCGTAGGTTTTTTTCAGCGCCAGCTCCATGTTCTCTGTCACGGGCCCGGTGATGAGTAGACCATCCGCGTGCCGTGGCGAGGCCACAAATTGAATACCAAAACGCCCGAGGTCAAACACGATCGTCCCAAGCACATTGATATCGGCTTCGCAGGCATTGCAGCCACCGGCGCTGACCTGCCGCAGTTTGAGTGAGCGTCCAAAGAGGCGCTTCATCTCACCGTCAAGCGCAGCGGCTAGCTTACGCTCGCGACCGTCCAGCCAGAGGTCATCGCGCTGCCGCGCCGCCAGTCGATGGTCACGCGTAAACTGCAGCGCGTCGTGCGGACAGGCCGCAGCGCAATCTCCGCAGAAGAGGCAGCGGCCCAGATCGATGCGCACCGTACCCTGCTCTCGTACGATTGCACCCACTGGGCAGGCCGCGACGCACGCCGCACAGTCGTCCGGGCAGGCATCGGCCCGCCATTCCGGCAACCCCCGAAAGCGGTCAGGGAGGACCGGCGGTTGCGCGGGATAGCCCACCGTGCGGTAGCGTTGGCGTAGACGTTCGTATAAGGCTCGGATCATAGGTCATGCCCGCAGTAAGAAAGGTTGAAGCTCTTGTTGCAGAGCGGAAAATCGGAAATTTCCTGACCGCGCAGCGCCATGGCCAAGCCCATCCAGTTGTGAAAGGAGGGATCTACTACTTTGTAGCGCGCAAAGCGGCCATGGGCATCCGTGGTGGCCACATGCACGATCTCTCCGCGCCAGCCTTCGTGAACCGACACCACTCGTGACGCTGGTGCCAGGGCCCCGCAATCCACGCGCACCGGACCGGCTGGCAGTGCCGCCAACTGCTCACGAATGAAATGGACCGAGTGCTGGATTTCTTCCCAGCGCACCGTGGCCCGTGCCAGCACATCGCCGGTCTCGGCTGTGGCAACCGGCATAGGCGTCTGGACATAGGCTCCCGATGGATAATCCCGCCGCGCATCCCGGGTGCAGCCGCTGGCGCGCGCCGCCGGGCCGACCATCCCTAGTTCCTCGGCCAGTGCCAACGACACCAGCCCGGTATTCTCGAAGCGGGCCAGTACCGAGGGCATCTCCAACATTAGTTCCACCGCACCGGCCACATCGCGGAACGTCGCCGCCAGCCGCTGCTGCAGCTCTTCAACGCGCGCCGTATCCACATCGAAGGCCGTTCCGCCCGGTCGCACCATACCGCGCCCGAAGCGGCTGCCGCACAGCAGCGCCGACTGATTGAGAAAATCGCCCCGCAAGCGTCCGCAGAATGAGGCTGTTGGCAGGTAGCCCACATCGCCCGCCATCGCGCCCAAGTCGCCGGTATGATTTGCCAACCGCTCGAGTTCCAAGGCGATTGCGCGCAACGCCTGCGCGCGGGGCGGCACATGGCAGTCGGCCAGGGCTTCGACGGCCTGGCAATAGGTTAGGGCATGGCCAATCGTCGTGTCGCCCGCCAGAGTTTCCATATGGTGGATGGTGCGCGGATGCGGACCGCCCAGCAGCGCACGCTCGATGCCGCGATGCTGATAGCCCAGCGATATCTCCAAGTGCAATACCTGCTCACCGTGGCACTGGAAGCGAAAATGGCCGGGCTCGATGATGCCTGCGTGTACCGGCCCTACAGCGACTTCGTGGATGCCCGGGCCATCCACCCGAAAAAAGTCCATCACGGACGGCACCGGAGCGGTGGTGCTCGTCCGCCCCCAGGCGTCGTGCCCCGCGCGATAGGACCGCTGGAAACGCAGCGGTTTCAGCCACGGATGCCCCTGTGGCGTCACGCCCCATTGCTCAGCAATTTCCCGCTCGAAGGCACCCGCCTGCGGACAGTCGGGAGTCAGGGCGGGATAGCCATCTCCCGGTTCAGTGGCCAGCACACGCCACTCGCCAGCCTGATCGTCGGCCAACACCCCCACCAGGCGCACCGCGCCCTCTGCCAACGGCTCACCGTAGAAGGCCGCCAGGCGCGCGCCCGACTTCACCGCGTCCAGAATTATGGCGCGGAAGTCGTCCATGCCCAACACCGGGATTTGGTCGGCGGGTTGCACCTCTACATTTCGGAATGCCACCAGCGCGCGGTTCATGGCCCACCTCCGCCCAGCAAGCGTGCGGCCTGCTCGAGGGCATTCATCACGCCGTGCGGAATCCAGATGCCCAGGACCAGCGCGATACTCAACAGAACCAGCGCAGGCCAAATGGCTGGCCTTGCCTCGCCCACCGGCACTTGCCCTTCAGGAGCACAGCCCAGGGCCATATTCAAGGCGGCCCGCGACAGGCCCGCGAATGCGATGGCCAGCGCCAGCAAAGCCACCACGGCAGAAATGATGCCGACACGCCCCTGGCCGAAAGCAACCTTCACAATCGTAAATTCGCTGATAAAGGTTCCGAATGGCGGCAAGCCAGTGATAGCAAACAAGCCCGCCAGCCAGAGCGCGCTGCTGACCGGCAGGATGCGAACCGCACCGCTCACGCGATCCATACGCTTGGTCCGATAGGCCACCAGCAGATTGCCCGCCACCATGAACAACGACGCCTTCACGAGCGAATGGTTCACGGCATGGAGCAGTGCGCCGAACATCGCCGCCCCGCCCAACCCCGCGCCCAGCGCCAGCAGCCCCATGTGCTCAACGCTGGAATAGGCTAGCAGGCGCTTATAGTCGGTCTGGTGCACCAGGAAGGCTGCCGCCACCACCATCGAGAGCAGCCCAAATGCGACCAGTAACGGCCCGCTGAAGTCTCGCAGTCCGGCCGCTATACAAATCGAGTGCGCGCGCAGAATACCCAGAAACGCGCAATTCAGCAGGGCACCGGACAATAACGCCGACACGGCTGAAGGCGCTTCGCTATGGGCATCCGGCAGCCAGGTGTGCATTGGCACCAGCCCCATTTTCGTTCCATAGCCCACCAGTAAAAATACAAATGCCGCCTTCAACCAGGGTTCTCGCAGGGCACTGCCCCGCTCCACCAGCGCCCGCACGATCAACGTGCCGCCCTCGCCATCCGCATTGGCCGATGCCACCACCAGCAGAAAGTTACCCAGCAACGCCAGCGCAATGCCCACCGAGCAGACCAGCAGATATTTCCAGGTCGCTTCCAGCGAGCGGGGGTGCCGGTGGAAGTAGATCAGCGGCGCCGTGGCCAGCGTGGTTGCTTCCACCGCCACCCACAGCAGGCCCAAATGGCGACTGGCGCATACCACGGTCATCGTCGACAAAAAGATCAGCAGGCACGCCGTGAAAATCGCCTCCGGCGCATTGACAAAGACGGTGCCGGTATCGGCCTCCCGCTGCCGGCCGCGGGCCTCGTGCCCCAGACTGTGGACGGCATAGACCGAAACCGCCAAGAACAGCAAGCTCGTCACGCTCAAGAACAAGCGTCCGGCCGCATCCAGCCCCAGCCAGGCGTCTGGAGCATACGCCGGCGGCGACCACCAGCAGAACGCCATAAGCAGGACATGCCCCGCCGCGGCCGTCACCAGCAGCGCCCGGCGCGGACGATCAGGCCGAATCAGCACCGCCGCCAGCGCAGCAGCCAATGGCAGGAATATCAGGGCGAAAATCATGGCCCTTCCTCACGCAGGGCATCCAGTTGGCTGACATCAATGTGGTCAAATTCGCGTTGGATGTGGAACACGATGATCCCCATGACGAAGACCGCCACAAAAATGTCCAACAGCACCCCCAGTTCCACTAGTAACGGCATGGCCTCCACCACCACCATGCCCAGTGTAAAAATTCCGTTCTCCATCACAATGTAGCCCAGCACCTGGGTGAGGGCTTTGCGACGGGCCATAATCAGAAACAGCCCGGTCCACATCGTAAAGAGTCCCACCGGCACCAGCAAAGCCGACGGCGCCGCCCACGGCAGTGGCAATCGCGAGCCGAACCCAAACGCCAGGGTCAGCACCCCCACACCAATCAATAGCGACAACACCGGCCCCACGAACGGCTCGATCTCCCGGCGAGTCCGGGTCTCGCGCAACGCCCGATTGAGTAGGAAGGGAAACAGAATACCTTTGATACCCGCGCTACCCAACCCCAACAGCACTCCCGGCCAACTCAATCCGCCATGTAACAGCAGCGGCAGCAGGCCCAGCACCACGCCCTGCGCCGCCATCAGGCGGATCGCGTTACGCAGCCGACTGGCGCCCAGCAGGGTCAGGTTCGTCAGAACCAGGAAAATCAAAATGCTGTCAATGCCGCTTTGCATAGGTCACCAAAATGTGAGCATCAGCCCCAGCGCGCACAAAACTCCCGCGCCCACCAAGAGTTGCGGCACCCGCAGCAGGCGCAACCGTGCCGTGGCGGATTCCACAATGCCCGTCACCACCACGAGCCCGAGCATCGCCCCTAGGCCCACCACCCAATTCATCCCTACGGACTGCGCCTGGGTTGGCAGCCATAGCCCCGCCCAGAGTGTACCCAGCGCCCACAACTTCAGGCAGGAACCCCACTGCACAAATCCATAATCCACTGCGCCGTGATCCAGCACCATGACCTCGTGGATCATCGTCAGTTCCAAATGAGTCTGAGGATCATCCACCGGAATGCGGCAGTTCTCTGCCAGAAACAGGATAAAGAATCCCGCTCCCAACAGAATGCGCAACGTCAGCGTCCCGGTAGGCGTCGCCGCCAGGCCCGCATAGATCGGTGATAGAGATAACGACTGCGTCGTGCGCGCCAGCGCCGCCAGCCCGATCAGCAGCGCGGGCTCGGCAAAGACGGCAAACTGGGACTCACGGCTGGCACCCATTCCCTCAAAACTTGATCCGGTATCCAGAGCCGCCATGATCGTGGCAAACCGCCCCAGCCCCAGCAGGTAGGCCACCAAAATCAGATCGCCCTCGAACGACAGCAGCGCGGGAATCCGCCCCAGCGGCAGCAACGCCAGCACAATCAACAGGCACGCCACATTGACCAAGGGGCCCGCACGAAACACCCAGGTCGTTGTCCGGCTATACACCGGCCGCTTCTGAAACAGCTTCCACAGATCATAATAGGCTTGTGCGATCGGCGGACCATAACGCCCGGCAAAGAAGGCTTTCACACGATTGATCAAGCCCGGCAGCAGCGGCGCGAGTGCGATTGCCAACAGATAATGAATGATGGCCGCGGTTTTCATATCCCGAATGTCCATCCCAACAAAACCAGTAGGGCCACAACGATGTAGAGGACATACCAATGCACCCGGCCCTGTTGCAGCCAGCGCAGTCCTCCCAGTCCCGCCACGACCCGCCGAAATAACGGATCAAACAAGTGGTGCTGGGCGGCATCCGGTGTCTCAGAACGGAATGATGCCGCCGCCGGATAAATACCCTGCGGTGGCGCCTGCACCTCGCGAGGGCGCAGCAGGCTGCGAGCCCCATGTGTTAAGGGCTGGGCAAACCCGGTGGCGGTGTACTGCATACGGGCCGCTGGCGCCGCATATCCGCAACCCCAGGTGTCCGTTGCGCGTCCCGCCTGGCGCGGCAGCAATCGGCGGCGAACCGCCACCAAAGCTCCCACGACCAACAGCACTACCAGCGCGATGAGCGCGACCGGCAGCAACCCGCGCGATGCGCCAACGAGGGCTTGCGCTCCATCCGGCCCAACGAGCATCGCAAGGGCCGGTGCCATGAACCGCACCACTGCGCCGGCAAAAACCCCAATGATCAGACACAGCGCGGCCAGAATAATCATTGGCCAGCGCATCATTGCAACAACCTCGTGGGCGGCGGCCGCGGCCGGACCGCGGGGCTCGCCCAGAAAGACAATGCCAAAGGCCCGGGCAAAACAAACCACCGCCAACCCGCCAATCAGCGCCAGAGTCACGACAGCCGCCGTGCTGCCCAACGCCAAGTCGCCTGCGCCCAAAATACCCCGGAACGACCCCACATAAATCAGAAATTCACTGGCAAATCCATTAAAGGGCGGTAGCCCGCAAATAGCGGCGGCGCCAGCGACAAACGCCGCCCCGGTCCAGGGCATCCGCTTAAGTAACCCGCCCAGTTGTTCGATATCGCGTGTGTCGGTCGCATGGACCACGGCCCCCGCCCCCATGAACAACAGCCCCTTGAAAAGCGCATGATTCAGCACATGCAGCAGACCACCCGCAAACCCCAACGCAGCAATCGTCGGCGAACCATACTGAATGCCCAGCATCCCCAGGCCCAGCCCCAAAGCCACGATACCGATATTCTCCACACTCGAATATGCCAGCAGTCGCTTGATATCCTGCTGCACCAGTGCATAGAGCAACCCCAGCAAACCCGACACGACCCCAACGCCCACCAGCAACCATCCGCACCAGACCGGGACACTGCCCACGATTATCAGCGTGCGCAGGATGCCATAGATACCCGTCTTGATCATCACACCCGACATCACGGCCGACACCGGACTGGGTGCCGCCGGGTGCGCCTCCGGCAGCCACACATGCAGTGGATAAAGCCCTGCCTTCGTTCCAAAACCGATCACACCCAATAGGAACATCCCGCCCGCCATGCCGGCCGGAGCCACGTACGTCGCGAAATCCTGCGACCCAGACGACCGCCCCAGCAGCACAAACAACGCAATCAAAAAGGCCGTGCCGATATGCGTCGCCACCAGATAGATCCACCCCGCCCGCCCCACGCCGGGTTCCGCGTCATCAAACACCACCAGAAAGAATGACGCCAAGGTCATGGTTTCCCACGCTACCAAAAACAACACCCCATTGCGCGCTGTCAGCACCAGCGCCATGCTGGCCACTAGCAAATTATAAAACAGCCAAAACCGTCCCGGATTCCGCCTCCTCCACGGCGCCATGTAGCCCACGGCATAGACCGCGGCCAGACCCGACAGCAAAAACATCGGGATCAAGAAAAATGCACTCAGCGGATCCAGCCCCAGACGGAATTCTCCGTAGGGCATACTCCACGGTAGTGCTGCCGTTTTTTGAAATTGCATGGCCAGCGCCGCCAGCGCCAGCAGCAACCCGGCTGCACACGACACCACGGCACCGCCCGTTCCAATCGCTACCGACCAGCGGGCCGATCTCTGCCCGATCAGCAGCGATCCCACTCCACTCGCCACCAGCAATGCCAGCGCTCCTGCCAAGAGACCAAACAAATAAATTCCTTCCAGCGGCATTCGCTCCCCGCCTTATCCGACCCGACCCAAGCCAACGCCACCGCGCAGCAGCTCCGTATCGTCGGAACTGGGCAGCATTTGGATGAAATAGGGAACAAACATGGAATATAACTCGCCTGATTAATGCGGATTAGGAAAACTAAACACTATGATTGCTCCGTTTAACCAGCCTGTCAAGCCCCTGCCCCGGGGTGGAGTTATTGGCCGGGCGCATCCCCATTTCGTTGACGAATGGAGCTCACGAGTTTATCTGTTCAGCCTGAAGGCTGTACTACAAACACCGCCCCGTTTGTAGTCCACGCTTCAGCGTGCAGTTGACCATTGTTTCAACGAGTAGACGATGGAAGTCAATGAAACGGGGATGCGCCCCGTTTTGGCCATAAAGAACCCTTTTCCCATTGACCTTGAAGGTGCATTCCGTAGACTGATCTTATGAAATTGACACGCACCATTCGTCCATCGTGGTTGGCCTACGTCGGCTTGACCTTCCTGATCCTGACCTGCATTGCCCCTCGTGACGCCCTGGCCGCCAAAAAATGGCGCGAATATACCGGCTGCCATCTCATCCCCAATGCCGGCAACGACGGCGACAGCTTCCACGTCAAACCCTCCAACATCAAAACGCGTACCTATCTCTTTCGCCTCTACTTCGTGGACACCCCCGAATCGGAAAAATCCCTTCCCGAACGCCTCCAAGAACAGGCCGACTATTTTGGCATCGCCAATACCATGGATGTCGTCAAACTCGGCAAGGAAGCCACCAAATTCACGGAAAAATTTCTTGCCGACGGTAATTTTACTGTCCACTCCCGCCTGTCCGATGCCTTGGGCCGCTCCGCCAAGGACCGCGACTATGCCATGGTTATTTCCTCGGACGGACGCGATCTGAGCTACGAGCTGGTGCGCAACGGCCTCGCTCGGGTCCATGGCATGGGAACGGACCTAAGTGATCTCGATTTCTACAAGCGCGACGAAGCCGGCTGGTGGAAGCGCCTGCGTGGCGCAGAAGCCGAAGCCAAAAAAGAAAAACGCGGCGGCTGGGCGTATGGCGGCGGTCCCGTCTCGCGGTTGGATGCCCTCTTCGCTCCGCGCGAAGTCGAGGAGCAGGATGTTGTGCTCACCCGCACTATTGATATCTACCCTACCGATCCCGCCCAGACCCGCCCGATCGGCCGCCTGAATCCCGGCATCACCGTACATGTTCTCAAGGGCATCAGCCCCGATCGCGCACAAGTGAGCTTCACCACCTCCGGCGGCCAAACCTACGAAGGATCCGCCCGATTTATCGATCTGGGTCTCTAGCTTAGATGTTCCAGGCTAGTTGCGGCGCACAATTTCAACGGCCACACTGCGCGTATGCGCCAGTGCCCCGGGCTTGTCCACCGTCACCCGCACCGCCTGCACCCCGGCATGAGCCAAGCAGGCGTTGGCCACCCCGGCTGCTAGCGATTCAATCAAACGAAATTTCCCCTTTTTCGCCACGGCTATCGCGGCCTCTTCGATGAGTTCATAGTTCAACGTGTCAGCCAGTTGATCAGATTCGCCCGCCCGCCGCGTGTCACAAGCCAGCGCGATATCCAACCAAATCGGCCGTGCCCTATGACGCTCTTCCGGATACACCCCCAGCACGCCGCGCAGTTCCAGACGCCGCAGATGAATCCAATCCGTTTCCGGCCCATTCGCTTGCCCCGGCACGCCCCCGAGCTTTCTGTTAGATGTGTTGCTCATATGGTGGCCACCATACCCCCCTTCAGCCCCCGCCCGCAATCTTCCCGTTTCCACGCTATGGAAAACTTTTACCA
>JAVEUJ010000071.1:0-12236 GCA_034005635.1 Kiritimatiellia bacterium | reverse complement strand
GTTTTTATATCGGCAGTGCCGTCACGCTGGACTTGCACCTGACCCTCAATAAACGTGGTCTCGCCAATGAACTGGGCAATAAACCGGCTATTGGGTCGCGTATAGACATCCTGCGGCGAGCCGATCTGCAGGAGGCGGCCTTGGTCGAGAATCGCCAGCCGATCGGCGATCGATAAGGCTTCCTTCTGATCATGGGTTACGTAGATGGCGGTCAGCCCCGCCTCTTTGCAAATGCGCCGGATCTCCGTGCGCATTTCCAGACGCAGCTTGGCATCGAGGTTCGATAGCGGTTCGTCAAGCAGCAGGCATTGCGGCTCAATCACCAGCGCGCGCGCCAGTGCTACCCGCTGCTGCTGGCCGCCGGAGAGTTCATTGGGCTTGGACTTGGCGCGGTCGGCCAGCTTGACCATTTCCAATGCCCGCATCACGCGTGGATCGGCATCGGCCTTGCGGATGCCGCGCATTTCCAGTCCAAAGGCTACATTCTCGCGCAGTGTCATGTGCGGCCACAGAGCATAGCTCTGGAAGACCATGCCCATGTCGCGCTGATGCGGCGGCAGATGGGTCACATCGCGCTCGCCAGCTAAAATGCGCCCTTCTTCGGGTTCGTTCAGCCCCGCCACCGCCCGCAACAGCGTTGTTTTGCCACACCCCGATGGCCCCAGCAGGAAAAATATCTCGCCCGCTTCAATGCGTGCCGTGATGCCGTTGAGCACGGTCTTCTCGCCAAATCGTTTCGTCACCTTCTCGATCGTGATGGGCACCGACATGCGGGACCTCCTTTCGATATTCCTGTTTGTAGCACATTCTTTGGGAGCTAAAACAGCCAAACTACGAATGACTCGAATTTTACGAATGGGGCCCAACCCCAACAACCAACCGTCGAAACTACGCGGAAATCTCTCGACGGGCTCCACACTATGGAAAACCCGGCTCTCGTAGCGTGGACCTCCCGGTCCGCGCCTCTTCCAGTTCCGTTGCGCGGCTTCTTCTGCTTGGCGCGGACCAGAGGTCCACGCTACGGGGAGCCCCTTTCCCCCTCCCCCTCTGTGCCCCTCGGTGGCCCTCTGTGGTTAAACCGGCGTTCTTCCTGCTTTCCTGATTTTCTTGTTTTCCTGCTAAATTTCCCCTCATCTTCCTTCCCCCCATCGGTGTCCATCAGTGTCCATCCGTGGTTGTATTTTCTTCTTTGGTTGTGGCTATGCCGCGCCGCGCAGGCGCAGCTAGCGGCGGCGGATCCAGGCGCTGGAGCGGTAGTGGACTGCGAGCGTGGAGGCGTGCGCTAAAACCGCGGTTGATGGCGCAGCCGTTTGCCAGTCGAGATTCCAACCACGCGCCAGTCCGTCGCGAATGGCTTTTTCATAGGCCTGAGTGCGCTGACGACAGTCGGGCAGTTGTAACGAACCCTGGTAGAGGATGGTTGGGCCATAGCGGCGAATGGCTCCACCGAGAATTTTTTTACCGTTAGCCAGCACATCCAGCGCGACCGGCTGGACAAAGCATTGGGACGCGCCGCCCGGGCCTTGCGGCACTGGAGCTGCGCCGCTGGTACACAGCCCGGCCTCCAGCCCCATCTCGTGCAGCCCAGCCAAGATGGCCACATGCAACCGTTCATAGAATACTCCCGGGCGCAATTCGTCCCGCGCGGGGAAGATGCAGGAGAAAGTCAGGTCCGATCGATGCACCACCACCCCGCCACCCGTTGGTCGACGAGTCCAGGCATCCCCGATATCTGGCGGTAGCTCTCGTTCGACAGCCACCGCCCGCTGCGCATAGCCGAAGGTGACCCCCCCCCCGCGCCAACGAAAGAAGCGCAGAATAAATGCCTTAGGATTGGCTGCTGCCAGCGCCTCATCGAGCGCCATCTGTCCGAAGACATCGAGTGTGGGAGATTCTAGAAGCTGCGCCTTCACGGGAAAGAGAGCTTAGCGGCCAGAGGGTGCTGATGCCCAGGCCACATTGGGATTACGAGCCGCTGCCAGTTCGTCGAGTCGCCGTACGGGCAGATTGTGCGGCGCCGTTTGAACCTGCTCGGGATTAGTCAACGCTTCCGCATGGATGGCGCGCATGGCGGCCACGAAGGCATCGAGGGTTTCGCGCGACTCTGTTTCCGTGGGTTCGATCATCAGGGCCTCGGGCACGATCAATGGAAAATAAATCGTGGGCGCATGGAAGCCGTAATCGAGCAGGCGTTTGGCCACATCGAGGGTTTTGATACCGTTCATCTTCTCCGGTTTGGTCTGCAAGACGCATTCGTGCATGCAAGGTTCATTGTATGCCGCCGGATACAGGTCGCTGAGCTTCGAGCGGACATAGTTAGCGTTGAGGATGGCATCTTCGGCGATACCCCGGAGGGCGGCGGCATCGTGGCTGCGCAAATAGGCATAGGCCCGGAGGAGCACCGCCATATTCCCTAAACAGGTCCGCACCCGGCCGATGCTCTTACGGCTCGAGGACTTCAATGCATAGCGCCCATTTTTTTCAACCACGCGCGGCAGCGGCAAGAATGGCACCAGGGCCGCCGACACCCCCACAGGCCCGGCTCCAGGTCCGCCGCCTCCATGCGGAGTTGAAAACGACTTATGCAGGTTCAGATGCAGGATATCCGCGCCCATATCAGCCGGTCGCACCAGACCCATCAGCGCATTGTAATTGGCCCCGTCCAGGTACAGCAGCGCCCCCGCGGCATGCACCGCAGCGGCGATTTCGCGGATCATGGTTTCGAACAGGCCCAACGTATTGGGCACGGTCAACATCACGAGGGCTGTCTGTGGTCCCAGCGCGGCTTGAAGCACGGCGAGATCCACCCGGCCATCATGGCCAGATGCCACGGTTTTGACAGCAAACCCGCCCATGGCAGCCGAGGCCGGATTGGTGCCATGCGAGGAGTCGGCCACCAGAACTTCCGTGCGCCGATGGTCGCGGCGCGACCGGTGCCAGGCGGCCGCTAATAAAATACCGGTCAACTCGCCGTGAGCGCCTGCTGCCGGCTGCAGGGTAAACGCCGCCAGGCCGGTCAACTCGCAGAGCATCTGTTCCAGCCGCCACGTCATTTCCAGCGTCCCTTGCAGCGCGCCAGCGGGTGCCAACGGATGAGCCGCCGCGAAGCCATCCAGCGCGGCAACCTCTTCGTTGACGCGCGGGTTGTACTTCATGGTGCAGGAACCCAAGGGATAAAAGTGAGTATCGAGGCTGAAATTCAGGCGCGAGAGCCGAGTATAGTGGCGCACCACATCGAATTCGCTCATCTCCGGCAGACGCGGCGGTTGCTGCCGCAGCGCCGTTGCCGGCAGCCAAGATGCGGCCGGGCGGCTCGGTGGGAGAACCCGCACCCCTCGACGACCGGGGACACTTTTTTCGATGGACAGCTTTTCGAGCTGGTTCATGGGGACAGCCTTTCGAGTCCCGCAACAAACCGGTCGAGTTCCTCGTCGGAGCGCGACTCGGTGACGCATACCAGCAGGCAATTCGACAGGGTCGGATGGAACGCGGCCAGCGGCACCCCGGCAAGCAGGCCCTCCTTCAGCAATGCGTTACGCACGCGGGTCGCGGGCCCAGGACACTCCAGCACGAATTCATTGAAGAATGGCCGGTCGAAATGCAGCCGATATCCGGGTATTTGAGCCAAGCGTTCAGCCAGACGGTGGGCCTTATCCACGCAGAGTTCGGCGACCTCGCGCAATCCGGCAGGTCCCAACAGGGCCAAATAGATGGTAGCGGCGAGTGCGCATAACGCTTCGTTGGTGCAAATGTTCGAGGCCGCTCGTTCGCGGCGAATATGCTGTTCGCGGGCTTGCAGCGTCAGGACGAATCCGCGTCGACCTTCCGCATCGGTGGTCGCACCGCAAATCCGTCCGGGCAGATGGCGCATGTAGGCTTTTTTGCAGGCGAAGAGACCTAGATAGGGTCCGCCTCCGTTCAAGGGATTACCCAACCCCTGCCCTTCGCCCACGGCGAT
The DNA here is from genome assembly GCA_034005635.1 of Kiritimatiellia bacterium. Taxonomy (GTDB): domain Bacteria; phylum Verrucomicrobiota; class Kiritimatiellia; order CAIQIC01; family Lenti-01; genus JAAZFE01. The sequence continues at coordinate 8,278 of JAVEUJ010000071.1, read as the reverse complement.
GTCTGCGCCCCACGCTCCCGGCGGTTCCACTACGCCCAGACTGATCGGATCGAAAACGGCAATCAGTAGGGCGCCGCTGTCATGAGCCAATTTGGCCAGAGCCGCACCGTCTTCCAGCACTCCGTAAAAATTGGGCGATGCGACCACCGCGGCGGCCACGGTGTCATCCAGATGCTGCTGCACCTCGGCTAGGTCAAGCCCTCCCAGCGGACAGGGGATGTCCTCCAGTACCAGTTCGCTTTTCGCCTTGAAATAGGTTTCCAGGACGGCACGCCATTCGGGATGCAACGAGGCCGGCAGCAGGATTTTCTTGCGCCCCGTGATACGGGCCGCCGCGGCCACGGCCTCAGCCAGTGCCGTCGCGCCATCATAGAGCGAGGCATTGGCGGCCTCCATGCCGGTGAGCGCACAGATCGAGCTTTGGAATTCGTAGATAGCCTGCAGGAGCCCCTGACTGGCTTCCGCTTGGTAGGGCGTATAGGCCGACAAGAATTCGCCGCGCCGCAGCAGGGATTTAACCGCGGCGGGGATGAAATGGTCCTGCGCTCCGGCACCGGCAAAACATACCAACGGTTTGTTCTTCGCTGCCAGCGCGCGCACATGGGCCATCAACTCGGGCTCCATCAGCGCTGGCGGCCAGGCGCTAGGCCCCGCTTGCAGTGCGGCGGGGACCTGCGCCAGCAGGTCATCCATCGCGGACACACCGATGGCCTGGAGCATCTCGTTTCGTTCCGCGGTGGTATGGGGGGAATACATGGGGGGATTAGAGGTCGGAGGTCAGGGGTCGGAGATCCGGAATTTGGAGATCAAGACCGGTGGCCCCTGCACTCTCTTACTGAATAGCTTTCTGGTAATCGGCAAAGTTCATCAGCCCATCCAACTCGGCTGGATTTGCCATCTGGACTTTAAAAAACCAGCCATCGCCTTGGGGTGACTCGTTGGCCAATGCCGGGTTATCCACCAGCGCCTCATTGACCTCGATGACGTCGCCCGATACGGGTGCCATGAAATCTGCGGCAGCTTTTACCGATTCAATGACGGCGCAGGCCTTCCCTTGCACCACTTTTGCGCCCACCTTGGGCAACTCGACAAACACGATATCGCTGATTTCTTTTTGGGCATGGTCGCTGATGCCCACCGTGGCTACGCCGCCTTCGGCAAATGCCCACTCGTGGCTGGCTGCAAATTTACACTGGCTTTCTTCAAACATCTTGGCTCCTGGGTAAAATGGGGTCAAAGCTGAATCCTCCAGTCAGGATAGTACCGCCGCCAAAAAGTTCGACACAATTCTTTAGGCAAGACTGGTCCAGGTTTTGGGCCAACGCGGGTTTTGGCTGTTCGGACTGATCCGTCAGCTCCGTCGGATTGGTCAGATTTAAATCCCCGTCCAACGCTTGCAAAACTTTTGCGCCGCTTTCGTCTCTGGCGAAAAAATACAGTTGCGCTTAGACTCGATTGGTGCGGAAGGCTCCGCGTACGGTCTCGGCGGGCACTTTGCGATTGTGGATTTCGACCTCCACGCGTGTGCCGGGCTCCCAGGCTTCGGGGGCCAGATAGCCCAGGCCGATACCACTCTCCAAGCTCGGGGCAAAGGTGGCGCTGGTCAGCGAGCCAATGCGACGGCCCGCATGCCATACGGCGCAACCGGCGCGAGGCACGCCCCGCTCCAGCAACCGCACACCGGTTAACTTTTCTTTGAAGCCCGCCTCCTGGCGTTTGATCAGCGCGTCACGTCCGATAAAATCACCTTTGGTTAGTTTGACCACCCAGCCGCAGTTTGCTTCGTAAGGAGTGCGTGTGGGGTCGGCATCCACGCCATACAACAGATAGCCCGATTCCATGCGCAGTGTGTCGCGGCTGCCCAGCCCGCAGGGGACCAACTCATAAGCCTCGCCGCGGGCGACCAGTTCGTCCCAGAAGGTGCAAATCCCTTGCGGTGAAAGCGCCACTTCGAAACCGTCTTCGCCGGTATAGCCGGTGTGCATGACGATCGCCATTTCGTCCGCAAATGGCAATTCGACTGCCCCGAACCGCGGCAGGTTTCGAGCGGCGGGAAAAAATTCAGTCATCAGCGCGGGTGCATTGGGCCCCTGCACCGCCAGAATTCCGTAGCGGGAACTGGCATGGTCCAATTCTACATCCAACCCCTGCACCTGCTCCTGCATCCAGGCAAAGTCTGCCCCGTCGGTGGCCGCGTTCACAATGGCTAGAAACCGGTTTGGCTGCAAACAGAAGGTAATGGCGTCATCCAGAATCCCCCCATCTGCGGCCAGCAGATGTGAATAGGTGCCCCGGCCCGGTTCCGCACTCATTCGATTGCAGTTGAGTCGCTCAACCAGACGGTGGGCATCGGGGCCCGTAAGAAATATTTCTCCCATATGGGACACATCAAACACCCCGCAGGTCGTCCGCACAGCGCGGTGTTCGGCTAGAATCCCCTCAAACTGCATGGGCATTTCCCAGCCATGAAAATCGACCATTTTACCGCCAGCTTGAACTAGGCGGTCGAACAAGGGAGTACGCCAAAGGGGGTTAGAATTCATGGTTAGAAACCCTACGCGAACTCCCGGGCGGGGAGAAGTCGAAATTCGCCTCCGTCAGGACGGGATAAATTCGGTCGTACGCATGCCTTCGTGGCGGCGTGCAGCGCGAAAGGCCGTGCGGATTTGTTCCTTCACCTGCAGCGGCTGGCGCAGCCCCTTCAATTCGAGCCGCGGCGTGGTATCATCGGTAGATAACACCACGACCTGCCCCACTCCCAGCAGCCGCTCCAGCACACCCTGGGTCAGCGTTACATCCTTGATCCGGAAGAGCTCCACTTCTTCCACATGCTTGGCCACCAGTCCCCGATGCACAAACAACCGCTGCGTCGTCAGTTGGTAGCGAGTAGACGCCACCAGATACCACGCCCGCAGCAGCAGCAACAGCCCAACCAAGAAAAGCGGCAGCAGCAGCAGTCCCCATATAATCAGGCCAATATACGCAGCCCCAGATGGATGGGTATCGAAAATCGGTGTTTCGTCTGGCACCAACGGTCTGTTTGAATCTGAATTCATGACTTTCCCTTTACTAATGAGGCGGTTTGGGCCGTTAGTTCACGCTACACGATGGTTAATTAATCATCGTGTGGCTTTACTAATGAGGTGGTACGGGCCGCCAGTTCACGAGCAAATATCGGCAGGTGCGGATCACGCGCACCCATAATTAAAATGGTGTCGCCCGGACAAACCACCTGCATCAGCGCTGCGGCAAGGGCTTCATAGCTGTCCGCCAGTTCGACATCGACACCGCGCGCACCCACTTTAGCAACCAAGGCATCAGACTGGATTGAGCGATCGGCGGTTCCACCGGCATCATAGACGGGCAGCACCCACAGCTTGTCGCCGGGGTGCCACACGGTCGCCAGTGCGTCAGCCAAGGGATCCAGCATCGAACGCAGTGGGCCAAATCCGTGCGGCCGCCAGACGCCCAACACTCGGCGGCCCGGCTCGCGGATGGCCTCCCACGCAGCTATCAGCTTGGCAGGATTATGCCCATAGTCATCCACAACCCGTACCGGGCCATTCTGGTCGACTCGCTCCAGTCGGCGCTGGATGCCGCCAAACCGGGCTAATACTGTTGCAATGTCCGCTGCCGCATAACCCAGTTGAGCGCACAACTCGGCTGCCAGAAGGGCATCGAGCGCATTATGCGCACCCGGCTGTGGCACCATTAATCGCTGCCCACGCCAAGGCAGGTCAAACCCCGCACCTGCGCGTTGGGGTGTCGCCGCCGCCTCCACCATTCGTGCCGTTTGGGGCCCCATCACATCCATTACGCCCGCGCCGCACACGATTCCCGTTTGGACCTGTGCGGCATAAGCGCGGAACAAGTCCTGTACCTCTGCCAGTGAAAAATGGTCCTGGGACATATTAGTCAGGATCGACCAGTCCGGGTGGAAATTTAGCAGTGAGCGGTCGCTTTCATCCACCTCAATCACCCACGGAGCACCCTTGGCACCCCGCCGCACGTTGCCGACATGTGCGGCGTCGGCCCAATTTACCAGCGCGCCACCGTTAATAACCGTCGGTTCGGCACCGAGTTGTTCCAGTGTCCAGCCCAGCATCCCAGTGGTCGTGGTTTTGCCCGCCGTGCCAGCCACGGCCAACACCCCGCGCTTCGGTACCAATTCCGCCAGCACTGCGGCCCGATGCTTCAACGGCAGACCGTATTTTTTTGCCGCGGCCATATCTGGATTTTCCGCTTCAATCGCCGTGCTATAGACCACGGCCTCTGTGCGGGAGTGAATGGCCGCCCCATCTTGCTGGACCAGTTCTATCCCGGCCGCCCGCAGTCCATCCAGGACAGGCATGGGAATCCCACGATCGATATTACGGTCAGAGCCCGTTACCCGGTCATGCGTCCAGCACAAGGCCTGCGCGAGGGCGCTCATGCCGACGCCGGCCACTCCCACCACGTGGATGTGCCCGCCCATGGTGCTGGTCAGGCCTCAGTATCCAGGGGATTTCCCTGAGGCCAGATAAAGACGCGAGCCGAGAGCCCCCCGCCCTCCTCGACCTGGAGGTGCGCGCCGCGCACCGTGCCTTTCAAGTGGCCGCCTTCGCGAATGGACACCAGGCCAGCCGCCTCGACATCGGCTTCCAACGTCCCCAGCAGTTCCAGATGGTTCACCTGCAACTTATACTTGAAACTCATCTCCTTGCCGGCGGCAATACGTAGATTGCGCATCGTGAGCTGCCGCGGATTTGGATTCGCCTGCCCGCCCAACTCCAGCCACTGGTTACATTCAATGGTTGAGCGATCATCCATATCGCCCTCGAGGATCACGTTACCAGCTTTGATGCGTGCATTCTCGAGCCGCCCGGAAGGCCGAATAATGACGCTACCGCCGGTTTTGATTTCCTCGGACCAGGGGCGCTCGATAACATAGTCGCCCAGGTCAATTTTCTCACGGCACTTCGAGCAGTAAATGGTCCGCGTAATGCCGGCCAGTTGGAACTCGTAGCCGCATTCAAAACAGCGGATTGTCCGCCTGGTCGGCTGGATTGTTTTAACAATATGTGGGCTGTCGCCAGGCTTGGTGGGCGGGGGTAAACGCGACGACAGGTCTTCGGGCGGGCGCTTGGAGCCCGCTTTGGGGAACACGCCGTCTTGCTTCGCCTGCGCGAGACCGCGCACAACGGAGAAGCCGTCTACTACCTTGGTTCGTTTAGCTGCCGCCACGCTGGAATCCTCCCGCCAAGGCCCCATCGCCAACTTCCACTGGAAGCCAACGAGACGCCCCAAAGGGAAAGAATACCCTTATCGCTGCTGGGCGCCAGAATGAGGGGCACCGGTTTGCGGTGCGGGGGCGGGCGCAGGTGCTGGCTGGCTAGTGGGATTAACCTCCGAGCGACCCACGAACGTCACGCCATCTTCAACCGACAGACGGCGCGCCTTGATGTCACCGTTGACCGTGGCCGAAGCCTTCATTTCGATTTTATCCTTGGCCAGCAGGTTGCCGTTGATTTTGCCCTCGATGGTCACGGAGGTGGCGGTCACATTGCCTTTGACCTGCGCATTTTTTCCGAGGATGGCATTGCCGCCACACAGCAGCTCGCCTTCAAGTTTGCCGTCTAAGCGGATGTTTCCGTTGCTCTTGATGGTGCCGATGATTTCGACATCTGCGCCAATGACTGATTCCTGGTTTTCACTGCTCATGGATGGATCTCCCGGGGGTTGTATTTATTCTTTAGGGATCAGTATGCCGATTCCGCTGCCCCCGGACAAGCCCCACCTGCGCGCGGCGCTGGTCTCAACGGTACCGCTGCGTCAGCGTTCCCCGTGGCCTGGATTTGGCGAGCGTGGGTGAAACTATTCGGTAGCCACTCTTGAAGAGCAAAACAGCTCAGCTCATCCGGAGGATTTGCCCTACCCAGAACCGAGATCGTAAGCCATTGGTAGGGCGAACCCTCTCCGGCTTGTCCGCCCGTAGCGGAGTGAGCCGCGACATATAGTGTCGGCACCTAGCCATACAATATCCACCGATGGCCTAATCTGGGGGCCGGGTGTCCGTTGGAGGCCAAAGGTGAGTTTTGGTGTCCTTGAACCGGTCATATTCGCTGAAGACACAACCGCAATACTGTTGATGATACAGCATTTTGACGAGATCGGCATCGGCGTCGGCCTCGCGCCAGTCGCGATAGAGGAACGGGATACCCGTGGCTCGGGCGGCCGCATCACCAGCGGCCCGAATCAGGGCATGGTCCTGATGGCGGCTGGTAACCAAGGTGGTAGTAAAAGCGGCACAACCCGCCTCGTTCGCCACCTGCGCTGCTCGGTTCAAGCGCAACTCATAGCAGCGTGTACAGCGCTCAGGGACGGTCTCATGACCATGAATAGCACGACAGAAGTCCACCAGACCGTAGGTTTCATCCGCCAGCAAAGTCAGACCGGCCCGCTCGACCAGCATCTTGACCGCCTTGAGCCGACGGCGCCACTCGATCAACGGATGGATATTGGGATTGCCCCAGAATACCACTGGTTCATAGGGTTCCGGCTCAGCGGCCAACCCCGCTAGTGTTTTGCCCAGACAGTGGGCGCAACAGGTGTGAATCAGTATTCGGCGCATGTGCTTATTCTGTTTTGCGCACGACGAGGATATCTTCAGGCCCCAGGCCCATGATCAGGAGTGCGCCAATTTTGGCAGTCACGAGGAACAAGTGCAAAAAGTATCGTTCCTCGCCAGGCCATGGATACACATAAACCGCCTGATAGTTGGCGGCGGTGTACGTTTTCATGCCGGGTGTCGCCGAGTCATAGCTGCCATGAACAAAGCGCGCCTTGGAGTCATACCGCGCGGCGAGGAGAGTAGCTTCCCGAACCAAGACTTCATCGATCTCCACCCCCATGGCATCCAACCCCATCAGCGAAGCAAAAATAGCCAGCACCCCCTGCCCACTACCCCATTCGAGCAACGACGCGCCGCGGGTCAACGCCCCGGACCGTAGCAGCCATTGCAAGACTTGGAAGGCATAGCGGGTATCACTCGGGATAAACGACCCGCCCCCAATGCGGGCGTCATACTCCTCGGCTCGATCCTCCGCATCGCGAATAAACAGGTCCACAAAATGCGGAACCGGCACGTCGCCCGCTGCGGGTGGAATATCCACCCGCTCCAACCCATCCGGTATGACTAAATTCTGTTCCATTCAACCGCTTACCATTTCACCCGCATGTCGTCGGCAATCTTGTGCGCCGTGCTCGCGCCAATCAGTATCTCCACCAATGTCAGGGCAAAGGCAAACGTCGTTCCGGGCGCCTGGCTGGTGATCAAATTATCATCCCGCACGACCAGTTGGTCTACCCATGTGCCAACCGTCAATTCTTCACGACAAGCGGGATGGCTGGTATACGTCCGGCCATCCAGCACACCGGCATCTTGCAACACCAGCGGCCCCGCACAAATTGCCGCGACAATCTTGCCCGCCTTCAGAAAATCTTGGACCACCTGCTTCACGCCATCGTCCTGGCGCAAGACCTGTGTTCCCCCAACACCTCCCGGAATCACGATCGCATCAAACCGACTGGCTTCCGCCGCATCCCAAGCGCTGTCAGGGGCAATTCGCACCCCACGCGAGGTCGTCACCGTACTCGTTTCTTCGCCCACCCCCGCCAAAAACACACTGATGCCTGCGCGCCGTAAAACATCGACGCTAATGACCACTTCCATCTCTTCCGAGCCATTGGCCATCAGTACGCATACATTCTTCTTCATGATTATCTCTCCTGCATAATGCCGCCCCATTGCGACCTCTCTTTTATACCGTTATAGGCGTATCAATGCAATCGCAAGCCCGTGCCGGGCGGGGGATGAGCGTGAATGAGAGTTCAGGGTCCAGGGTTCAGGGGCGATCAAGATTTGAGTGAACTACAAAGGGCACAGTGAGTCACCGGGATTACACGCTATTGGTAGGGCAAACCCTCCGGGTGAGCCGCGGCTGTTGGGGTCGGAACAGGGTTATACAATTTTTTAAAATGCGCTAGAAATGCCCTGCAATTACGTTGGGCAAGCAGAAAGTGAGCTATTGGACGTTGGTCGACCAGAATCCGTGTTAAGCCCGGGGGTGAGCCTTGCCGTATTCTTCCTTGAGGCGCTCCACGCTAATATGGGTATAGATTTGAGTGGTCGATAGGCTGGCATGGCCTAGCAGCTCCTGCACACTGCGCAGATCAGCACCGGCATCCAGTAAGTGCGTAGCAAAGCTATGGCGCAGGACATGCGGCGTAATCGCGAGAT
>JAVEUJ010000070.1:0-12252 GCA_034005635.1 Kiritimatiellia bacterium | reverse complement strand
TTGTCGCATGGTTTGTCTCCTGAGTGTGCATGGTCCCAATAATTCCGCAAGTGAGAAGCGGAGCCTTGGGATGGTCAGTGTGGATGCGCAGCGATTCGTCGATGTGCCTGTGACTTGGTAATCCCTGTAGTATTTTGAATCACGATAAGATGGAATCAGTCCCTTGTTTGCCCCTGATCCTGTTCTTGTGATTCTGGAGTCGACACAGGGCCAGTTTTGCGCAAGGAATAGCCAATACGGATTCCGTTCCTTGCAGTAGCGGCATCCAGGTACTTCCAGGGAGACTCTTGCCCGTCAGGATTATCAATGAAAAGAACGAAGTCTTTTTCGGGGTCTAATGAACGGACCCATTGGATATAGGGGCAATTCCGGGCCATGGGAGACACGTCCTCTTCCATGAATCCCCATTCGGACACCGCGTCATAGGTGTCTTCCAAGTTAATTTCCGGGATATAGAAAGTATCTTTTTTACAAATTACCTTATGTGCGGTTAGTCCTTTGGCCTGTTTAGGCTCGATGATATATCGATCAAACAATGCGGTTTTCTCATCGGTATATGTGCCGTCCTCATATACTTCAGTTGCATGTCTTCCGGGTTGGTAATCCAACAAGACTCCGGTGTCCGTGATTTCAACGAGATCGATCGATCTCCAATAGATCCCCGAACGCTTGCTATCAGGAGTATCAATGGTGAAAGAGATTACCCACGAAAAGTTGTTTCGCAATGCCTTGTCATCCAATTGCATTCGCTGTATAGAGACACCTTCATTTTCATAATGATGGTCTGCCTCCTGACGCGCAATTTGTATGGCACGGTCCAGTGGGAGACGATCTTCCATGGATGATCGGCTAAGGACCGGTGAAGGCATTTTGCAAATGGCTTCCCATTGTTCTTTTGAATATGGGATAATACCACGCCACGCTTCCAATCCAATGGCGCGGTATGTGCGAGTGTCCTGAATGTCATTGTAAAAGAGCGTTTGCAGAATGAGTATGGCATCTTCAGGCAGGGGGGGATGTAGTGTGGAGGCATAGAAATGAACAGTAACGCGATTGCCCTTTAATGGGCCCCGTGCAATGGTCGATAGATCGTAGACTGCATATGATAAGAGTCTGGGATTTTCTTGAACGTTATGAGAAACCAAGTTCCCGTGTGCCACAGATAAATCAGAGTCGGGCTTGGAGATATCTTTTATGCCGATTTCAGGTTTTATATCCTCTCCTGTAGAAATAATGGTGAACAATGCACAAAAGGGGATGAGAATAAAAAGTGTTTTCATTAGATTCAAATCTTTCAGTGTATTAATGAAATGTAGTCATGGGCAAAATCTTAATATTCCTGCCTCAATACTTCGTATAAAATCATTCAGGCCCGGGATATCTGAAGAGTATCCCTTCGCACATTCCAATTCCGCTGTATAAGCATCGCATTCTGCGGCATCGAGGGTATTTGGGGGCCCGCCGGATACATAAGTCTTACACATAAAGCATGGCGTTCTGCGCGAATCATTTTTGTGCGTTTCTTCATGAACTGCTATACAGGTATCCATAATGGATGCGGGCCAGCCCGCCGGATAATTCTGCGGAAAAGAACAAGCATATGGCCTGCCATTATAGCAGATCACGTGCCCCAATATAGTAGACTTAGTGGGCTGATACGAAGAACAGGGGTCGGCGTCTTCTTCCGGGTTGTCAGTGAGTCTACACGGCAGTGCATCTGGCTCTTGGTACTCTGTTTTACAACATCCCTGTTCTTTCGGATTGTACACATATTTCTCACAACAACATTTTTCTGTGTATAGATGTTGGGGTTTCCCGTTACAACAACCATACCAGTTTGGATCGATCGGTTGCCCTCCGCAACATTTCAAATATGCGCCAGAAGGGGCTTTTCCTGGCAGTTGATAGCCGTCATTTCTATTGGTGATTCCGCCTTTCCCATCACACATTTTGCAGGCGTAGTCGGTTTCGTCGCCGGGACAGATACGTGGCGACGTATTAGTAGGATAATACACCCATTTACCCTTGCCATCGCCGTAGTCTTCCCACTCCTTACAGGGGTAGCAGTTGGTTTTGGACTCGTGGGTGGCATCTTTGGTGGTCGCTTTCGTGGCGGAGGCGCTGTCGGGGGTCCAGACGGTGGTCCAGGTCTGGGCGGCGAGGGCGGTGGCGGCCCAGGCGAAAAGCAGCAGGGGAAGCCAATATGATAACCAATTATGGGATGGGCGCATCGTTTGTCTCCTGAGTTTGCATGGTCCCAATAATTCCGCAAGTGAGAAGCGGAGCCTTGGGGTGGTCAGTGTGGATGCGCAGCGATTCGTCGATGCGCCCGGCGGGCCAGGTGGGGGGAAGGGTGAGAGAGAGACGGTAGGCGCTGGCGGAGAGGGGTTCCACCCCGATGGCTAGATCGGGGTGGCTGGCCTCAATGGAGAGGATTTTGAATGGGACACGGGTTTCGGAGAGAAGCTCGATGGTGCGCGTGATGGTTTTGCCCTGGGGGGCCGACAAAAAGAAAATGGCCGAAGGACTCAGGAGGAGGTGGCGGACGGCCGTGCCTTGAATGGTGGCCTGGCGAGAGGGAAATTCTGGATCGTTGGAGCCGATAGTGATGCGTTTGTTTTGCGGGCCGGTGCGACCCTTGAGCGAAAGGGTGGCGACCAGGGGCGTTTCTTCGCCGGGGGCGAGGTCGCGTGTTTCGAGGGCGGTGGTGGTGCAGCCGCAACTGGTGCGGACATGGGTAATGGTCAATGGCTCGTCGCCTTCGTTGCGGAGGGTGAAGGTGGCTTGAACGGATTCGCCGGAGGGGGCTTCTCCGTAGTCGAAGGTCTCGGGGGCGACGACCAGCTTGGGGGTGGCGTGGAGCGCGGGGATAAGGCCCATGAAAATGAATAGAGCTGTGGAAAGGGATTTCATGGGGTTGCCTCCCGTTGCTGGATTAGGGTGCGGAGGCGTTGGAAGTCGGCGATGGCGGGTTGGACAAGGTGGGGAGCCTCGGTGAGGATATTCATTTCGATGCTGCCGTAGGTGCCGGAAAGGGAGAGATTGGAGCTGCCGAGCAAGAGGAGGCGTCCATCCACGATGACGAGTTTCTTGTGGAGAGCTTTGTTGGTGCCGCTCCAGAGGAGGGCTTGGATGCCGTCACTGGAGAGTTCGGCGGCGAAGTTGGCATTGGCGCGGCGCATGGCGGGCGGCGAGGCGGTGCTGTTTTCGGCGAGGATGATGACCTCGACACCGGCGGCGGCTTTTTCACGGAGAGTGGCATAAAAATCCTTAATGGGGGCACCGCGGCTATCGCTGAAGTAGTAGGCGGAAATCCAGATGCTTTCCTCGGCGGAGCGGGCGGCTTCAAGGAGGGCCTTGCCGAAGGGTTCGGCAGCGAGGAGACGGACTTCGACGGAGGCGGAGGTTTTGGCGAGATTCCGGGCGGCGGAGTCGAGGCCGAGAAGTTTGGCCGCCTGGGTTTGGTCGGCATAGAGAACATAAGCGGTGGCCTCGCGAGGAATGCGCCGGATTTGGGTGGGGGCATCCGCAGGGATGAGGACATACCCGGAGGAGGTGTTCTGAATGATGCGTCCGGAGAGTTCGCGTCCATCGCGAAGGCGGACCAGATCGGAAGACGCGGATTGGGCCTGTCCAATGGCCGGGACCAGCAGGAGGAACGAGAGGAGGATGCGGCGGAGGTTCACGGCATTTCCTCGGGATCGAGTTGATCAAGGAGGACGTCGCGTTTCTGGCCGGAGAGTCCATCGAGTTGGCGCAGTGTGCGCAATTCTTCCTGACAAAGCGCAGGGGTGCGCATGTCGCAGACGGATTCACGGTCCAGAATGTGATCGGCCAACCGCCGGTCTTGTTGAGGCAGGACGAGCAGAACGCCGGATTCGAGAACTTTTTGTCCGGAAAGAGCGCCTTCGGACCAATTGTGAGAACTAACCAAGACTTTGGCGAGATCGACAACGACGACTTTTTCATGCAGGGAGATGGCCGGGATATGCAAGCGGACATCCACACCTTGGGCGCGGAGTTTTTCGGCCCAATCGAGATGAATTTGATTCATAGTGACGGTTTCGGACTGGGGCGTGTGGAGGAGGAGGTGGACATAGACGCCGCGCCGGACGGCCTGTGTCAGAGCGGCGGTGAGTTGATCTAGATTGGGTTGATCCTTCTGCGGGGCGCCCATGACATACATGGAGGCGAGAACCGATTGATGGGCATTTTGGATCAGATTCAGCAGGACGGGGAGGTATTCGTCGTCGGCGAGATAGCGGGCAGAAGCGGAAAGAAGGATATCGTCGTTTGCGGTGTCTTGCAGTCCGGCGGGCCAGTCGGTGCGGGGGCCAGTGGGCGGCAGTCCGACAGGAAATTCGGCGGAGGCAATGGCCTCGGATGGCGCTGACGTGGGAAGGGACGCGGGCTGGAAAGGCGTTGCCGCGGCATGGAGGGTATCGAAGTGCCGGGTGTAGGTTTGGGCCAGATCGGCGGACTCGATGAGAAGCAAGTCCTCAATATTGTGCTCGAAAGCGGATTGAGACCAGTTGGCGGAGCCGGTCCAGACTTGGGTCTCGTCCAGAACAAGTGCCTTGAGATGCATGCTGAACTTCTCGCTGCCCAGCCAACTGATTTGCACCCCGGCAGCAGCCAACGTTTCCAGGACCGACCGCGATGAGGCGTCGAGCATGCCAGAATCCACGAGCAAACGAACCGGCACTTCGCCTTCGGCGGCTTTATTGGCGAGGGCATCGACCAGCGTGGGGGCGACCAGTAAATACATAGCGACATCGATTTGTTTTCGGGCAGATTGTATGTGAGCGCGGATGAGTTCGGCCGCGGCTTGACCGGTGTCGGGTTCGGAGTCGAGCGAGAAGAATACCCGGGCGGAACGAATGGAGCGGAAATGCTTCAGGCGAGGGGTGGCATAGGCGGCCGATGCCGAGGATGGCCGAAGCGTAGGGGATGGCATTGCCCGGATGAGGCCTTCTTTCCCATTGCCCGTTGGGTGTTGGTATTCGGCGAGGGGCACGAGCCGATCCAGCCGGTCACGATAGGCTTGGGCCAGAGAGGTCGATTGGATGATCAGCGTATCTTCCACGTTGTTATCGAATCCGCGGACCGTCCAGTTGGCGGCTCCGGTGATCACGATATCGTCATCCACGATGGCGCACTTCAGGTGCATTTTTCCGTTGGGGACTTGGACCACATAGATCTCGATGCCGTGCTGCGAAAGCCGATTCAGAACATGGTGTTCAGCGGGGACGGTAGAGGCGGGGTCCATAAAGCAGCGAATCTTGACCTTCTTCTTGGTCGAGAGAAAGCAAAGGGCATCAATCAGATTGGTGTGGCTGAGGTAGAACGGGGCGACATCCACGCGCCGCCTGGCGGCATGGAGCGTCCGGATAATTTCAGGAAGAGAATCCCCTTGCGGGGAGAAGGAGGCGGATACGCTACGAATATCAAGCGCCGTTGCAGCGGAAGAAGAAAAAGGGAAACAGTAAAGAGCGATGGCAAGTGGAAGGAGATAACGCATTATCTGGCTGCCAAAATGCCGAGATGTCGAGATGTCGAGATGTCGAGATGTCGAGATGTCGAGATGTCGAGATGTCGTAGCTCATAGCTGAAAAGTACACCAGAATATTTCGGAAATGCAAGATCATTGGTAACATAAGTGGCCCCTTCATTGTAAAGGAGTTGCATGTGGCACTTGGGGCGCATCCCCGTTTCGTTGACCGAATGGAGCTCACGGGGTTACCTGTTCAGCCTGAAGGCTGTACTACAAACACCGCCCCGTTTGTAGTCCACGCTTCAGCGTGCGGCTGTCCGTTGTTTCAACGAGTAGACGATGGAAGTTAATGAAGCGGGGATGCGCCCGTGGCACTTGGCAGGTGCGTTCTATTGTTGATAGAGCGCCCAGGCGATGCTCTTAACAACCACGGCTTGCCCGAAGGGTTCTCTCTATCAGGAGCGTACGGTTTTAAGTTTGCACCGGGGGTGGTATCCTTGCTGCTCTAACCAAAAGGGCCGGGGGAAAGCCCGGCCCTTGTGGTTGTGGCGCAATGGCGCGATGGTTTTAGTTGGCGGCGGCCTGGAGGCGCGCTTCGAGGGCGTCGAGTTCCTGGTGGAGGACGGCGGGGATGGCATCGCCGAACTTCTCGTAGTGGGCACGAATGGCGGGGAGGTCCTTGAGCCATTCGTTGGCATCGACGGAAAGCAACTCGTCCATATCCTCTTCAGGAATATCGAGTCCGGAGATGTCGAGAGCGCCGGGAGCGGGCAAGAGGCCGATGGGAGATTCGACGGCCTCGGCCTGGCCACTGACGCGCTCAAAAATCCACTTGAGGACGCGGGAGTTTTCGCCGAAGCCGGGCCAGAGGAAGCGCCCATCATCGCTTTTGCGGAACCAATTGACGAAGAAGATGCGGGGCATCTTGGGGTTGGGTACGCGTCCGGGCATGGACAGCCAATGGGCGAAGTAGTCGCCCATATTGTAGCCGCAGAAGGGCAGCATGGCCATGGGATCGTAGCGTAAGATGCCAACATTGCCGGCGGCGGCGGCCGTGGTTTCACTGGCCTGGATGCTGCCAAGGAAGGTTCCGTACTGCCAGGAAGGGGCTTCGAAGCACAGCGGCACGGTGCTGGGGCGGCGTCCGCCAAAGAGGATGGCTGAAATTGGCACACCGGCAGGGTCTTCCCAGGCGGGATCGATGACGGGGCACTGGCGGGCAGGCGCTGTGTAGCGGGCATTGGGATTGGCGGCCTTGGTGCCGCTGTCCGGCGTCCAGGGTTCGCGCTTCCAGGACAGGGCCTCGGCGGGGGGCTCCTCGGTCATTTCCTCCCACCAGACATCGTTGTCCGGGGTGAGGGCGCAGTTGGTGTAGATGCAGTTGGCATAGAGGCTGCGCATGGCATTGGGGTTGGACTTCATCGAGGTGCCAGGGGCGACGCCAAAGAAACCGGCTTCGGGATTGATGGCGCGGAGCTGACCGTTGTCGTCGAACTTCATCCAGCAGATATCGTCGCCGACACATTCCGCCTTCCAGCCGGGGAGGGTCGGCTCGAGCATGGCCAGATTGGTCTTGCCGCACGCGCTGGGGAAGGCGGCGGCGATGTATTTCTTCTCGCCGGCGGGGTTGGTGAGGCCCAGGATGAGCATGTGTTCGGCCATCCAGCCCTGGCGGCGCGCCATGGTGGAGGCAATGCGCAGGGCAAAACACTTCTTGCCAAGGAGGGCGTTGCCGCCGTAGCCGGAACCGTAGGACCAGATGGAGGGGTCTTCGGGGAAGTGGGAGATATATTTGTTTTCTGCATTGCAGGGCCAGGGCACATCTTTTTGGCCGGGTGCCAACGGAGCGCCAACCGAGTGGAGGCATTCGACAAAATCGCCATTTTCGCCCAGGGCCTTGAGCACCTCGTCACCCATGCGAGTCATGATGCGCATATTGACCACGACGTAGATGGAGTCAGTTAATTCGACACCGATGTGAGCGATGGGCGAGCCGATGGGGCCCATGCTGAAGGGGATGACGTACATGGTGCGTCCGCGCATGCAGCCATCGTAGAGCTGGCGCATGGTGGCCTTGAGTTCGACAGGGTCGCGCCAGTTGTTGTTGGGGCCGGCTTCGCGGGGGTCCGTGGGGCAGACGAAGGTGCGGTCTTCGACGCGGGCGACGTCGGCCGGGTCGGACATGACGAGAAACGAATTGGGGCGCTTGGATTCGTCGAGGCGGGTGAAGGTGCCGGCCGCGACGGCCTGGTCGCACAGGCGGATATTCTCTTCTTCCGTGCCATCGCACCAGTGAATGGCATCGGGTTTGCACAGCGTGGCCATTTCGTTGACCCAGTTCAGCAATCTTTGATTAGTGGTCTTCATTGGATCCGTTTCCTTTCTATGGTTCACGCAGGGCGGGGATCATCATCCCGGCGCGGTCCGGAAAGCTGTAAGAAATTCTATCCACCAACCAGGAGGGCAAAAATCCCATTCGGCATGTTGTTCCGGAACCGTGGCACGATACGCATAGGAGCGCGGGGCCGCAAGGGGAAAACGCGGGAAAAATGATGGGTGGGGAAAGAGGGCGGATACCGGGGGGGGCGGTCAGGGAATCACCCGGTATTTCCGGAGGGTGCGGATAGGACCATTATCAGATTTGATCTGATGGATGCCCACCTCAAAGATTCTCCCACTCCATTCATCATTGTCGACCACGTCAGGCGGTAAGCCTTCGACCATAATCTGGCTTTCGTCGAATTTCTTCACGTACTGGGCGCGACCCGGGGTGAAGCCACCTTTTTCATATTGAAAGGTCCGGCAGAGCCAGGTGCCATCTTCCTGTATTTGCATCAGCTTGAGGTGGCGAGTTCTGGCGGCACTTTGGGATTTCAAGGCGGTTTCCTTGAGTTTAATTTCATCCAGACGCTGCTGATGTTCCTCCGCCTCCAGCAGGGCAGCGTCGAGTTGACGCTGTTCCCATTCCTGCTGAGCTTGTTGGGTAAAATACCAATAGGTGACGGCCATGACGGGATCGTAATTATATCGCTGGCGGACATCCTCCGACAATTCGTGGAAGAAGAGTTTGGTCACGCCCTGATGATGCATGTAGGAGAGGCCATCGGGCTCCACCCGTACCACAAAGACATTGGTCAAGGCAGTGCCGTCCGCCAAGAGCAGGTCTTCAAAAAATGCGTGCGCCGGTTGGGCCAAAACCAGCAAGGCTAGACAGATTAATTTTTTCACAGCGCCATTATAGGAGTGTTGGGTGGGCATCGCCAAGAATAAACGGGAGTGGAACTAGGGAGTACGCGACATTCGCGATAGCTTGAAATGCGTTCAAAAAATTGGCCGCGCCTTTTGGGGGCGCGGCCGTTTCGTTTGGGCTATCCGGGATCAGCCGGCGATGGCTTTGAGGTCCTCGTCGGCGGTGGTGATGGGGGTCAGGCCAAACTGTTCGACCAGGACGTTGAGTACCGTGGGTGAAACAAACGCGGGAAGCGTGGGCCCGATGCGGATGTTCTTGATGCCGAGGGCGAGGAGCGTCAGCAGGATGCAGACAGCCTTCTGCTCGTACCAGGAGAGGATGAGCGAGAGGGGCAGGTCGTTGACGCCGCACTCGAAGACCTTGGCCAAGGCGAGGGCAACCTGGATGGCGGAGTAGGCGTCGTTGCACTGGCCCATGTCGAGCAGGCGCGGGATGCCGCCGATGTCGCCAAGCTCGTCCTGGAGGTGGTTAAACCGGAACTTGCCGCAGGCAAGGGTCAGGACCAGGGAGTCCTTGGGGGTTTTCTCGACGAACTGGGTGTAGTAGTCGCGGCCGAGTTTAGCTCCATCGCAACCGCCGACGAGGTAGATGTGTTTGATGGCGCCGGTTTTGACGGCGTCGACCACCTTGTCGGCGACGGACATCACGGCATTATGAGCAAAGCCCGTCATCAAGTTATAGCTGCTGGCTTTTTCTTCCGTCCAGCCGCCGAGGTCGATGGCCTGTTGGATGATGGTGGAGAAGTCTTTGTAACCGGTGTCATCCGCGGCGATATGTTGGACACCGGGCCAGCCAACTTCAGCGGTGGTGGCGAGGTGCTGGATGTACGACGGGCGCGGAGGCATGATGCAGTTGGTGGTATAGAGGACAACCCCGGGAAGGTTGGCGAATTCCTTCTGCTGGTTCTGCCAGGCGGTACCGAAGTGGCCCTTGAGGTGCTTGTGCTTCTTCAACCCGGGATAGGCAAGGGCGGGGAGCATTTCGCCGTGAGTGTAAATGTTGACCCCTTTGCCTTCAGACTGTTCGAGCAGCATCTTGAGGTCGAGCAAGTCGTGGCCAGTGACGATGATGAACGGCCCCTTATGTTGCGTGACCGAGACGCGTGTCGGTTCAGGATGGCCATAGGCGCCAGTATTGGCGGCGTCGAGCAACTCCATGCAGTCGAGGTTGACCAGACCAAATTCCATGATCAGGGCGAGCCATTCTTCGACAGTATGGTCATCGCCGAGGGCCTTCATGCCCTTCTGGAACCAGGCCGAGACCTTGGGATTGGTCTTGCCCAGAACGCGGGCGTGGGCCGCATAGGCCGCCATGCCGCGCATGCCAAAGAGCAGCGTGGAGCGCAGGGATACGATATCGGTGTCGCCGTGGAAGAGATCTTCGGGGCGGAAGGTGTTGGCACCGCCAGCCGCTACGGCCGCTTGCAGGATGCGGTCGCGCATCGC
This sequence comes from Kiritimatiellia bacterium, assembly GCA_034005635.1. Taxonomy (GTDB): domain Bacteria; phylum Verrucomicrobiota; class Kiritimatiellia; order CAIQIC01; family Lenti-01; genus JAAZFE01. Next base: position 2,063 of record JAVEUJ010000070.1, on the reverse strand, counting down.
GGCATTGGCCTGGGGGTCAAAGTTGACGTTGGTGATTGTCATGAACAACGCGTCCATAAATAGCGCTTCGATTTTAGGGTTGGCAGGCTGGCCATCGATGGCGCGGGCGAGGGTGATCATTGCCGCGGTGATCTCGTCTTGCAGGTTCGAGACCTCAGGGGGCTTGCCGCAGGCACCGACGCGGGTGCAGCCAACGCCGCCGACAGTTTGCTCGCATTGGAAACAGAACATTTCGCTCATGGGGTTTTCTCCTTTGGGGATGAGTTTTCTTTTAAAGGGATCAGGGTTCGGGGGTCAGAGGTCAGGGTTCAGGGTTCAGAAAAGAGGGACGACAAGAAGAATGAGTTTTGATTCCATTCTGAATCCTGAATTCTGGATACTCCGTTTAGTCTTCAAGGATCTCTCCAGCGGTGGAAATGGTGACGATCTGCCAGGGAACCATTTTACCGCTAGCTTGGAGGGCGCGCTGGACAGCGGCGGGAAGGCCGCCGCAGCAGGGGACTTCCATGCGCAGGACAGTGATGCTATTGATGTCGTTGGCTTGGAGGACGTCCGTAAGTTTTTCGGCGTAGTCACCTTCGTCGAGTTTGGGGCATCCGATCAGGGTGACCTTGTTGCGCATAAAACGCCGGTGGATATCGGGAAAGGCGAAGGCGGTGCAGTCGGCGGCGATCAGCAGGGCGGCATTCTGCAGGTAAGGGGCGCGGACATTGAGCAACTTAATTTGCACCGGCCAGTTGGTCAATTGAGAGGCGGGTGCCATGTCGGGAGCGGCTACGGCGGCGGCTGGCTTGGGCGTGAGGCTTTTGGCCAGTTCCCCGGGGCAGCCGCAGGCCAACGGGGGCTGGGCCGTTGCCGGTGCGGGCGCTTCGGCCTTTGCCGCCGCCATCCGTGCGGCGACGGCGACTTCGTCATAGGCAGAGGCTTCGCGCTCGATCATCTGAATGGCATTAGTCGGGCAGGCGGGCAGGCAATCGCCGAGCCCGTCGCAATAGGAGTCCGAGACGAGCTTGGCCTTGCCATTCACCAGTTGGATGGCGCCCTCATGACAGGCGCTGACGCACAGGCCGCAGCCGTTGCAAAGTTCTTCATCGATAGAAATAATTTTTCGTTTCATGCGGGTTTCAGTTGGGTTTTGTCTAACGAGCTCGCCAGGCTCGCGAGCGTGGTGTGTTTCATAGTTTTGTGGAGCCGACCATTTTCCTGTTCGATGAGCCGACCGATGCTGCAAGCGCGACCGCCACAAATTTTGGGGTCGAGCAGACAGCGGTGAGGGTGCAGCGGGGGGCCACCGCCGGCCTCGTAGATATCGAGCAAGGTGATGTTTTGAGCGGGGCGGGCAAGGCGGATGCCGCCGTGCGGTCCGCGTTCGGTTTCAAGCACACCGCCATGCACGAGCCGCTGAACGATCTTGGCCAAATGATGCTGGGAGAAGCCCAACTCTTTGGCGATTTTTGGCGACGGACGATAGGCACGGTCGCCATCCGCAATCCACAGGCAAGCGTGGAGCGCGATGGACAACGATTCAGGAATATGGAGTAAGCCAAACATAGGTTTCCTATAAACAGGCATTACAATACCTGAATTAAAGCCCGGTGCAAGAAAAAATAAATAAAAGAGCAAGGAGCGGGTGCTGTGAAGGGGGGGCGTGGTAAAGCCGAGATCCCTAGACAGGCTCCAACCTATGCCAAGGCTTCCACCTACGCCGAAGGCTTCCACCTACGCCGAGGCTTCCACCTACGCCGAGGCTACGGCGGACAAGACGGCGGACAAGACGGCGGACAAGGCGGCGGACAAGTCGGGATGACAGCCGGTTTAACCACAGAGGGCACCGAGGGGTACAGGGGGGAGAGCTGCAACGAAAGAGGAAGATACAACCACAGAAGAACACTGATGGACACAGCGCGGCAAGCCGCAACCAAAGAAGAGAATTTTACCACGGATGAACACTGATGGACACGAATGGGGAAGGTGGGGGGAGCCAGGAATAAATCTGAACTCAAGAACTCATGAACAGATTAACCAGCCGGTCTCACGCCAAGACGCGAAGGCGCAAAGGGGCA
>JAVEUJ010000069.1:0-12382 GCA_034005635.1 Kiritimatiellia bacterium | reverse complement strand
GTTGCCGGCGGCGTCACCTTCTTTTCTGGGTACCCCATGAGCCCGGCCACTGCCATCCTGTCCAACTTGGCGGACTGGCACAAAAAAGTGGGCATCGTGGTGGTGCAGTCCGAAGACGAAATTGCGGCCATCAACATGGCGGCGGGGGCGGCCTATGGCGGGGCACGGGCGATGACGGCGACATCCGGCGGCGGATTTGCACTCATGGTCGAAGGCCTGTCGCTGCTGGGCATGATCGAAACACCAACCGTGATTGTACTGGGGCAGCGCCCCGGACCGGCTACCGGCCTGCCAACTCGAACCGCTCAGAGCGACCTGAATTTTGTCCGGTTTGCCGGACATGGCACGTTCCCGCGCATCATCTTGGCTCCGCGCGATGTCCTGGATTGCATTGATGTGACGGCACACGCCTTCGATCTCGCCGAACGCTTTCAAGTGCCCGTGTTCGTCCTGACCGACCAGCTTCAAATCGATACGTACGTTGCGGCGTCCACGCCCTCCGTCGCGTCACTGCCCAGAACGCGCCATCTGCTGCCCCCCGAAGCGCTGCAGAACATGGACACCTACCGGCGCTTTGAGCAAACGGAGTCGGGCATCTCGCCCATGGCGGCTCCAGGCGATTCACAGCACACGGTGGTCGTGGATTCCGACGAACACGACGAGGATGGGCATATGGTCGAATCGGCTGAGATCGCTGAACGCATGGCCCGCAAACGCCTGCGTAAGGCCGCGGGTGTGACTCAGGCCGCTTGGGCACCTGACGTGACGGGAGAGGTCGAGGGCCGCCCGCTAGTCGTCACGTGGGGCAGTTCCCAACCGACCGTGGTGGAAGCCCTAGCGCAACTCAATGCCGACGGCGCGGGCATCGCCCACATGAACTTGCGCTGGCTCTGGCCGCTGCCCGCGGAGCCGATCAGCTCGATTATCCGCTCGGCCGCTTCGGTAACCGTGGTGGAGAACAGTCCCGAGGGCGGGTTGGTTTCCGTGCTGCGCGAGGTGACGCTGCGAGCGGTTGACCACGAGATTCGAGCGGTCGACGGCCGCCCGTTTGCCGTGGAAGATTTGATCAAACGACTTTCCCAGGAGGTACTGACATGAGCGTGAAACCCACCGATTATGCGAGTTCGGTTCCCATCGCCTGGTGTCCGGGATGCGGGAACTTCGCCATCCTCAGTTCAGCGAAAAAAGCCCTGTCGGAATTAAATTTGCCACCCGACCGGGTGGTCATCTGCACGGGCATCGGCCAGGCACCCAAACTACCGCATTATATGCGGGTCAATACCTTCAACGGGTTGCATGGGCGTGAGGTGGCGGCGGCCATCGGCATCAAACTAGCAGCCAACGACCTGACCGTGATCGTGCATGCCGGGGAGGGGGGGGGCTACGGCGAAGGTGGAAATCATTTTCTGCACGCCATTCGCCGCAATGTGGATATGACGGTGGTCGTTCATGACAACCTGTATTATGCGCTCACCAAAGGCCAGGCATCGCCCACGACCCCACTGGGAACCGTTACCCGGATCCAGTCGGATGGCGTCGTGATGCCTCCGCTGAACCCGCTGGCCCTGGCGATTAGTCAGTCATGCAGTTTTGTCGGCCAGGGCACAACCGGACGTCCGGACCTGTTGGTCCCGCTGCTGAAGGCGGCCATCAGCCATCGGGGATTTTCTTTGGTCCACATCCTGCAGTCCTGCCCCACGTGGGATCGCATTCATACGCCCCAGTTCTACCGCGAGCATTGCGATGAACTGCCGGAGGATTATAATCCGCAGGATCGCGAGGCGGCCCTGCGGCTGGTTATGACTCCTAGCGAGCGCCACCCGCTGGGCGTCCTCTATCGCGAAGATCGACCGCTGTTCAATGAGCATGCCCTCGAGCAGATCGAAAACCCGTTGCGCCGCCGCGGCGTCAACCCGGAGGCAGCGCTGGCCTTGCTGGCCCAATTCGCCTAGCCCACAACTCCAACACCAAACTCCGCGCAGTTCACCGATCGGCATAAAATCGTGACAGCCCCGCACCCCAGCATGATCTTTGGCGAAGTGGCGTCGCAAGGCCTCGCTCGTGGTACGGCTGTGGTTTACGATGGCTTCGCCGACATCCCCATCACCTGCCGTATTATCCCAGAGGGCGAGGTGACCCAGGAGATCGAACGGTTCGATGCGGCGGTGGCCGCAACCGAGAACGATATGGTCGCCGTCGGTCAGCAGGCCAAGCGGAGCCTCGGCAAGGATGAAGCCGCGATTTGGGGGACTCAGATTGCCATTCTGCGCGACCCCTTGTTACGAGAGACCGTCTACGCTCTGTGCTCTACAAAAAACCTGAATATAGAAGCGGCCCTGAGCGAAGCGATCAACACGCTAACCGCCACGTTTGCGCGGCTGAACAATCCCTACTTCCGAGAGCGCGCGGCCGACCTGCGGGATATAGGCAACCGCTTGCAACAGGCCTTGACCCAACGTGAAGAACCCACGCTTCCTCCCTGCGCCGATGGCTCGGTGCTGGTCACTCGGGAATTGCTGCCTTCCGTCATCATGCAACTGGATGAAAAGGCTATTTGCGGTGTGGTGGTCGAACAAGGTGGACAGACCGCCCATGCCACCATTCTAGCTCGGGCACGCGGCATCCCACTGCTGATTAATGTCCCTAATGCGACGAAGCTCATCGCCAACGGCGACCCCATCATTGTCGATGGGTTGGCGGGGCGAATCTTTCTTCATGCATCCGAGCACATTCAACGCGAGTACGATCAACTCGAAGCAGATCAGCAGGCCCACAAGTCCACCCTCAACGACTTGATCCCACTGCCTGCGGTGACCACCGACAATGTCACGGTTACGCTGTGTGCCAATATCGGCAAAGTCGCCGATGCCGTGTCCGCCGCATCCGTAAACGCCGATGGGGCCGGACTGTATCGAACTGAATTCGTCTTTCTGGCCCAGGATCATTTTCCATCAGAAGATGAGCAATATAAAATGTATCGGGCCACAGCGGAGAGTCTGAAGCCCCGTGAGGTTGTGATCCGGGTTTTGGACATCGGTAGCGACAAACTACTCTCATATTTTCCGTTGGCTTGGGAAGCCAATCCCTCATTGGGGCACCGCGGGATTCGTTTATTACTGGCACATCCTGAAATTCTTCAGGTGCAGTTGCGGGCCATCCTGCGCTTGAGCGCCACGCATCCCGTCTCGATCCTCTTGCCAATGGTGGGCGGGATGGAGGACCTGCGTGCCGCCCAAGAGGCAATTGAACGCGCCAAAACAGATCTGACCACGGCAGGCCTGCCGTTTAATTCCGCCATCCGGATCGGGGCCATGATCGAAACCCCTTCTGCGGTCATTTTGGCCGGGCGACTGGCCCGCGAAGTCGATTTTCTGAGCGTCGGCACCAACGATCTGGTTCAGTATCTGTTGACTACGGATCGCACGAGTGCTGAGGTGGCAGCCTACTATGAGCCCTTTCACCCGGCGGTGCTGACCGCTCTTGCGTCGGTGGTGTCCGCGGCCCAAATGAACGGCAAAAGCGTGTCCATTTGCGGAGAGATGGCCGGCAATCCGGCCTGTACGGGGCTGCTGCTCGGACTTGGATTCCGACATCTGAGCGTTAATCCCAGTGAACTGTTAGAGATCAAGAACGCCATTCGCTCTATCAGTATTCAACAGTCGAAGCGCCTGGCCCAACAACTCTTGGAGGTGGATACGATTCAGGCGGTCAAAGAGGTGCTTCGTGCTGCAAACACTGAGCAGCCAAACTACAAATGACACCGCGGGGCATGGCCGCTCTCGGCTGTCATCCCGAGCCTGTCGAGGGATCTCGGCGGTGTCCCGCAGGCGGGCCGTTGGGGTTAGACCGAGATGGTTCGACAACGCTCACCATGACCGAAAGGAGGGTGTACCAGGGATTTTTGCAGGGGCAGTCGAATCCGTCTGATCAGTCCGATCCGGCCGATGATAAATAATCGCGATTAGCGCTTAAACTGGTTGAGGAAGTCTTCGAGTTCGCGATTGCCGGGAGCGCCGGGGGTAAACCAGGATCCATCACCATGCGCGCCTTCGAGCAGGGTGAAGACCTTGGGCTGGGCGGCGGCGCCATGCAGCAGCCGGCCGCTCTGAAAGGGCACCACGCTGTCGCTGATCCCATGACCAAAGAGCTTGGGCAGGCCCTCAAGAGTTGCGGCCTTGGCCGCACCATCATAGGAAACCGACAACAGCCGGTGCAGGGGCAGTCGAGGAAACCAGCGCAAGGCCATATCGGCTGCAGAAGAAAAACTGGACTCGATGATGATGCCGGCTACGGGCCGGTCGGTCGCCAGTTGAATGGCCACTGGGCCCCCCAGTGAGACGCCATACGTCAAAATGGGCAGGCCATCGCTCACCGCCGCCGCCGCATCAAAGGCCGCGCGGGCATCTGCATACAGCCCGCGTTCGGTAGGACGCCCACCGCTTTTGCCATAGCCGCGATAGTCCCATAAGAAGAGATTAAATCCGCGACGAGTGAATTCCGACGCAAGGTGGGCGCTGTCACCGATGTTGCCGGCGTTGCCGTGGCAATAGATGACGGTGCCGCGGGGTCGGTTGGCACGAATCCACCAACCAAAGAGCGGTGTGTCGTCGGCCGCGATGAAATGCACTTCCTGGAATTGGGACTTAAACTGGGCGGGTGTCGTCTGGATATCGACCGAGGGTACATAGAGTTGGGCGCGTTCAAACCGGCGGATAAAAATCCAGCCGACCACAATCGCCAACGCCAGAACCCAGAGCATGCTCAACAAAATGGTTTTGATACTCATCCGGGACCATGTTCCAGTTTTTTCGGGAAGGTGGCGAGGATTTTACACCCCGTGGGCGTTACCACGACGGTGTCTTCGATGCGAACGCCACCGAGACCGGGCAAATAGAGGCCGGGCTCGACCGTGAGAACGTTGCCTGCCGACACGCATCCGGGTTCATTGCGCAGACCGGGGCTTTCATGAATGTCCAGCCCAACGCCATGGCCCACGCTATGGATAAAGCCGGATTCCCGCCCCGGCGGCGACAGGCGCGTGGGGTAGCCGCTCTGCACAAAATATTCTTCGACGGCCCGCTGGACCGCGCGAGATTCTACACCGGGACGCAGCATGGCCAGCGCCAGCTTCTGGGCGGCCAGCACGGTCCGGAACAGACGCCGGACTTCCGGCGTGGCACGGCCACGCACAACCGTGCGCGTGATGTCACCCCAATAGCCGGTCTGTTTGTCGCGTGGAAAAATATCGATAACGATGGGCACGTTGGCACGCAACGGACCGGAACCGGCATCATGAGGGCGCGCGCCCTGCAGGCCCACCGCGACAATCGTGCCATCGGCGCTACACCGTCGCGCCAACAGCGCCTGCTCGATGATATCCTTAACGCGTTCCGAGGTCAGATTGCGACCGTCAGTCCGCAATACGCCAGCAGACGATATCTCCGCGCCACGGATGGCGGCGACCGCGGCACGCATCGCAGCGACCGCCGCACGCTGCGATTTTGCGATGCAGGCAATTTCGCGCGGCGTCTTGATGGCGCGCTCGGGGAAGGGGGGGGACGTGGCCAGGCGCACATCGATGCCGCCCTGCTCAAGAGCGCGCGCCACGCCAACGGGAAACCACGGGCCAACGGCCACGGCATCCGCCTGTAGTTGGTGCAGCAGCGCCAAAATTTGATTCGCCAGGGTGGGGCGGCGAGGAGGCGTTACGGTAAATAATGACGCTGGTGTATGCAGGATGGCCGTCGGACACGCGCGACGCGCACGCGCCGCTTCGAGCGCGGACACCAGCAAATGCTTCCGTGCCCCCTCGATCAGCAAGGCAAACGGGTCGGGTGCCTCGAGGCCCGTGGCATAGCGCACATCACTTTCTTCCATGCCAGTGGCAATCAAAACGCGGGGGGCTGTTGATTTCTTCATAAATTCTACAATAACTTTTCTGGAGGGGGCTGTTACTAGGTTGATTTTCAGCGGGTTAGACCTAATTTTCAATCCTAAAATTCATTGTCAAGGGGAGAGTGATGGTTTGATGGGAATAGTCAATTACAACCGTATATAGTTACAAAATAATCCAGCACTACTATATATGGTAGAGGACAGGTTATATTTGAAAAACCCGGGAATGGGCTTGCCGAAAAAACACGGGGCTCTTACAGTCATGTCTGTAACAGAGGCTGATAAAGAGAAAGAGGCTGTGCATAAGCTGTGCATAAGTGGGTCAAAGGCCCATCCCGCCGGGTCCAAATGCGGTTCCGGTTAATGACAACTTCGGGATACAAATTGAGATTGAATGGCGACCGGGCCCGTGCGAGACTGACAGGCTGAGTCTGGGAGAGGATTTTTTGTGGAACTAAACAAGGCAAAACAACTGTGGACCAAGGCGTGCGAGTTTCTCAGCACAGCGGTATCCGAGGATGTCTACAGTCGATGGATCGGCGTCATTGAGGCCGCCGGCGATGATACCGCGGGACAACTTACCCTGACGGTACCCAACGGATTTTATCAGGACTGGCTCAAAGAACATTACCTCCCCCTGATTCAGGAAGCTCTGCATGCCGCCGGAGCCGAAGCGCTCTCCATTGTTTTTCAACTGGGTGGATTGCGCCAACTCAACGAGGAAATGGAGGAGCCTGATCCTGCACCCAAGAAGTCGTCGCGGGCCAAGGGCCGCGCGGCCAAAGCCGGCAACATCGGGGCGCCGCTGAATCCGCGCCATACGTTCGACAACTTTGTCGTGGGACCATCGAATTCCTTTGCCCACGCGGCCTCACTGGCAGTAGTGGAAGCACCGGGGCGTGCCTACAACCCGATGTTCATCCACGGCGGCACGGGATTGGGTAAGACGCATCTGATCCAGGCCATGGGCCAGGCCGTGCTCAAACGCGGCAAAGGGTCAGTCTGCTACACCACCTGCGAAACCTTCACCAACGAATTTATTCAGTCCCTGCAGCAGCACGACCTCGCCGCCTTCCGCAAGAAATACCGCCATATCGACCTGCTGCTAATTGACGACATTCATTTTCTGGGTGGCAAGGAGAGCACCCAGGAAGAATTTTTCCACACCTTCAATTCTCTACACCAAAATCAAAAACAGATCGTGATGACCAGCGATCGGCCCATCAGCGAGATTGCCAATCTTCAGGAACGTCTGGTGTCGCGATTCGAGTGGGGCTTGGTGACCGAGATGGATATGGTCGACTTTGAAACTCGCGTGGCTATCCTGCGCCGTAAGCGCGAAGAACTGATGATTCAACTCGGTGACGAGTGCCTCATGTTCATCGCGCAACACGTCAAATCGAACATCCGCAAGCTGGAAGGGTCGATGCTGCGAGTGGCCTCATATGCGTCGCTGACCCGCAAGGCCCCGACCACGGAAACGCTGGAGTATCTCCTGCGCGATACCATTGAACAGGAAAACCAGACCGCGTTGAGCATTGAAGGCATCCAACGCATGGTGGCCGAATATTATGATATCCGCCTCGGGGATATGACCAGCAAACAGCGGCCCCAGAACATTGCCTTCCCCCGCCAGGTTGCGATGTATCTCTGCCGGGAACTCACTGGACAGTCCCTGCCATCGATCGGTAACTCATTTGGCCGCAACCATGCCACCGTGCTGCATGCCCACCGCAGTGTCGGTGCCAAGATGAAGAAGGATGCCAATCTACGCCAGACGGTCTTGTCGCTCCAACAGCGCCTCGGCGGAGTCTCGGCTCCCTCCTGATATGGCCCGCCATTCTCCCATTTCACTCCGTTTTCAGCTCGGAGGAAGCGGCTTGTGGCCAAATGTGCATAACCCGGCAACAACACACTGGAAGCTTGTGAACAACTCTCCTGAATTGTGGACAACTGAAAGTTGTTCAACTTGGGCACAAGAAGGGGGGGGTAGTTTTGCACAGGCTGAATGGGCACAACAGGCCCGTCCCTGCTATTCTGTTCTTGATGTTAACAGGATTCACAGGACATACTAATACTACTGATTATATTAATGTATTAAGAAGAATAACAGTCAGAGGGCGACCCCCATGAAAATTAAGATCAACAAAGAAGCCATCATTGACGGACTCCAAAAGGTCCAATCGGTGATCAATCCCCGGAATGCCCTGCCGGTACTTTCAAACGTCCTGATGCGAGCTGCAGATGGCAAACTCGAACTCACGGCGACTGACATGGACTTGACCGTCCGGGCTACTGTCGCTGCGGAAGTTTTGGAAGCAGGAGCCACGACTCTGCCCGCCAAGCGCATCTTTGGCGTTTTCCGCGAATTGAGCGTGAACGAAGTGGAGATGGAGGTCAACGAGGAGAACATCGCCTTCATCCATGCCGCCAGCTCCTATTTTCGCATCCACGGCATCCCCGAAAGCGACTATCCGATTTTGCCGGAGATGGGCGATGCCAAGAGCTACAGCCTCGAGCAGGCGGCTTTTCGCAACATGCTCAAATTGACTGGCTATGCGGCGTCCCCCGATCCCAACCGCCAGATTCTCCACGGGGTTTTGCTCAGCTTCAAAGCCGGCAAACTCAGTGTGGTGGCCACCGATAGCCGCCGTCTGGCGCTCGTCGAGCACGAGGTCGAATTTGCTGCCGATGCCGAAATGGACATGATTATCCCCCTCAAGACCGTCGACGAACTCATCCGCACCCTGGGCGAAAGCGGCACGGTCACGATCATGGCCAATCAGCAACAGGCCGCCTTTGAGTTCGATGGCACCTTGGTGATTTCCAAGCTGGTGGAGGGGAGCTATCCCAATTTCCGTCAGGTGATTCCCCAGGCCACTGGCGAACGCGTCGCGTTGGAGCGTGAAACATTCCTGACGGCCGTCCGCCGCACGTCCCAGCTCGTCAGCGATGCTGTGTCGGGCGTCAAGCTGACCTTCACGACGAACCGTCTGGAAGTTTTGGCGGCCGCAGCTGAAATTGGCGAAGGCCGCGAGACGTTGGATGTGAAGTACTCCGGACCGGATGTCGCCATTTCCTTCAATCCCGCGTTCCTGATGGATCCATTGAAGGCGCTGACGCCAGATGAGGTTTTTCTCGATCTGATTGATGACACCAGTCCGGGTGTGATCCGGTCGACCATCAATTTCGTGTATGTATTGATGCCTATCCGGGTTACCTGATCAAAGAGATGGGGGAGCGGTGAATGCCAACGCTGCTCTCCGAGCAGTGGCATGGACCGACATGGTTGCCCGACTAGGATTTGAACCTAGACAAACAGCTCCAGAGGCTGCTGTGCTACCGTTACACCATCGGGCAAGAGGAATCGTAAACGCCGTAAAAGGTACTTTTTTTAGATGTGAAGTCAAGCTTCACCGTCATGAGCCTGATGCTCACGGCGGGATGGACAGGTCATGAGCAACTTTCAGCAAGACAATGTAGCGTTGATGTGCGACATCAGCGAGATCGTCGGCCTCTTCGATTTTGAAGCCGGTCTCGACGGCTTTCTGGTCAAGGTGGTTTCCACCGTGGCGTGGCACATGCGCGCGGCAGTTTGCTCGATTTATCTTTACGAGTCCAAGACCCGCGAGTTGGTCCTGCGCGCCAACCAAGGCTTGAATCCCGCCTTGATCAGTCACCTCCGCCTCAAGCTGGGCGAAGGCATCACCGGCACCGCCCTGAAGGAAATGCGGGCCATCTGCGTGGCCAACGCCACCGACCATCCCGCCTATAAGCACATTCCCGGCAGCAACGAGGAGGCCTATCTCTCTTTTCTGGCCGTGCCCATCCAACGTAAGATGAACCCGGTCGGGGTGATTGTGGTTCAGGATCCCCAATGGAATTACTTCAACCCTAACGATGTCCAGGCCCTGCGAGTCATTTCCTCCCAACTCGCCGGCGTGATCGAGAATGCCCATTTGCTCCTGCGCCTGCACGCGACGTCCAACTCGACTGATCCGGCACCTGGGCATGATCTGTTTCCGGGTGATCATGGTCTTGAGTCTGGCACCCACTGCATCCGTGGCAAGGGGGCGTCGGGCCGGATGGCGATGGGCCTATCCACTCGCATTGGCCAGTACCTCTCTCAGAATCCAGCCGACTACTTGTGTCCCATCGGCCTGACGGAGGCCGATTTCGACCGCGCGATTGAACAGACCGAGCGCCAACTAATGGATCTCCAGACGCGTCTGGAGGAGAAGCTCCAGGATGCCGCTTCGATGATTTTCGGTGCCCATGTTTTGATGCTCAAGGACGAGGCTTTTTCCGGGGAAATCCGCCAGAACATTAGGGCCGGCATCTCTCCGTGGAATGCCATCCTCAACGAAGTGCGCCACTATTCGGAGTTGTTTGGCAGCAGTCCCAATCCGGCCCTGCGTGAAAAAGTTCTCGATGTCGAGGATCTCGGCCACCGCTTGCTTTGCAATCTTGCGCCGTCGTCTATCGAGAACGCCAACCCGGACTACACCGGGCAAATCGTCATCGCCGAGGAACTGCTGCCGTCGGATATCTTGAAGTTGGCCGCCGAAGGTGTGGCGGGTCTGGTTTTGCTGGGTGGTGGCCAGCATTCCCACGTCGCGATCATCGCCAATGCCCTCCAAGTGCCGCTGGTGATCGTGTCTGACCGGCGCCTGCTCGACCTGGCCGAGAACACGCCCCTGCTGCTGGACGGCAAAGAAGGCCAAGTGGTGGTCCGCCCCGGCCAGGATGCGATTAAGACCATGCAGGACATTATCCGCGCGCTGGCCGATTCCGAACGCTTGGTTGAAGAGGTTCTGCCCGTTACCCACACTCGCGACGGTGTCGAAGTTCAGTTGATGGCCAACCTCAATCTGGTCACCGAACTGGATGTGGCGTTGCGCGTCAAGGCGAACGGTATCGGACTATACCGCACGGAATTTCCTTTCATTGTTCGCAGCACGTTCCCGACCGAAGAGGAGCAGTATCAAGGCTATCGTGCGGTTTCAGAACGCATGGAGCAGCGTCCGGTTGTGTTTCGCACCCTCGACATTGGCGGCGACAAGGCCTTGTCCTATTTCCCGGTTGGCCACGAAAACAATCCTTTTCTGGGGCTCCGCGCGCTCCGTTTCACCTTGCGAAATCCTGAAATTTTCAAGCAGCAACTGCGGGCGCTGCTGCGTGCTGCCCATGGCCATCCTGAAGCCAAAATCATGTTCCCCATGGTCGCGTCGCTGGATGAATTTATGGGGGCGCGGGACCTGGCCTACCAATGCCGCGACGAACTTGCCCGCGAAGGTATTCCCCATCGGCTGCCCAAACTGGGCGTCATGATTGAGCTGCCCGCCGCCGTGCTGATTGCGGATGAACTGGCCGCGGCTGCGGACTTCCTCAGCATTGGCAGCAACGATCTTATCCAGTACATGCTCGCAGTGGATCGCACCAACGATGAAGTTGCCATCTGGTATTCCCCCCATCATCCCTCGGTTCTGCGGGCAATGAAACAGATTGTCACAGCTGCCGAACGGGCAGGCAAGCCGATATCCATGTGCGGCAATCTTGGCGCCGATCCACGCATGCTGCCATTTTTATTAGGAATCGGCCTGCGCGTCTTCAGCCTTGATCCCATGCAGATTCCTCCCGTCCAGCGGCGGATTGCGGAAATCGATTTCGAGCGCGCACGTATTTTTGCAAACGACCTGCTGACCATGGGGCGCATCTCAGAAATAGCGGATTACATTTCCTCCTTCGATTTGCCGGGCTGAGATGGATACGCTGCTGCACGGAGTCCTGGGCGCGGTGGCCTGCAGCCGGACCGGACTCCCCGGCGGACACCGTGGACCTGTCGATGACCACGGGGAGCGGCGCCTCACCGATTGGACCCTCTGGGCGGCCTTCTTCTTTGGCATCTTTCCCGACATTGCGTCGCTGGGTATTCATTTTGCTACGGACTTTTTCACCAGCGGCGGCCTGCGCTGGCACGGCATTCCCTCTTTCGTGTTTGTGCTCTACAACATTACCCACAGCCTGGTGGGTATGAGCATCGGCTATGCCCTGCTCGTGGCGTGGAAGCGCGCCCTGTGGCTGCCGGCCCTCGCCTGGCCCCTCCATGTCCTGGTGGACATCCCCACCCACGGCACCGGCCGCTTCATGACCCCCATTTTCTGGCCGTTTACGGATGCCGGTTTTCCCGGCTGGAGCTGGTGGATCTTTCCCTGGGTATTCTGGGGCGGATGGATCGTGGCGGGCGCCCTCTGGCTTCTGGTGGTAGTTCTGCGCCTGTCCTGGAGGAAGAAATCATGACGTTTATGGACTTGGTCACGGCCCGCCAAAGTGTGCGCCACTATAAGCCGGAGCAGCGCATCCCGCGCGAAACCCTGGAACGCTGCCTGGAGGCCGCCCGCCTGGCGCCCTCGGCCTGCAACTCCCAACCGTGGTCTTTCGTGGTGGTGGACCACCCCAAGCAGGTGCGCGAGCTGGCTCTCGCCGC
>JAVEUJ010000205.1:0-3052 GCA_034005635.1 Kiritimatiellia bacterium | reverse complement strand
AGGATGCGGATGTGGCCGAGGCCGACGCCATTAAGATGGGTGCGCACCGCATGCAGGGCGCGGCCGAGCTCGTTGCATTCGCGGCTGAGGTGCGCCAGAAAGACTTGCTGGAGGGTATCGCCGGCAATATCGGCGAGGAGCTCGGCGGCGACCTCGTTGGAGAGGTGTCCGTGGCGGCCGAGAATGCGCTGTCTGAGCGACCAGGGGCGCCGGGAGCTTTGGACGAGTTCGACATCGTGGTTGGCTTCGAGAATGACCAGTTGGCATCCGCGTAGGCGCTCGCGGGCGACCGAGGTGGGCATGCCTAAGTCGGTGGCGATGCCCAGGCGCGAGGCACCGCAAGTCAAGACGAAGCCGACGGGATCGTAGGCGTCGTGGGGGAGGGGAAAGGGCAGCAGCTCGATATCGCCAATCGTGAAGGGCGAGCCAGAGGTGAACAGGTTCCAGTCCAGGCCCTCACCGTTACGGAGGTGGCGGGCGGTCTCGCCATTGGCATAGAGCTGCACATCGAGTTTACGCGACAGGGTGCGCAGGCCCATCGTATGGTCGCTGTGCTCGTGGGTGATGCAAATAGCGCTGATTTTGTCGGGATCGAGCCCGGCCAGGGCCAGGCGCTTCAGCGTTTGCCGCGCGGAGATCCCGGCATCGATCAGCAGTGCCGTCGTCGCGCTTTCGACGTAAATACAATTGCCACTGCTGCCGGAGGCCAGGACGCAGACACGAAGTTGGGGAAGAAGAGACATGGGCTTGAGGGGGGGATCAGCGGGCAGGGGACAGGGGGCACGGTTTTCCACAGTGTGGAAGAAAATCTTCCATAGCGTGGAAGAATGGCGAAAAAGTTTTCCATAGCGTGGAAAAATCGGGCCAAATCTTCCACAGTGTGGAAGAAAATCTTCCATAGCGTGGAAGAATGGCGAAAAAGTTTTCCATAGCGTGGAAAAGTGGGGGCATGGGATTAAACAGAGCCATTGGGCGCGTCGGTGATTTCGTCGGGGAGAGCATCAGGGTCGTTAGGGTCGGGTTCGGTATCGGCGGCCTTGCGGCGTTTGAGAAACTCGCGGGCGAGTTGGCGGTAGGCGGCGGCGCCGGTGCAGTTGGGGTCGTAGGCAATGATGGGCAGGCCGTGGGAGGGGGCCTCAGCGAGGCGCACGGAGCGCGGCACCAGGGAGGAATAGATCTTGTCGGGGAAGTGGGTCTGGATTTCAGCGAGGACTTGGCGGGAGAGATTGGTGCGCATGTCGTACATGGTCATCACGATGCCCTCGACGGCCAGGCGCGGGGCGGCGCCGGAGTCGTGGAGCTTGGCCACCGTGTTGAGAATGACGCTGATGCCTTCCAAGGCATAGTACTCGCACTGCATCGGGATGAGGATGCCATCGGCGGCGCATAGGGCATTCATGGTGAGGATGCCCAGAGAGGGCGGGCAGTCGATGAGAATGAAGTCATAGCGATTGTCAGCGGCGAGCGGTTCGAGAGCCATGCTGAGCCGCTGCAGATAGTGCTCGGCGCGGGCGACATCAATTTCGGCCCCGGCCAAATCCACTTCGGAGGCGACGAGGTCGAGGCGGTTCATGGCGGTGGTCTGGATGATGTCGGTGAGGGGCTGGTCGGAAAGCAGAATGTCATAGATGCTGGAGCCGGCCGTCTTCTCGACGCCCAGACCGCTGGTGGCGTTGGCCTGCGGATCGAGGTCGATCAGCAGAGTTTTTTTGCGGCGCTCGGCCAGACAGGCGGCCAGATTGACGGCCGTGGTGGTCTTGCCGACTCCGCCTTTCTGGTTGGCGATGGCAATAATGGGCGTGGGCATGCGGTGATTCCTTCCAGTCAAATAATGTGGGCCATTATAGCGGCCCCGGGGTTCTCGCAAACCTTTTTCGGCGGGGCCGTGATAAGGGACGTTAAGGAATAGCAGAAACAGGAAAACTACGAAAGACACGAAAAGCACGAAAGGGGAGATGGGCGTAACAGCCAACCCACGGAAGGACAGGGAATTGGGTATGTTTTTTACTGGATTCTCACGACCGGCAACCATGCACTACTACTCATTAACCACCTACCATTCGCGATCAACGATATTGTGCAAGGCGGGGCGAGTGTGGCATCGTGCCGGGATGAATATAGCGAATGGGTACAGGGGCTGGTGGGTGTTCGCTGTGGCGTGGGGGCTGGGGGTCTGGAGTGCGGCCGGGAGCAGCGTGGGGGTACGGGTGGAGAATCCGCCGGCCACCGGCATGGTGGTCGTTCTACTGTTTGATGAGGCGGATGCGTTTGCCGACCTGCGCCAGCCGTTGCGGACCCTGGCGGTGCCGTCGGGGGCTGCTCTGGAGGCCAGCTTCGATGGACTGACGCCGGGGCGCTATGCGGTGATGGCGTTTCATGATCGGAATACCAACGGGGTGCTGGACCAGAACTTCATGGGAATTCCCCGCGAACCGCTGGGCTTTTCCCGGCGCTACTGGGGACGCGGGGCGCCGGTGTTTGCCGAGGCTGCCGTGACGGTGGCGGACGGCGAGCAGGTGCCTGTGGAACTGGAGCTGAAAGAAATTTTTACCCGCAAGGGGCTGATTGGCGTGGGCGCGGGGGTGGTGGTGCAGTCGAGCCCTTACCGGGGGGTGACGGCGCTGCGGGTGCTGCCTATTCCAGCAGTGACCTATATCGGCGAGCGGGTGCAGGTGCTGGGGCTGGTGGCTCAGGTGGGCCTGGTGCATGGGGCGAGGATGCGGCTGGCGGCTACGGCGCGCTATCGTCTCGGGGCTTACGACGAGGATGATAGCGACTACCTGGAGGGGATGGGCGACCGGAAGGACTCGCTCTTTGGTGGCTTGGCGCTGCAGGCACCCCTGGCGTGGGGCTGGCAGATGTCCGCCGGCTACGAACATGATGTGTTGGATCGGGTGGGGGGGGGATTCGGACGGCTGGGGCTGCGGCGGGGTTTCCAACTCGGGCGGCTCGCTGTTGCGCCGGGGCTGGCCCTGAACTGGTTGTCGCCGGAATTGGCGCGGCATGAATTCGGGGTGCGGCCGGGTGAAGCGCGCGCGGACCGGGCGGCCTA
>JAVEUJ010000068.1:0-12514 GCA_034005635.1 Kiritimatiellia bacterium | reverse complement strand
ATCTGTTTGATCCGGTCCCGGAAAACGACACCGATTTCGTGGTCATCGTGCCGAACCCCGGCGTGAGCATCGGCAGCCGAATCTGGTTCGACACCAATCGGGATGGCATCCAAGATGCCAGCGAAACCAACGGGATTGCCAACATCCCGGTTGCGCTGGTGGATACCAACAGCAGGGTGCGGGCCACGACCCTGACCGATTCACAAGGGGCCTATCTGTTCGAGGCGATGCCGCCCGGGACGTATGTGGTGCAGTTCGATCTGTCCGCGCTCTCCACCAACGAGGTGCTCAGCCCGTCCAAGCAGGGCGACGACGAGACCCTGGACAGCGATGCGCTGACGGGCCACACGACCGACCTCGCCTGGACCGCGCCGATTCCCGTCGACTCGGGTACGAGCAATCTGCATACCGATCTCGGCATCACAACGCGCAGTTCCACGCGTGCGGAAGTCGTGGAGGTGTGGGGCGAGTGGGTCGGCGGCGAAGGCCGGGTCGCTTGGCGTACGGACTCAGAATTCGGCACAGCGGGATTTTTCGTTTATCGCGTCGATCCGCAGACCGGCGCGGAGACTCGCTTGAGCCCGCTCCTGCTGCCGTCGGCATTCCGAGAATCCGGGGCCACCTATTGGCAGGCAGACCCGGCCGCGCGCCAGAAGGAAGCGGGAACCTACCGCTTGGAGGAAAAAGAACTTTCGGGAGAAATCCGCGACCTGGGGGTGCATGCCGTCCGCTTCACTGTCCCGAAGGTGGCAACCAAGCTGGAGCAACTGAGCCGTCCGGTGGCCAAATCTAAGACGCCGAAGGTGCCAATGACGCGGGCGGTTCCGCGGGGGGGGGCAACGCCCTCGGCGGTGCAGAAGGTATTGGTCCGGAAAGACGGCGTCTATGGCGTGGAGTTGCAAGCCCTCGCGCAAGGAATGGGACTTCCACTGGAAGCTGTGCAGGCCTTGGCCGCAACCAACGGTCTGGTGATTAAGAAACAAGGCGCGCCCGTGCCCGCGATTTATGACGCGGCGCGCGGCCGGATGGTGTTCTACGGCGAGGCACCGCCGCCCAACTGGTACGTGCACGACTCGGCCTATCTGATTTCGGCGGGCGATGGCCACGTTATGCCGCGCCGTGAGCCCGGGGTGTCTGGCGGTGCTACCGTATTTCCCGTTCAGCTCCATTTCGAAGAGGACCAGTACCTCTTCAACATGAACCAGATGCCGGACGATTTCTATTTTTGGATTCCAGTGATGAGCGGATTTGGGCCTGCTTCGATCAATCCCATTCCGTTGGATTTGAGCGGGTATGCCGGCGGTGATGTAGCCGTAAAGGTGCGCTTGATTGGGTGGACGAGTTCGGCCAATAACCCTGACCATTTGGCACGGTTTGGCTTCAATGGAATCGAAGTTGGCTCGATTACGTTTGATGATCAAGAGGCCGTGGAGGCCGAGTTGACGATTCCGGCGTCGGCCGTGCTCGATGGTGTCAATACCCTGACTGTGGAAGGGGTGTTGCAGCCCGGCTACACGGAGAGTTTCTTCTTCGTGGATTGGGTCGAGGCAGCCTTCGCGCGCCAGCTGGCTCCTCGGGCAACGGCCGCCTTCTTCCGCGCGGGCGGTGCACCCTCCATCTCCGCAGCGACGTTCGAAGAACCGCTGGTGCTGGCCTTGGACGACGACGGGGGAACCACGTGGATTGCCGACCAGAACGGCGAGTTGCCGGCCAAAGCTTGGACAGCGACGTCTAAAAATGAACACTTTGCAGTAATAGAGGCGGATGCGGTTTCTTCGCTGACGCCTGAACCGTCCGCGGCGGATGCGTGGTTCCTTTCTCCGACGAATCGGATCGACTATCTGGTGATTTCGTCCCGTGCGCTGGCCCCGGCGGCACAGGAACTAGCAGAGTACCGCGCCAGCCAGGGGCTGCGCACGGGTGTGGCGATGTTCGAGGACATCTGCGATCTGATGACTGGCGGTGAGCGCACCCCGGAGGCGATTCCGGAACTGCTGGCCTTTGCCGATTGCACCTGGGTGCGCCCACCGCACATGGTCGTACTGGCCGGCAACGGGCATTATGATTATCTGGGTGCCAACTATGCGGAAGTGAACCATTTGCCACCGATGATGATTCAAACCCCGTCGGGCATTTGTGCGGCGGATGGACGGTTGGCGGATGCCGGCGGCGATGAGTTACCTGATGTGGCCATTGGCCGGCTCCCCGCACGGACGTCCGGAGACCTGACCGCCATGATCGCTAAGATCAAGGCCTACGAGGCCGGGTTCGGCGAAGCGTGGCAAAAT
Organism: Kiritimatiellia bacterium; assembly: GCA_034005635.1. Taxonomy (GTDB): domain Bacteria; phylum Verrucomicrobiota; class Kiritimatiellia; order CAIQIC01; family Lenti-01; genus JAAZFE01. The sequence goes on along the minus strand of JAVEUJ010000068.1, from coordinate 10,226 downwards.
GAACTGGTGCTGGTTGCTGACAAGGCGGATGCCGCCGGTCAATTCCCAGATGCCAACACCCAGATCGAACAGTTGGTGGCCGCCCCGTACCGCGTGGCCGAGTGGATCGAACTGGATGCGACGGCGGTTGGAGCTGCACGCACGAAGTTGCTGAACCGATTCAAATCCGGCGCGGGCTTCATCCACTATACGGGTCATGGCGGATTGCACAATTACAGCAGCCAGAATTTGCTCAAGGAGTCGGATGTGGCCGCGATGACCAATGCCATGAGACCGCCGGTCACGGTGGCGCTGAGCTGCCTGGTGGGCCGTTTTGAGGTCCCCGGGACCACCAGCCTGGGCGAAGTACTGATGCAACGCGCGTCCGGCGGCGCGGTGGCGGTGCTGGGGCCCTCGGGATTGTCGCAACATACGCCGGCTGCAGAATTGGGTGAGGCCTTTTATCGCGCTATCCTACAAGAGGGAACCGGTCGACTCGGGCTGGCGTTCCTACAGGCGCGACGGTCCTTGTCGGAAAGTGTTTTCAGCCGGGACACCTTGTCCTTCTACAATCTGCTGGGCGATCCCGCCTTGCGGATTGCGGGCAACGAGGTGGATGACATGCCCCTGGACCTAGCGCGGGTCCTGTTGCAGGATCTGGACCAAACCTATGACGGCACGCCCCGCTGCGCGAGCGCGCAGACGGACCCGGTCGGCCTCGCGGTCGAGTTTACGTATGATGGGCAGTCTACGCCGCCGACCGAGGTCGGACACTATGCGGTGGTCGCCACGGTGGTCGATGCCACCTACGAAGGCCGCGCCAGCGGCACGCTGACGGTGGAGAAGGGGACGGCGATTCTGACGCTGGACAATTTGACGCAGACCTATGATGGAACCCCGCGCGTGGTGTCGGCCACGACGATTCCAGCCGGTCTCCCGGTTGAGTGGACTTACGATGGGCAAATCACGCCGCCGACTGCCGCCGGCCGCTATGCCGTGGTCACTACAGTGGCCGATGCCAACTACGAAGGCCGTGCCACGGGCCTGTTAACCGTAGAAAAGGCGGCGGCGACCATCGTGCTGGGGGACTTGACGCAGACCTATGATGGCACCCCGCGCATCGTTTCGGCCACAACCTTCCCGCTCGGCCTGCCAGTCCGGCTAACCTATAACGGCGAGACGCTGCCGCCGACAGCGGCCGGAACCTATGCCGTGGCCGCCGTCGTGAACACCGCCAATTTTGAAGGCGGACAAACCGGGGTGCTGACCGTGGCCAAAGCGCCGGTGGCGGTGTCACTGGCGAATTTGGAGCAGGTATACGATGGCGACGTCAAACAGGTCACCGCCTTGGCAAACCCGACCAACTTGAATGTTGAGATTACGTATAACGGTGGCGAGTTGTTGCCCTCGCGGATTGGGTCTTACAATGTCGTGGCCCGGGTGGACGATATGAATTTCACCGGCACGGCATCCGGGACCCTCTCGATCTTGTCGTCCAGAGATCCGTTCAAGGTTTGGTTGGAAACCAAAGGCCTGAATCCGCTGGATGACCGTTTTGCCGGGGATTTGGATATCGATGATGATGGCCACACCACCTATCAGGAGTTTATTGCCGATACCAACCCCGACGACCCGACCAGTGTGTTCGAGCTGTTTAGCGACTATGATGCCAAGGCAGGGGAGTTGAGCCTGACCTTTGTCGGCAGTTCCAACCGAATGTATGAATTGCTGGTGAGCACCAATTTGTTCCGCACCACCGACATCATCGACCTCGGTCGCGGCCAAGGACAGATGATCGTGACCACGAATGTCCCGGGCAGTTGGATTGGAACCATTCGCGTCCGAATGCCGCCCTCGCAGTAGAGGCCTCCGCAATAGAGGATGCTTGAAGCGCAGACCGAGCCGTGATAAACAACTCACTGCCACAAAGGAGCGTTACGCATGACTGAAAAACCGCGCTTGAAATACGAAAAACCCGTCAGCATCGATCTGGGCCGGGTGGCACCTATTTTGGGCGACACGTGCAGTGTTGGTAACGGTGCGGCAGATTGCCCTGCGGGCATGAATAACGCCATGATGGCGGCTTGCTCTCCTTCCGGGGCTGGGGCGGATAACGATTGCCGAGTCGGATCGAACGCCGGTACGTTCTGTTGGCCGACGGGTTCGGGGGCTGCCGTTTTTTGTCTGGCTGGCAGTGGCTTTGGGAATGCGGGAGCGTATGGGGCTGGAGGCACAGCACCTTCTTCATTCGGTGGCAGCTCGGATTCCTTGGGTGGAACCGAGCCCCCCTCCAGTCTAGGGGGCGAACCAGGCAGTGACCTAGACAGTGGGCCGGGCGCCTTCTAATAACGTGTTATTTCCAGTGTTGATGTTGGCACAACTGAATTTCCTCTGAATTATTCTTGGGTAGACTGCATGCCCATTGTTTCGTATTGCGCCCGGGAGATAGATGGGGGGGATAAAGAGGCCGATGTATAATCATGGAATGGCGGGTTCAATATAGTGACATAACCGCACCGGCTCAGGGCGGAAGCATGCGCGGCACCATTGCCGCCGGCGATTGCCTGCGGGTGCAGTTTGTCCCGTTGGACGAATTGCGCACGGGGGATGTTGTGGCTTTCCGTCGTGGCGGTCGCGTGCGGGCCCACCGCGTCGTTGCCATCCGAGATGGGCACTGGTGGACCCAGGGTGATGGCAACTGGCGGCGCGATTCCGAACCACTGGCCCCAGAGGAAGTCATCGGGCGGGTAGAGGAGGTCCAAGGGCCGCAGAGGTGGCGAATCCTGGATGTCGGTGACCAAGGGTTGCGCCGTGCCGCCTGGGGGCATGCGGTGGCATTTATCCGCTGGGGAATCCTGTCGTTGGCGGCACCGTTTTATCACGTGCTGCGCGCCACTCGAATTATACCCCGCCTGTGGCGGCCAGATATTCAGGTGGTGCGGTTCACGGCGGCGGATGGGATGCGGACCAAATTCATCCATCGGGGGCAGACGGTGGCCTGCTGGCAGGTCAATCCGGGGCGCTGGACCTGCCGCGCGCCCTATGACCTGGTTGTGTTTCCGCCAGCGCCATGAACGCCTCTGCTGCACACCTGCCCCGTTCGCCGGAAATGGCGCTGCTGCTGCGCTGCGTTAGTCCGGTGCCGGGGACGGTAGAGATTGCGGTTGTAGATTGGCCGCGATTCCAGGCCCTAGCCACCCACCACCATCTGCTGCCTTTGGCCTATCGCGGATTGAAATTAGCGGCGGCCGCAGGTGCCGCCGTGCCGCCTGAATGGCTGACGTTGTTTAAGCGCCAAGCCCATGATATTGCCGCATTCAATCTGCGGGCTACGGGCATCTTGCGCCGCCTTCAACGTCGCGCCCGGGAACAGGATGTTGTGCTGATCCCCGTCAAAGGCCCCGCCTTGGCTGTTTGGGCCTATGGCAGCACGTCGCTGAGACAATTTGAGGATTTGGATCTGGTGGTCCGGCAGGACGAACTGCTACAGGCGATTGGCCTGCTGGAGCAAGAGGGCTATCGGCTGCGCGAACTGCGCCCCGGGGCTGATCGACACCGTTATCTAGCCGCGCGGCAGGACTGGTCTTTGCAACGGCCGGGGGAAGCGCCCCATCTGGACCTCAAGCCGGTTTTGATTTCTCATACGCTTTGCGGGCCGGAATCCGCCGACTACCTCTTTCATTCTTCCCGACGACTGGCCACCGGCGATGGCGGTGACCTAGAGTCACCGGGGCCGGAGGCGATGCTGCTGGCGGTGTGCGTGGACGGTGCCAACGAAAGCTGGCCCAAACTGTCGGCGGTGGCGGATGTCGCGGCGCTGCTGGTGACCCAATCCGCCGCCGATTGGCCAGGGCTCTTGGCGGATGCCAAGCGTCTGGGGCAGATGCGTAGCGTGTTAGTCGGCGTGGCCCTGGCGGAGATATTGTTGGGCTGTCCCGTGCCGCCGTCATTGGCGGAAGCGCTTGGTTGCGAGGTAACGGCCCAGCGGCTGGCCCTTGCCGTGGCCCAGCCCCTGGCGGCCGGCCGCCTGCCGCGGGACAGCGGGTTGCAAGCCGCCCGATATGCCTGGAAAACTCGCGATGACTGGCGCGGTCGCCTGCGGTTTTTGCGGCGTTTGCTGTTTGTACCTGGGGCCGCTGACTTGGGTCTAGTGGCCTTGCCAGCGGTTTTCTATCCGCTGTATGCCGGACTGCGGCCCTGTCGTCTGGCATGGGACGCGGTGCGGGGACGCCCCCGCCGCATTTGCTCCGACGGCGGGGCCGCCTGATCATGAATACGCCGCGAACCCGGTTGAAGCATATCCGCCAATCTGTCCGGCTGGTCTGGACGAGCGCACCCGGCTGGACCCTCCTACAGGGCCTTCTGGTTCTCGCGCAGGGCATTTTGCCCGTAGCCACGCTGTTCTTGACGCGGCGGCTGGTGAATGCAGCGAGCGCATTTTTGGGTCAAGGGCCCGGCGCGCACGAGCCGTGGCCTCTGTTGGCCCTGGCGCCGTGGGTGGCGGCTGTGGCCGTCGCGGGTTGGCTGTCCCGGGCGTTTTCCTCCCTCGTGGTTTCAGCCCAGGTCGAGGTGGTGGCAGATGCTGTTCAGGATGCCTTGCAGGCCAAGTCGGTAGACGTGGATTTAGCCTATTATGAGACATCGTCCTATCATGATCAGATGCGATTGGCGCAGGCCGAGGCGACGGGACGTGCCACCAGCATTGTGCGCAACCTAGTGCAACTGGGCAGCGGCAGCCTAGTGCTGGTGTCGGTGGCCGGTGTGTTGGCGGGGACTCAAGGCCTGCTGCTGCCGCTGCTGCTGCTGGCGGGGTTGCCGGGGGCCGTCGCCCGCCTGCACAATGCCCGGCGCTGGAACCGCTGGCGGATGGAGCAGAATGTGCCTGCGCGCTACGCCGGGTATTTGCATGTGCTGCTGACCAGTCTGCCATTTGCCAAGGAAATACGCCTGTTTGGATTGGCGGATGAGTTGCGCGGGCAATCCCGCCGTCTGCGCGACCGCTTGCGCCAAAGTCGCTTGATGTTGATGCGCCGTCGTGCCGTGGCCGAGATCGCGGCGGATGCGGTCTCGGCGGGCGTCCTCCTGGCCGGCCTGGCATTGGTGTACGCGAAGATGCAGACGGGCGGAGCGACGCTGGGCGACTTAGCGCTGCTCTATGGCGGATTCCAGAAGGGGCGGGGGGCCTTTGCGGGAGTTCTGGGCGGACTGGCCGCGCTCTATGAAGACTCGTTGTTTATTGCCCACTTTTATCACTTTTTGGATTTACCGCGGCGAATTTTGCCGCCGAGTAACCCGCGGCCTGTTCCACAACGTTTGGAACATGGCATCCAGTTCGAGCAGGTCTCCTTTCGCTATCCGGGGACGGAGCGCGACGTACTGTGCGATATCAATCTGGTTATCCGTCCGGGTGAACATGTAGCGCTGGTGGGCGAGAATGGATCTGGCAAAACCACGCTGGTGAAACTTCTCTGCCGACTCTACGATCCGACGGCGGGCAGAATTTTGCTGGAGGGCATCGATCTGCGCGACTTTGATCCCGACGAGTTGCGCACCGCTTGCAGCGCCTTGTTCCAGGATTTTGCACGCTACCAAATGAGTGCGGCGGATAACATTCGGCTGGGCCGCGTAGCCATCCCCCCGGGCGATGCGCGCGTGGTGGCGGCGGCGAAGCGGGCGGGCGCAGACGAGATAATTTCCTGTCTCCCGCGAGGATATGAAACCCGCCTCGGACGGCTGTTTGGCGGGGGGGTGGAACTCAGTGAGGGCCAATGGCAGCGGATTGCGCTCGCCCGCGCCCTGTTGCGCCCGAGTCCCATTCTGCTGCTGGATGAACCCACCAGTGCCCTCGATCCCCGGGCCGAACGGCAGTTGCTCGACACGGTGATGGCAGAGGCCCGCGAGCGAATTTTGCTGGTGGTCAGCCATCGGTTTTCCACCGTGCAGGCGGCCGACCGCATCGTGATGCTGACGGCCGGGCACGTGGCAGAAACTGGGACGCATGAACAATTGATGCAAGCCAATGGGGGTTATGCGCAATTATTTGCCCGGTATTCGCGCAGCCACCCCTAAAAATCCCCAAAAATCCAAACACAAAATTAACAGTATGGTCATTGCCGGGCAACTGGTTTGGGCTCATAATATGCAAGTATGTGGAGGTGTGTACATTTCTGGGCCGCGGTAGCGGGAATATTTTTCTCGCTGCTGTTGCGCTTTACCGCTGCCGATCCCGGCGACGGTATTATTCTGGGCTCCTGGTTGCTCCACCCCTATTTAGAATTGAATGCCACCTATGATTCCAATGTCTACAAGGACTATCAGGACGAGATCGACGATTTTTTCTTTGAGCCGGAGTTGGGAGTGCAGTTTAGTTCCTCATCCGAAACCAATCGCATTTCCATTCACGGTAATGCCTTTTATTCTGATCGCCAGTATCAACAGGAGAAAAACCGCGAGTTCGCCTCGTATGGTGATCACATCACGCTGCGCCATGGCAATGGTCAACGGGCGCTGATTGAGCTGACGCAAAGTTTCCGCCATTTGGACGATACGGATCGTCATGCGTCCGATGTTGAGGGGTCGTCGCTCTCCGCCGAAATGGTTAAGGATAGCAACACGCTGGATTTGGAGCGCGATATCCATCAACTAGGCGCGGCAATTTCCCGACGCATGACCGATAAGCTCGAACTGTCTCTGGCGTACCGCTATGCGGGAGTCAAATATGACAACAAAACTCCCGAGCGGTTGTCGCCCAAAGATCTGGGTGTTCCGCGAGGCTTGGATCTGGATGGCCATATTGTCGAGCTGGATGGTGCCTTGGGGGTCACGGATAAGACCGATGCGTTTTTGACCCTGCGCCAAGGCTGGCAGTTTCAGGAGGACACCCCTGGTCAGGCCGAACTGTCCACGGTACGAGTGGGCTTGAGCACCAAGGGCACTGATAAACTAACCTACGCGGTCGGGGTGGGATTGGAGCGCTACCAGCGCCCCAGCGAGTCGGAGAGAGATTCCCAAATATATTTCAGTTTCAACGCATCGGCTGACTGGTTTATTACAGAAAAACTCACGTTCCGATGTGGCGGCTATAACGGCAGTCAGTTCTCATCATTCTACCAGGGCAATGGCATGGAATATATCAGCGCCTGGGCCGGACTGGGCTACCGCTGGAAGCCCAGCGTTACCTTTTCTGTTCGTGGCATCTACCGCCAGGATGACTATCTGGATCCGGTCACCCACTTGGGCGAGACCAAAGATCGGGTGGATGACCGCGTGGAAGGCCATGCACGCGTGGATTATGTGGCACCGGGCGGTTTTTTGCGTCTGTATCTGGAAGGCACCTACGATGAGGTGGATTCCAATTTCAATTTTGCGGATTACGTAGATCAGCGAGTCATGCTGGGTGTCATCATCCGCTACTAGGAGGAATAGGATGAAATCTAATTGGATCGGCAGTCTTGTGTTAGCTGGCGTACTTATTGCCTCGTTTGCCTACGGGGCCTTTCAAAAACCATCCGACGAGCAGCTAAAGGCAGCGGCCCAAGACCCGGCGCTTCTGGCCGCGCTCCTGGTGGATGCCTCTAGCGACCAGGCCGCCGAAACCACCAAGGATGTCATTGCACAAATCGTCAAGCTGGACCTGGAACCGGAAGAACGCGACCTGCGCGCCGCCCTCCTGGTTCGCGTTCTGTTCCGGGCCATGCCGCAAGACACGTGGACGGCGATCGCCGTTGCACTGGGTGCATTCGTGGCGGCCAGCCCCAAGGCCAGTATGAGCCCCTCGCTCGTCTCGGCCATCCAGCAGTCGATTATTCAAACCACCGGGTTGAAAAATGGCAATGCCTTCGGCAATGCCTATATCTTGGCTATGCAGACGGTGGGTGGCGCTCCGGGTGGGGGCAAGAACGTGCCAACCCAACCGCCGCCTCCCCCCGTGGCCTTGCCCTACGAAGGCCAGCGCTTCCGCTAGAACACTTTGGGGTCAGCCTAGGGCTGACCCCAACGATTGAAGGATGACCGTGGGGTTTTTCTCTTGGAAAAACCGCAGTTCCCACTCGGCGGAAAAGAGGGCCACGGGGCGGTGGTGCGCGTCAAGGGCCAGGCGGCAACTGCTGGGGAGCAGGTCGGGGGTGACGGGCGCGCCTGCCGGATCGACCCAGCGCAGGATGCTCCACGAGGCGGGCTCGATGCGAGTCGTCGCCCCGTATTCGTTTTCGAGCCGATATTGGAGCACTTCGAATTGGAGCGGGCCCACGGCACCCAGCAGCGGGACTCGCGTGCCGGAGTCCGGAATCTGGAAGGCCTGCACCGCGCCTTCTTGCAGCAGGTGATCCAGACCAGCGCGGAATCGTTTGAATTGCGCCGGACTAGAATGGTGCAAATAGGCAAAACATTCCGCCGCAAACTGCGGCAAGGGGGGGTAGACAATGGCGGGGTCTTCCGTCAGCGTATCGCCAATCCCAAACTCTGGATGGCCGACAAGGCCAATGACATCACCTGGGAAGGCTTCGTCCACCGTCTCGCGGGTGCGGGCAAACATTTTACGTGAATTGGACATGCGGATGACTTTGCCAGAGCGGGTATGAGTAGCCTTCATGTCACGCTCAAACACACCGGAGCAGATCCGTAAAAACGCAATCTGGTCGCGGTGATGGGGGTCCATGTTGGACTGAATTTTAAAAATAAATCCCGAGAAGGCCGGGTGCGTCGGCGTGATGATTTGATCGCCGACACGACGGGGGCCGGGCGACGGCGCATGCGCCAGAAAGAAGTCCAACAGAAGTTGCACGCCAAAATTGTTCAGTGCGCTGCCGAAGAAGATGGGGGTCATGTCGCCGCTCTGCACGGCGGTGGCATCAAAGGTTTCGCCCGCGGCATCCAGCATGTCGATTTCCTCGACTAGCTTGCGGAATGTGGCGGGAGTCATGCGTTCGCGTACGCGAGGATCGGTCACGGCATGGAGGGCTTCGGGCGCGCGGTAAGCGCCCCCGACGGTGCGTTCGAAGAAGTGCGCCTGTCGACTCTTGCGGTCGTAAACGCCTCGAAAATCGACGCCGTCACCCATGGGCCAATTCATGGCGCAGACGTTCAGTTGCAGGGTGCTTTCGATTTCATCGATCAATTCGAGTGGTTGCCGGGCCGGGCGGTCGAGCTTGTTCATGAACGTGAAGATGGGGATACCGCGCAAACGACAGATTTCAAAGAGCTTGAGCGTTTGGCTTTCGATGCCTTTGGCGGCATCAATGACCATGATGACGGCATCGACCGCCATCAGAACGCGATAGGTGTCTTCTGAGAAATCGTGGTGACCGGGGGTGTCCAGGAGATTGATCACACAACCGTTGTATTCGAACTGGAGGACGGTGGAGCTGACGGAAATCCCGCGTTGTTTCTCCAGCGCCATCCAGTCGGAGGTCGTAGCGCGTTGATTCTTACGAGCGGTCACGGATCCGGCAAGTTGAACGGCGCCGCCATAGAGCAGTAGTTTTTCGGTGAGGGTGGTTTTACCGGCATCCGGGTGCGAGATGATGGCCAAGGTGCGCCGCTGGGCAATTTTCTGCGCAGCGTTCATCGGGGATGGGGTTGGAAGTAATTCAGTGACATGCGGCGCGGATTCTTGCACAGGTGCGGGAAAAGAAAAGCGAAAACACTCAGCGGTCAGCGCGCAACCCGACCGCTGCCAAGTACGGATTGCCCGTGTCCCCGCCCCGTGGGGCTCAGTGCCACCTTGAGTCAGTGGGGGACAAAGCGCATAGTGATAGGAGTCCCGTAGGGGGGCACCAGGCGAGGATTGGAATGAAGCAGATCGTCATCACTGCCAGCCGGATGATTGAGATTGATCAAGGCGTAAGGATCCCAATAGGTGGCCACGAGCGATTCCTCGGCAAACCCCATGAAGCGCCCTTCTTTGATCATGGAACCGGTGAATATCCATGGGGCTTCGGGCAAAACGGCGTTCTCATTAATCTGCCAAACAAAGGATTCCGCGCGTTCACGTCGGGGTTCGCCGTCGGCTTCCCACTCAACAAAAATATCTACAGGCGACCCCTGCGGCGGGCCTTCGCCTAGCGCGGGCATCGGCTCCCCCCCTTTGAGTCCGGCCAATAGCAGTGCGGCCTGCAGGTCGATGGGATTCAAGGCCAAGACAAAGACACATTCATGCACCTTGCCCTTGGGGCCGCAGGCGAACAGTTCGATGGCGCCATCGGTTTGGTTGACCCACCCGGTGGCCGTGACCGTCTTAGTGGCGGAAT
>JAVEUJ010000067.1:0-12573 GCA_034005635.1 Kiritimatiellia bacterium | reverse complement strand
TGTGCTCTTCCGATCTTCCTATCGGGTGATGGCCAGGCCACTGCGATCGACTATGTCGCCGACGACGGTTTGACGTTTGCCTACCAGCGCGGGGCACGCAGCCGGTTGCGCGCCGGGGCGACGGCCAAGGGCGACACGGTGGAAATCACGGCGGAGTTGGTGGAAAACGGCGCAGGCCCCATCACCGCTCGGTTCGCGGTACATGGGCCGTTCCGGCGCATCCTGATCAATGGCCAAGCGGTTCCCGTTTCCCCGCTGACCACGCGCCTGGCGGGGACCGATCTGGTACCGCTGGCATCGGGGTGCCGCGAGTTCTAACGCGATCGGCGGCGGCAAAAACCAGCACTGTTCCGCCTCGGCTTTCGAAGTAAAGTGGTTTTCCCAGCCAGCATGGAAAATCGGCGCGACGGCGGGGCAATGTCGGCGGTTGTGACCGGGCAGGGGAGCGTGATAGGATGATCTCATCATGAAAATTGCTACATTTAATTGCAACTCCGTCCGTTCCCGGCTCGATGCCGTCTTGGGCTGGCTGGCGGATCACGATCCCGATATCCTCTGCCTGCAAGAAACCAAGGTGCAGGATTCAGAGTTCCCCGTAGCTCCGTTTACGGATGCGGGTTGGCAGATCGTCTACCGGGGCGAGAAATCTTATAATGGCGTGGCCATCATTTCGAAGAAACCAGCCGATGAGGTTTCATTTGGACTCGATACCGAGCCCGCAGACGAGCCACGGATGGTCCATGCCCGTTTCGGCGCCGTGCATGTCGTGAACACCTATGTCCCGCAGGGCCGCGATATTGAACACCCGATGTACGCCTATAAGTTGGAGTGGTTGGCGCGCCTCAAACGCTATTTCGAAAAGCGAGTTGGAGCGGGTTCACCGCTGCTGTGGTGCGGCGATCTCAATGTGGCCCGGCATCCCATCGACGTTTCCAACCCCCAAACCAAACTAAATCACGTTTGCTACCACCAGGCCATACGCGACGCATTTGAAGATATCTTAGCCTTCGGGTTTACTGATCTCTTCCGTCACCACAACCCCGATCTGATGGATTATTCCTTCTACGACTATCGGTCGCCATTCAATCCCGATCAAAAACGCGGGTGGCGCATCGACTATGTCCTCGCCACGCCGTCATTGGCGGAGACCTCCACCGAAGCGGGTATCGACATCCTGCCTCGCACCCGCCCCAAACCGTCTGACCACTGCCCGTTGTATGCGGTGTTAAAAATCTAAGTACAGTCAATTGGTAGCAGGCATAGCGCAAAATGTGTGAACATCCTCGGGTCGGATTCCCCATCCCATGACATTCCCTGTTCCAGCATTCCCGCTTGAGGTTCTTCGCCGGTTGCACGGGGCCGGTCACGAAGCCTTCCTCGTCGGGGGGTGCGTTCGCGACCTCTTGCTAGGCCGCCAGCCGAAGGACTGGGACATCGCCACTGCCGCCCTCCCGGATCAAATCGAGGCGCTCTTCGCCCACACCCTGCCCATTGGCAAAGCATTTGGCATTATCATGGTGGTGCCCCCAGAGGGCGCGCCGGTGGAAGTCGCTACCTACCGCGCCGATTCACCCTATGCTGATGGCCGCCGCCCCGATTCCGTCACATTCACCAATGCCCGTGAAGATGCTCTGCGTCGCGATTTCACCATCAACGCCCTATTGCTCGACCCTGCCACGGGGCAAATCCAAGATTTCGTTGGCGGCCGCGCTGATCTCGATGCACGACTGATTCGGGCCATCGGTGATCCCGCCCAGCGATTCGCCGAAGACCACCTGCGCCTGCTGCGAGCCATTCGTTTTTCGGCCACGCTGGGGTTTACCATTGAACCCGTCACCTTCGCCGCCATTCAGCAACTGGCGCCGCATATCCGCCGCATTAGTGCCGAACGGATCCGTGATGAATTGTTTCGGCTGCTGACCGACTCGCCCAAGGCCGGCGAAGCCCTGGAACTGCTCAGGGAGTCCGGCCTGCTAAAGCACATCCTGCCCGAGGTGGAGGCGATGGTGGGGGTGGAGCAGCCGCCCGAGTTCCATCCCGAAGGCGATGTCTTTACGCACACGCGCCTGATGCTCGATGCGCTGTCGCCGCAGCCATCCCTGCGGCTGGCGCTGTCCGTGCTGCTGCACGATGTCGGCAAGCCCCCCACCGCGCGCTGGGCGACCCTCCCGGATGGCACTCAGCGCTGGCGCTTCGAAAACCATGCCCCCCTCGGCGCCGACATGGCCCGCGCTATCCTCGAGCGGCTCCGCGCTCCCACCGCCCTGGTGGAGGATGTCTGCGCCATCGTCGGCAACCACATGCGCCTGGCCGATGCCCCCAAGATGCGCAGGGCCAAACTGCGCCGCCTGATCGGCGCGCCTACCTTCCCCGATGATCTTGAGCTGCACCGACTGGACTGCCTTTCCTCGCACGCCCAACTCGATGTCTATGACTTCCTCCAAACCCAGCAGTCGCAGTTTGCCGCCGAACCCGTCTTGCCTGAACCCTTGGTCAAAGGTCGCGACCTGATCGAGCTAGGCTTGGTTCCCGGTCCGGCTTTCAAAACTATTCTCCAGGACCTCTACGACCGTCAGCTCGAAGGCGAAACCGACAAAGTGGTGCTGCTGGCGTCTGTTCCGCCGCCGCCGCTGCCAAATAAGTCATGACCATCCTGCTCTGGACAGAAATCGGCTTCGCCTGGTTTCTTGCTGTGGTATATAGCTGTCGTCCTGACTCTCTTGCCGCTTTGACCATTTTGCCGGCGTGGGCCTGGATGCTGGTAGCTCTTCCCGGCTTTTTGTTTATTCGTCGTAGTCGTATTCTAGGGGGCTTGTTTGTCCTGTCCTGGCTGCTGTTTACCGTTTGGCATGTGGAAGAGCCCCGGGCGATTATCCGTGGTTGGATGTTTCCGGTGCGTGAATCTACCTGTTCCGACGCCTTGAGGTTGATTACGCTAAACTGCGGGGGAGGACAGGCCGCTGCCCTGGCAGAGCTCAAACCGTTTAATCCTGACATCATTTTTTTACAGGAACCCCCTCCGCGTTCCGATGTGGTTGCCTTTCTCCGAGACCTCTATGGCGACGAAGGATCTCTTCTCTACAATCTTGATACCGCCATTTTGATCCGGGGTGCGCTGGAAGACGTTCGCGGAGACTCTTCCCGCGTGTTCTATTCCCATGCCGCCGCCGTTCTGCCTGGAGGCGGTTCAGTTCACCTGGTTTCCCTCCGGCTGGCCACTGGCCATGTCCAAATCAATTTATGGAATCCCTCCTGCTGGGATACCCACCGGCGGCATCGGCAACACCAACTCAGCCAGATTCGTGAAATTGTGGTCGACTTGCCGCCATCCTCGGCACTGATTGTTGCGGGCGACTTCAACGCGCCCGCGGGGGACCGGATCTTTTCACTTCTCCCGTTCGGAATGTCCGATACATTCGCAGTTGCCGGGAAGGGCCTTGGCAATACGATTCTAAATGAATTGCCAGTTTTACGCATTGACCAGATTTGGGTTTCAGACGCGTTCACCATTCTTCAATCATTTGCCCGTCAGAGCAAGGCATCGGATCACCGATTTGTGGTCAGCGATGTCGCCTGGCTTTCACCATACTAGATTGTCCGGATGGATAGGCAGTGGTTTCCCGCACTTTAGATTGGAAATAGCATGACGCGGGGGTATATCGGTGTTTATAAACACCGATAATATTTGAGAGGCATGTTAGAGCAATGATCATGGGCTACGCAGAGGCACCTGACTATTATATCCCACCAGGACAGGCCAGAGCTCCAATTATTTGGAACTAAACATAGACGAATTTGGAATGTACGGTGTTTATAAACACCGATAGATTTATGACCAGAGTTGGACGGGTTGTACGGGGGGGGCGGTTAGTTTTTTTGAGCAGCGGCGAGAAGTTCGGTTGCGTGGCGAAGCGCCACGCTAGTGGATTCGCGTCCGCCCAACATGCGCGCAATTTCTTCGACGCGTTCGTCGGGGCTAAGTGGGAGGACCTCTGTATGGGTGCGACCGTCGGTCACTGATTTGCGTACGACAAACTGGTGAGCGCCGCAGGCGGCAACGGGCGGCAGATGGGTAATGGCGACGACCTGATGGCGGCGGGCCGCCTCGGCGAGTTTGCGTCCAACCGCATGAGCAGTTTCGCCCCCGACATTGGCATCAATCTCGTCGAAGACGAGCAGCGGGATCTGATCGGCATCGGCCAGCACTACCTTGATGCCCAGCATGACGCGCGAAATTTCGCCGGAAGAGGCGATGGCGCGCAGGGGGCGCATCGGTTCGCCGACATTTGGCGCGAAACCGAATTCTACGCGGTCGATTCCGCGGGCGGTGGGCGTGTCACTCGCTTGGAGCTGAATGGCGAATGAACCGTGCTCGAACCCCAGCGCCTTTAATTCAGCGGTAATGGCCGGAGCGAGTTTTCCGGCGGCGGCCTCGCGGCGTTTACGCAGGGCGAGGCCCCGCTGATGCAGTTCCTTTTGTGCGGCGGCGATTTCCTTTTCCACTTCGGTCTTCTGGTGCTCGCGGCTTTGCAAATCTTTCAACTTGGCCAGAGCCGTGTCCCGGGTGGCGAGGATCTCGTCGACGGTGCCGCCATATTTGCGCTTGAGCTTGTCATAAGTAGCCAGACGAGTATCGAGCCATTCCAGTCGCGCCGGGTCGGCATCGATATCCGCCAGTTCGCGCTGGATGGCCGCCGATAGCGCGGCGATGGCGTCGGTATGGATGCGTAATTCGCCAAGCCAGTCCTGGGCGGCGGGCATCAGGCGGGCCAGTTCGTCGAGGGCCTTGCGGGCGGGGGCGAGAATGGAAAGCGCCGAGACCTCGTCCTCGCTGGCCGCCTGCACGACCATCTGGCCTAGTTCGAGGATACGCTGGGCATGGCCGACGGTCTGCTGTTCGGCACGGACCTCTTCATCTTCGCCGGCCACCGGTGCCGCATCATCGATTTCCTTGACGCGATAGCTGAGCAAATCGATTTGTGCATCGAGGTCGCCTACATCAGCGGATAGGTCGTCGCGCCGGACGAGAAGCGTCTGCCAGTGCTCAAATTTGGCGGCGTAGGCCGTGCGTTCTTTTTCGGCCTTGGCAAAGGAATCGAGGATGTCCAGTTGGCAGGCGGGCTGGAAAAGGGATTGGTGATCGTGCGGGCCGTGCAAGTCTACCAGTCCCGCCCCCAGCCGTTTCAAAAGCGGCAGGGTGACGGGGGTGTTGTTGACAAATGCCTGGCCACCGCCAGCGGCCTTGACGATCCGCCGCAGAATCAGCAGTCCGTCTTCGCAGGGGTCGAGGCCGGATTCGGCGAGTGCGGCATTAACAGCGCTGGGGTCTTCTAGGCGGAAAGTGGCGTCTACGACGCATTGGGCTTCGCCGGTGCGGACCGCAGACGTGTCGGCCCGCTCGCCGAGCAGCAAGTACAGCGCACCGATCAAAATGGATTTACCCGCGCCGGTTTCGCCGGTGATCATGTTCAGTCCGGGCTGGAAAGCCACCGAAGCTTCTTCGACTAGCGCGAGATTTTTCACTCTCAACAGCGTCAGCATGGGGACAAGATA
This sequence comes from Kiritimatiellia bacterium, assembly GCA_034005635.1. Lineage (GTDB taxonomy): Bacteria > Verrucomicrobiota > Kiritimatiellia > CAIQIC01 > Lenti-01 > JAAZFE01. The sequence goes on along the minus strand of JAVEUJ010000067.1, from coordinate 7,020 downwards.
GCGCAAAGCCCGGCGGTGGGAAAGAGGGGAGTTATAAAAGCCAACGCTCTTCGCTATCGGCGCAGATGGCTTGGATAGGGCTGTTCGAAGCTCGTTAATCCCCAACTAGACTCGGAAGCGGATGGCTTTACGAGGGCCGCGTTGGCGTTCAGGTACGGGTGCGTCGCCGCAGAGCGAGCAGCAGCGGGGTGCCTAGCAGCAGGAGCAGTCCGGTAGCGGGTTCAGGGACGATGCCGGGGGTGGAGGCGGGGTCGACAGGTGTCAGGTCGTGGGCCTTATATTGGGCAGCCGTTTCCAGCACGACAGCGCCGGATACAGGAGTTACGAGTTGGAAGGTACGGGCGAGTTCCACAGCCTCGTCCCGCCCAGTCTTACGCAGGGGGGCAGACAGCCGATTGATTTCGTCCGCAGCCCATAGCCGCACAATATGAGTGGACCCATTAGCGGTGTCCGCCGGAAGCGTTTCGCTGGCCACCTGCCGGCGCGTCCAGTGGGCGGCCTTGTGCTGTAATAGGTCGATGATCTCAAATGAACCGTTGCCCATAACAGGCAGGGGGCGGACAACATGGAGATCGGCAAGTTGTTCGGCAATGCGGTTGGCACCGGGCCCGAATTGATGAGAATAAATTACCAGTTTTCCGCGCGAAAAATCAGCGAGTTGGCGTAGCGATTCCAATTCGGTAGAATCGAGGGGTTGCGCGGCATGGAGCCAAAGGATGGGAGCCTGGCCATTTTCTGCCGCCCATTCGGCGGCGCGGGCCAGAGCGGGGCCGTTGTCGCAGCCACCGACAAAGCGCAGGGAACGGGGCGGCTTGCCCTCGATGACATCTGTTTCATCGCGGGCGATGAAGGTACAGACCATCGTATCCGCGGGGAGTAACTCAAAAATATTCTGGGCCATGTAGGCCTGGTGATCACGCATACGAGCAGACCCATCGATGACAATGGCCAGGGTTTTTGGAAAAGCAGGGGGTGCAGCCGGTGTGTCGAGCGTTTGCAGAATGGCGGCCCCATCGGGCAGGCGCGCATCGTGCGCGGCGACGGGCGGGAAAGGCTGAGCAATCGGCAGGCGTAAGAACGCCGCCGGTCCCATGGCGTTCACAGGAATCTTTCCGCGAATGGAAAACGGGTCGCCATTAGTCACCAGTAGTTCGGTGGCAGCACTGCCAATGGCAGGCTGATCACTTTCCAACCAGACGGTCGTGTGCAGGTCGGCAGGGGCTGTAAAATTCTGCTCAATAAAGATAGGCAGGCGCAAGGCGGCTTCGGCCTGTGTTGCATCGGGAACGACCAGAGGCACGCTGATGCCGATCCGGGTTTTAATGGCACCATCCACCGGGACGGGGAAGCATTGGAGCAATACCCGGTCCGGTCCGGCTGTTGTGACCAGCACCGGATCGCGGCGTTGGCGCACCGCGACCTGCTGATAGGCGCGGCGGGTCTGCGAGCGTCCGCCAAAGGCCGCTTCGCAGGGCTCGCCGTTGATCCAAAGCGTGACCCGCGAAACGACCGCGCCCGGCGGCAACTCAATCAGTGCGCGGGCTTCGCGTTCGGTTTTCGAGGCATTGCGGAATTCCATCGTCCATTCCAGATAGGCGATACCCGAGGTCGTGTCCACCCGCCCATCGAGTCGCGACTGGGCCAGCGTGAGATCGCGAATGCGTGCTGAGACTCGCTCACCACCGAGGGCCGGATCAAACCAGGTAGAATCAATCACCTCCTGTCCGCGCAGTCCCCTGAGGCGCGGTGGTGGTTCGGCGTCGTAGGGCGTTCCGGTGACGCGGTAGTAGGCAGTTTGTGCCTCGGCACGGGAACTGATCTGGCCGAAGCGAAAGGAGCCACCCACCAGCAGCGAAAAGAAATCCATGTTCCCATTCGGGTGGTAGCAGCGGCGAAGCATCAGGTCCCGGCTGGCGAACGTCCTCAGGAGAGTTATCGCGCGGGCACGGACGGCGGGGTCGGTATCGTTGACCTGGGGGGTGTAGACTGGAACCATGAGCCGCGGCAGGGCCAGCAGCAACAGCAGGAGAAAAGCGGGGAGAGCCGTTTTCCACCAAGTCGCGGGCGGCGGGACATCCGTCAGGAACCGCGCGCGGCGCAGACGGCTACGCAGGGTCACCGCGCAGAGGAAAGCGAAGAGAGGGGCGAGCGGAATCAGGCCGATACCGAAATAGATGATGGCCAGGACGGCAAAAGGCGTGATGAGAGAAAATTGCAGGGCATAGAAAGCGCTGATACCGATGGCCAGGCCATTGGCGACGCCGATCCAGCGCAGGTGCTTGCCTGCCGTACCCGCGACTTGCGCGCGTGATCCGGCCATGAGGGCCGCAGCATTGGCGACAGGCACGAGGGCGATCAGCAGCACATGCCACCAGGTTGGCATGGGATCAAACAGCATTTCAGCGCAGAACCCCGCCAGTCCTTCGAAGATTACCACCCCGAGCGGCAGGATCACCCCGAGAATCCACAGCATGACGGTAGTACTGCGGCCAAACCAGGTCCGAAAGGCGGAGGCCGGGGGTACCGCCGGGGGGAGAGTGCTGGGCGGGTCCATGGCGGACGGGGTATCGACCAGCAGGATATCCAATTCGGTTTGCACTCGGGCGGCACCTACCTCGGATTCTCCGGCATCCGCGGCATGGGTGTCGACCAGGGCTTTCCAGTCGGTGAACACTTCGTCGGGGTCGGCGCCGAGCGCCAGCAGGGCGTTCCGGCGTTCTTCGCACCGGCGCTGGAACAAGGAGAGGGCTTGGGGTGTCCAGGATATCATGGGGCGCTCCGTTTCTGGGCGATTTGGTGTTGGCGTTTCATAACCTCGAAATGGCGGTTCATCAGGGCCAGGACTTGGCGGCCACGCGGGGTAAGGCCATAGATTTTCCGTGGTGGACCGTCAGGAGATTCCTCGAGGCGGCGAGCAGCGATGAGACCCTGCAGGCGCAGTCGGGAGAGGAGGGGATACAAACTGCCCTCAGAAATGCCCAGGCCGGGGATGTGGCGCAGGCGCAGCATGAGCCCGTAGCCGTGGAGTTCCTCGCTGGTCAGCAGGTTCAGAATACAGGTTTCCAGCCAGCCCCGCCGGATCTGGGTCATCCACTGGGCAATATAGGATGTGTTTTCGCTCATGCCAATTGCATCATTCACGTTTTATGCCGCGCCTCGGCCCTGGAATCTTTCAACCCAAATATGGGGGCGCCGCCCGGTACCATGCGCAACACAGTACCTTGTCGCACACAGTACCATACTCAAGCAACTGAAAAATTGGCAGGTGAAAAATTGGTGGGTAGACCGATGTCCTGACCGCGCCGACTTTAGACTGGAGACTAGAGACGAGAGACTATAGATAGGGGCGAGTGGGGGCCTGGGAGAGGCTGGCTGGCTGGGCGGGCAAGCAGCCGAGCTACGGATGGTACGGATCGACCCAGTTGGGGGGGGCTCAACATTCGACAAGACGGAACAGTAAATTACGAAAAAAATCTAAAAGGGGCAGAAGATAGGCGGTAGGCCCATCTTCGCTAAAGCTACGGAGGGTAAACTGGCGGCCGGAGGATGGGGGATCCCCTGGGCTTGTCCTGGGGATAGTTTGTGGAGTCGCAGCCTTAAGCACACCGGGGCAAGCCCGGTGGATGGTTATTCTGTAGGTGCGCCCGCTGGGCGCGCCAGATTGGGGCGGGACGAACAGCCGCCGCGCTTAGCGAGTGCAGCGACAGGGTGGGTGAGTAGCCGAACAGTCCTTGCCGCGGATTCTGGCTGCTGGTGGTCAGGGAAGCAAAAAAACGCCGCCCGTTAACGGGCGGCGTTTGTTCAAGCGCAGAGCGTGATTATTTCCGCTTAGCCTTTTTTGCAGCAGCTTTCTTTGCGGCAGGCTTCTTTACCGCCTTGGCGGCAGGTGCCTTGGCCGTTTTTTTAGCGGCGGTCTTTTTGCCTTTTTTAGCAGTTTTCTTACTCGCGACTGGGGGCAAGGTTGAGACGTCGAGGACGCGTTCCATCGGATAGCCCATCAGTTCGCCGATGGTGCCGGTGACATCTTCCATGCGGTTGGTCAGTATCATGGCCGCAATGACGAAAGGCTTGTAGCCGGCTTGCTTATAGGTAGGGATGCGGTACTTCTCGAAGACGGAGGCGGAGACTTCGCCAGCCTTGCAGGAGACATCCGTGATGTCCGCGGGCAGGCAGTGCATGTAGAGGGCTTCGCCGTTCTTGGTGAGCTTCATCTTGGCTTCGTCACATTCCCAGTCCTTGTGGCTGGCGTTCTCCTTGAGGCAGGACTTCTCGAGCTTCGCAATGCCGGCGTGGTCGCCGTCGGCGTAGAGATCGGTGCGCTTCTTCATGACGTCATAGGACGCCCAAGACTTGGGATACACGATGTCGGCGTCAACGAAGGCCTTCTCCATCGAGTCGACCTGCTTGAACGAGCCGCCGCTTTCTTTAGCCTGCTTGCCGGCCAGAGCGATGATCTCGGGCATGAGTTCATATCCCTTTGGATGGGCGAGGGTGACATCCATACCGAAGCGGGTCATCAGACCCAAGATGCCTTGGGGCACTGAGAGGGGCTTGCCATAGGAAGGACTGTAGGCCCAAGTCATGGCGAGTTTCTTGCCGCGCAGCGCTTCGAGGGAGCCGAAATGTTCCTTGAGCCAGGCCAGATCAGCCATGCTCTGGGTGGGGTGATCGATGTCGCATTGCAAATTGACGATGCCCGGCCGCTGGGCCAGGACGCCCTGCTGGAAGCCGTCATCGAGGGCGTCGCCGACTTCACGCATGTAGGTGTGGCCTTTGCCGATGTACATGTCATCGCGGATCCCGATGACTTCCGTCAGAAACGAGATCATATTGGCCGTTTCGCGGACGGTTTCGCCGTGGGCAATCTGCGATTTACCTTCGTCGAGGTCTTGAACAGCCAGACCCAGCAGGTTGCTGGCGGATGCGAACGAAAACCGCGTGCGAGTGGAATTGTCGCGGAAGTTGGAGACGGCCAGGCCGCTGTCGAATACGCGCAGCGATACATTGTTCTCATAGAGAAGCTTGAGCAGCTCGGCGGTTTGCAGGATCAGCTTGAGTTCGGGCAGTGTTTTGTCCCACGTAAGCAGGAAATCCTTGCCGTACAGGCTGGCGTTCAGCTTCTTGATGGATTGTAGCATTTTGGTAGCAGTCATATTTTTTTCCTCCGGTGATTATACAGGCAATAATTCTAGCAAAGTCACTAGAGCAACGCAACAACAGAAAGCAGTAAACAAAATTCTAAAATTCTAGTATAGACCGCGCATGAATAAACCAAGTTACAATCGATCGATGTCGGTCTTTTCTCGGATCTGGACCAGGGCGGCGATTTTGGGAACGTACATGCGAGTTTCGGCCGGGAGCTGGTTATGGATATCGTCGAAGGTCTTGCCGCTGGACGCCGCCAGAACTTTGGTCACCCGGCCCTGCCCACAGTTGTAAGCGGCGAGCGCCAGCGGCCAGTTCCCGAAGCGGCCGTGTAGAAATTTCAAGTAGCGCGCCGCCGCGCGAGCATTTTTCATGGCGTCAAGGCGGTCATCCACCGGCGAGAGGCTCAGGCCATACTCTTGGGCAGTGGCCGGCATGAACTGATACAGACCAACGGCACCGACGGGGCTGCGAGCGGCGGGGTTGAAGGTGGACTCCGCTTCGGCCTGCCACACCAGTTCCGGCGGGATGCCCTCCTCGCGGAAGATGCGTTTGAGGCCGGGCAGTAGGGCGGCGGCACGAGCGGGGGCGGGGCGGTTGGAGAGCTTGCGTACCCAGACATCGCGACTTTCTACATAACGATTGCGAGCATTGTCTAGCGGGGCGGGCGCGGCGGCAGGGCGAGGTGTGGTCGGGGCCGCAGGTGGTGGGGGCGGTACGGCCGGATGCGGAATCAAAGTGGGTTGAGGCAAGGTAGGATGCGGTGGCAGGGCGGGTTTATCAGGCTCCGGCGGATGGGGAATTAGCGGGGGACGCGGGAGCGTGGGATGAGGGATCAGTGGCGGGCCGGGTACGGGCCGCGTCGGTGCCGGGGGCGCAACCGGCGTAGGAATGGCCTGTTCGACTTCGGCGGCCATTTCAAAGAAATCCATGCGCGCTTGCAGCCAGTCGGCATAGGCTTCGTCCTTGGGATTAGCGCGCAGGGAATCAAGGGTTTGGCGCGCACTAGGTTGGAGTTCTGCCAGTGCCTCGAGACTGCCACCTTCCAGAGCATTTTGAATGGGACCAAATGTAGATTTAAGTTCGTCGGCCGTATAGAACCGAAAGGATTCCTGCATGGAAAGCGGGGCCACTTGGTCGAACAGCTTTTGGCCGGACTCCGCAATCCTATCGTAGTCGAGTTCCCATTCACCGATAAAGGCTCCGGCGCGTGGCGGCGGGGTAACAGCCAAGGCTAAGAGGATGAAAATTGTATAGATGGGGAGGGAGGGCTTCATGGGGCTAGTACTATTTTATGAAACGGTCATTTCATTGGAATTCAGGATTCAGTATCCAGAATATCCGCATCAATCTCACTTTAAATATAAGGTGACTATTCATTCTGACTTCTGACTCCGGCCTACTTCCACAAAAACTTCTGCTAAACACGATAGCCTGGTCCGGGCGAAAACGCATTCTCAATGTGACGGATGACGGGCGGGTCTCCTGTCGGCAAGCCGACGACTTCCACGACATCGAAGCGGATGCGCGGCGGCCGTACCTTGAGGCGGCGCAGATAGCGGTGGGCGGCACGCCCAAGGGCTCGGCGCTTGGCACGGTCCACCGCCGCTATGGGGCGCCCAAAGTGTTCGCTGCGGCGCGTTTTGACTTCAACAAACACGAGGGTTTCCGGAGCCGGTGAGCGCGCCACCAGATCCAGCTCACAGCGTGAACCGAAGCGGACGTTGCGGCCCAGGATCCGGTAACCTTTACGCCGCAGAAGCCGGGCCGCAAGGTCTTCCCCCCACGCCCCCGCCTGATGTGATTCAGGCCGGTTCTTGGCAGGTTTGCGGAACAGCGATAGCGGCCAGGGCCAGTTCATGTGCCAAACTCCAG
>JAVEUJ010000204.1:0-3081 GCA_034005635.1 Kiritimatiellia bacterium | reverse complement strand
CCAGCAAATGCTCAAGGATAGCCGGCTCGATATCGGGGTGGGCGGTGGTCATGTCCTGTTGGAAGGCGCCCAGGTCAGGGATATCGCCGCCGGGCAGCGGGTCTTGGCTGGTTGTAGAAGGCGGAACGGCGATGCCGATGCGTGCCGCAATGGTGTCGACCACGTGCGCGGCAACCCCGCGGGCGGTGGTGTATTTGATGCCACAAATGGAAAACAGGCCCTGAATGCCATCCCGGCGGGCATGATCGATCAGCTTGTAGTGCCGAAGCAGGGCGGGCTCTTGGTCGGGCCGTGCCGGCTTTAGGCAGGGTACGATTCCGGCGTGGACGGCCAGGATGTCGTCGGGGGAAATGGTCACGCCAGGTAAACAAGAATTGAGGTCCTCGAGATAGGCGGTGATGTCGGCATCGGTTACACTGAGGTTGTCCGGGGAGCCGGTATGTGCACGATAATAGGTGCCCGCCATGACCGTGCCGCGCCAGGGCATGAAAAAGTATAGGCGATTTTGGCGGGAGGATTGCAGGCCCAGAGCGTGGGTGGTGACGGGCCAATTACGAATGAGGAGATTCATGCCCAATGCAAGATGCGGTGCTGGTTCGGCCAGAGGACGCTCAAGCCCTTCCAGCATCTGTCCAATCCACGGTCCGGCGGCATTGACCACCATCGAGGCGCGGATGTCGAATGTCGCGCCGCTGAGGCCATCCTCGACCACCGCACCGGTTATCCGGTTCTGGTCCTGCCGCAGAGAGCGCACTCGTACATGATTAGCGACCACAGCGCCGGCCCGTGCTGCCGCCTTGACCATTCCCACGACCAGCCGCTCGGTGTCGTAGGCCAGACCATCATACCAGCGGGCAGCCCCGGTGGTGCGAGTGTCGCGCAACATGGGCAGGATGGCCAGTACTTCGCTGCGCGAAAGGGTCCCGCCGTTGGGGATCTTGCGCTGAGGATCGAGATGGCGATTGCGGTGGCAACTAAGGATGTCATTCGCCAGCATGCCCAGGGCCATCACCGGACGGCTTTTCATGGCCACCCCCCGGGTGGGCATCAGGCAGGGAACGGGCGTCACCAGGTGCGGTGCAGTTTGCAGCAGAATGCTGCGCTCGCGAATCGATTCGAAGACCCGCGGCAGATCGGCCTGTTGCAGATAACGCAACCCGCCATGGATGATCTTGAGGCTGTTGGCTGAGGATCCCGAGCAGAAATCGGCCTGTTCGACCAGAGCAGTTTTGAGTCCGCGAGTCGCTGCTTCGCGCGCCAAGGCCGCACCATAGATGCCCCCGCCGATGACCAGCAAATCGAATGGGGCAGCGGAGAGCGAGGTCAGGTTTCGTTGCATGACGCAGAGCCTTTCAAACGGAGGGACAAAACGCGAGGTCACGCCTTAGGCCGCGCCCCATGAGACACACTAAAACAGATCGGCGAAAGCCATAGCCATGACTTGGGTGCCAGCATCGTTGGGATGCAGACCGTCGGGCATGTAAAAAGCGGGGTTCGCTGCAAATTCCAGTTCCAGATCAACGCAGCGGACACCGACGGCCTTGGCCAAGGTGCGGATTTCTGCATTGAGCACGTAGGTTGTACCGGCAAAAACTTCGTGGTCCCATAGCATCGTGGGATAAGTCGCCAGCACTGGCACCACATTATTTTCGCGACAGATAGCCACCATCTGGGACAACGCATTAATGATCATGGCAGGGTCTCCGCCATGAATGACGTCGTTGATGCCATAGAGAATCAAAAAGAAAGCCGGATGATGCCTGTTAATCACTGATTGCGTGCGTCCGACACCCTCCTTGACTCGGCTGCCAGGAATACCGGTATTGATGACACGCTTGTCGATCATACCGCCTAAGCGGGAAGGATAGGAGAGGCATGGGCAAGAAGAGCCCGCCGTGATGCTGTCGCCAAAAGCGACGACGGTGTTCACGTCGTTGTTGCCGGGATTCTTGTTCGACAGCCCGCTGCTGCCGCCGCTATCGCAGCCGACCCAGAAGACAGACAGGGCCACCAGCATCATGACATTAGTGAAGCGTAGACTTATTCTTTTCATTCTTCCTCCTGACGCGTTTAACATGGTGCGCCTGCACACGGAAACAATCAGCAAAGGCCTTAATGTGGGGCACTTTGTCAAATAGCCCGCCGCGAGTCAAGCGGGCCAGCCTTGTGCCAGGCAGGGAGATGGTCGTGTAGATTTTGTATATTTTGACGATGCACGGTGTTTATAAACACCGATATATATGGGGTTGCAAAACGGTACGAGGACGGAACAGCCGCGCGCAACAAAACTACACATTTCGGGGAAGGGGGGGCCATGGTGAGTGCAGGCGCGCAGCGCCGGAACCGCCCCTTCCCGGTTCTGTCCCGGTGCCCGGGTCTACGGGACAATGCCGAGATCCTTCGGCAGGCTCAGGATGACAGCCCAACGGGACGGGGGGAGGGGGCGGGTGATGCGGCCTGGGCGTTGCGGGCATGACGACGCAGGCGGCCCCATGCGGTGAGGGGCGAGTTGCGCCGGCCTGCGAAGGCAATCGGCTGGGGTCCGGATGTTAACGCGGCGCGCAGGGGCGCCACCAGACGCGACGGGTCCTCAAGCGGGGGGATCGAGAAGACGCAGTGGTAGCGGCCGACCATTGTTTCGTCACCCGGGATGGGCAACGGATCCGACCCGGCCAACAGGGCGCGTCCTTGGCGCCGAGCTGCCGCGTATACCCGGGGGGCGGGCCAACCGCGGCACCGCAGCGAGGTATCGACTAGGACCAACTGGTCCGGAGAAAATTCAGCGAGCAGTTCACGGACAAGATTTCCCCGGCGGAAAAGCCATTTTCCCGGCGACCAGTCCAAAGCCGGCAGTCCCCCGGCGGCAAGAATTGATCGGATGAGTTGGCGTGCCGGTGCGCCATCCTCCAGGGGGGTATCCTCGAACAGGGAGCATACTTCGATACGTTCGGCGGTCGCCATTTGTCGGCCGGCCAAAATCCACAGGTCGCGGTGATCCGGCAGATGGCGAATTTTGACACCGCCATCGGGATCCCAGGCAACGATGCGCCAGCGGTCATCGGGCAGTTAGATCGGAAGAGC
>JAVEUJ010000203.1:0-3091 GCA_034005635.1 Kiritimatiellia bacterium | reverse complement strand
TCGGGTCGCTTCGCGCCCCGCTCCTGCGGCGGCGCACCCCCCGAAATCCAACCCGCGTTTCCGAACCTCGGCGCGGCGGCTGTGCCGCACGCGCCGAAACCGAAAACCTCGTGCCAGCCCCGTCCTTCGCGTCGTTTTTCGTGTTCGGAGATTCGCCCGCCCCGCCCGTGTCCGTCGCGGACCTCGCCCAAAATCCGCCCGCCCCGCTTGTCGAATCCGCATCCCCCGTGTTGCTCGCGGATTTCCCCAAACCGTGGCGCATCATAGCGGAAACGCCGAAAAGTCTTGGATGGTGGGCGTTACTGGACTCGAACCAGTGACCTCGTGCATGTGAGGCACGCGCTCTAACCAAGCTGAGCTAAACGCCCTTTGTTGAGGGAAGCGTGGGAAGCATACGGACTAGGGGCAAAATGTCAAGCAGTGGGCTTGCGGGGGAAGAAATTATCGGATAAGTTACACCCACAAAAGTAAAACGGCGATAACCGGTTAGAAAAATAGGAGCAGACCATGGCGGAAAATAAAGTAGATGTGGGTGGGTGGATCAGCGAGGCGTTTGAACTGTACAAGGCGAATTTCGGCTTGTTGTGTTTGGCGACATTGGTAGCGGGGTTGCTGGGGGCATTTACCTGTGGGGTGCTGGGCGGGCCGATGTTTGCGGGTCTCGTAATGGTTATCCTGCGGGTGTCGCGCAAATCAGAACCGAAGCCTCAAGTTGGCGATGTGTTCAAAGGATTTGATTTCTTCCTCCAGGCGTTGTTGCTGGTGGTGGTGTTGGCGGTGGCTTATGGGGTCTTGAGCTTTATTCCCGTCATTGGCGGAGTGGCCGGGTTGCTGATTGCGCCGCTGGTGATGTTTGCGATGCCCTTGATCGTGGATCAGAAGCAGGAGTTCTGGCCGGCGATCATGGCGAGCTTTGAGAAGGCCAAGGAAGAATATGTCTCACTGCTGGTGGTCACATTGCTGGGCAGCCTGATTTCGGGCTTGGGCCTGCTGTTGTGCGGGTTTGGCGTGATTTTGACGGCGCCGTTTGGCGCTATTGTGAGCGTGGTGGCGTATCGGCATATGTTCGAGGGCGTGACGACTGAGCCGGTGCCCGTGGTGGATGTCCCGGTGATGGATGTGCCACCGGCGGAGCCGACGCAGGCGTAGAGCAGAGGGGTGCTGGGCCGCCCCATAATTGAAAATCAGGGGCAGGGAGCCATAAGGCTACCTGCCCTTTTTTTACTTAAACGACCGGGCGGCGGGGAGGTCGAGGGTGGCAAAGAGGTCGTCGAGAGTTTCTGCGCGGCGGATCTGGAAGATGGATCCATCGGGGCGCAGGAGCAGCTCGGCGGAGCGGGTCTTGCCGTTGTAATTGTAGCCCATAGCGTGGCCGTGGGCGCCGGTGTCATGGATGACGAGCAGATCGCCCATCTCGATTTTGGGGAGCTGACGCTGGATGGCGAACTTGTCAGAATTTTCGCACAGCGAGCCGACGACATCGTAGATCTGGGAGGCGGGGGTAGTTTCTTTGCCGAGGACGGTAATGTGGTGGTAGGCGCCATACATGCCGGGGCGCATGAGGTTGGCCATGGAGGCATCGACGCCGATATAGGAGCGATAGGTTTCTTTGTGGCGGATGGCGCGGGTGACCAGCCAGCCGTATGGGCCGGTGATGGCACGTCCGCATTCCATGTTGCAGGCGAGTGAGTTGAGTCCGGCGGGGATCAGCACCTCGTCGTAGACAGCGCGGATACCGCGGGCGATGGTGGGGTAGTCGACCGCCTTTTCTTCGGGACGGTAGGGGATGCCAATGCCGCCGCCGGTGTTGACGAAAGAAAGGTGGATGCCGAGACGGTCCTTCAGCTCGACGGCGAGTTCAAAGAGCATGCGGGCGGTTTCGATGTGGTACTGCTCATCGAGTTCGTTGGAGACGACCATGGTATGCAGGCCAAAGGTCTTGACGCCGAGATCACGGGCGCGGGCGTAGGCCTCGAAAAGTTGGTCGCGGGTTAGGCCGTACTTGGCTTCTTCGGGATGGCCAATGATCGTATTGCCGGCTTTGGCGGCACCAGGATTGTAGCGGAAGCAGAGGGTTTCAGGCAGGGAGCCGGTGGCCTCGACCAGCGCATCGATGAGGGTGATGTCGTCGAGGTTAATGATGGCGCCGAGGCGGCGGGCTTCGCGAAATTCCTCATCGGGGGTTTCGTTGGAGGTGAACATGATGTGTTCGCCAGTGAGTCCGACCATCTCGCAGAGGCGCAGTTCAGCGAGGCTGGAGCAGTCGGCGCCAAAACCTTCCTCGGCGAGAATGCGCAGCAAGAAGGGATTGGGGGTGGCCTTGACGGCAAAAAACTCGCGGAAGCCGGGGAGGGCGGCGAAGGCTTGAGTGAGGCGGCGGGCGTTGTCACGGATGGCCGCTTCGTCGTAGAGGTGGAAGGGGGTGGGGTAATCTTGGGTAATGCGTTCAGTTTGTTCGCGCGAGAGGGGGAATGTTTTGGTGGTCATGGTGATTTGGGGGTTTTGATTCAGGTGCTTATGTTGTGGGCGCTTAGGTTATGGGGGCTGGGGGTAAAATTCAATATCCAATATCGGGGTAAGGCGGGACGGGGAATGAATAAAATGAATCTGAACTCATGAACAGCAGAGGGAGCCACCACGGATGACGCAGCGCAGCATGGCCGCAACCAAAGAAGAGAATTTAACCACGGATTACACCCACCTTCGCCAAGGGTTCCGCCTTCGCCAAGGCTACGGTGGACAAGACGGCGGGCAAGCAAGATTACACGGATGGGGAAGGTGGGGGGAGCCGGGAATGAATCTGAACTCAAGAACTCATGAACAGCTAGAGCAGCCGGTCTCACGCCACGGCGCGAAGGCGCAAAGGGGCAGGGAGCGGAGGGGGAATTTAGCAGGAAAACAGGAAACAGCAGGAAAGCAGGAAGAAAGCCGGTTTAACCACAGAGGGCCACCGAGGGGCACAGAGGGGGAGAGGGAGACAATATTGAATATCCAACAAGGAATCTTCACTGTTCAAGGGGAAACGCCGAAAAGTTGGCGCTGCATTTCTTGTTGTAGTATCCGCTGACACAACATGGCTTATGGCAATGGC
>JAVEUJ010000202.1:0-3130 GCA_034005635.1 Kiritimatiellia bacterium | reverse complement strand
GGCCTGCTATTCCGACAAACGGGCACATCCCCGTTTCGTTGACCGAATGGAGCTCACGGGATTATCTGTTCAGCCTGAAGGCTGTACTACAAACATCACCCCGTTTGTAGTCCACGCATCAGCGTGCGGCTGCCCATTGTTTCAACGAGTAGACGATGGAAGTCAATGAAACGGGGATGCGTTCCCCGACAAACCGTGCTGGCGCATCTGTCTCGACACCCATTCCCGACCGGCACCTGTTTTAAGAAACTTCTCTCTGGCGCGGGCAGTGGTGTAGTCGGGAAATGTTTCGGTGTGAATCAGCTTGAAGCTTTTGAGTTGTTGGCCGCCTTTTGTTTTACGGGCGCGATGTTCATGGAGTCTACGCTGTAGGTTGTTTGTCATACCTATATACCGGCGCGAGTTCTCAAGGCTTTGCAGGATATAAAGGGTTATCATTTTTGCAACTCTTTTGCTGGCCAGCCAGAACCAGGTTCGCAGGATGGCTTGCCAGCCGGAGCGGGCAACGCCCGCGTAGGATGGTACCCCGGACAGGGATCGAACCTGCGACCTACGGTTTAGGAAACCGCCGCTCTGTCCAACTGAGCTACCGGGGCGTGGGCAGGGCTTGCTTCAACCATAAAACGGGGGGGCATTCAAGTCTGCTGTTGCTGAAACGGGCCACGCGACGTAAATTGAATGCCAAAGCACAGGAGCACACCATATGAGTTTCCTCTACATCTCGATGGCTTCGGGTCTGCATGATCGGCGGCAGTTAGGCATTCTGCTGGGGGATATCGAGAAAGCGTTGCTGGAGACGGGTGGGCAGCGCGCAGACGGGGCGGTGGCGGATGGGGAGCAGGTGGCCTTTCATTTCATCCAAACCGGCGGAGTAGAGCGCGATGTAATCCGTCGTTACCGGTCCCGCGCCCAGCAGGGTCGAGCAGGCCCCATGTTGCTGATCGCCCATCCGCAGCACAACTCACTACCGGCGGCTCTGGAAATCCTAGCGCAGGTCCGTCAGGAGGGTGGACAAGGGCGAATCTACTTGCTGCGGGGACCGCATGACGTTTCTACGCTGGCCGATATTGCTCAGACGGCGGTGTGCCTCGAAGCCCAGGGACGGTTGGCGTCCGAGCGCTTGGGGCTGGTGGGGGAAAGTTCTGAGTGGTTGGTGGCGAGCTCGCAGTCTGCAGAGGTGGTGGCGGGACGTTTTGGCATGAAGATTGTTCCACTAGAACTAGACGAACTGCTGGCGCAGATGGCTCAGAATCCGGTGCCGCAAGAGGGGCCGGAGTTCGCAGCTTGGAGCCAGGCGGCATCCACCACCGGGGCGACGCAAGAGGATTTTGCGCGATCGGTGGGGGTGTACCGCGGACTCAAGGCACTGGTGGAGCGTTACCGTTTATCAGCCATCACGGTGCGCTGCTTCGATCTGCTGGAGAAAGAGGGCGTCACGGGATGTTTAGCGCTCTCGCGACTGGCGGATGAAGGGATATCGGCCGGTTGCGAGGGAGATATCCCATCGATTATTATGCTGCGTTGGCTGTGGCATTTGACGGGACGGGTGGGCTGGATGGCAAATCCGGCCGATATCGATACCGCCAAGGGGACGATCCTGCTGGCGCACTGCACGGTGCCATTGGGTTTGGTGGAAGAGCACCGCATGATGACCCACTTTGAGTCCGGCAAGGGCATTGGTATTGCAGGGGATTTCCCAACCGGTCCGGTGACGCTGCTACGCCTTGGGGGGGCGGGATTAGAGCGCTGGTGGGGGGCGGAGGGCACGTTGCTTGAAAGCCTTCAAGACGATCATCTGTGCCGTACACAGGTCAAGGTGCGGATACCGGGCGCAGCCTTGACCGACTTGTTACGTGATCCGCTGGGCAACCACGTGGTAATGATCAAGGGGCACGTGAAGAAGCTGTTTGGTGAGGCTTTTGGGTTGGTGTAATGCGTTTGGATGGGTGTTCAAAAGGGCATTGCGCGCATAGCGGGCATTCGCTAGGCTGACAATCCATGAAATCGCTAATGATCTGCCTGGGATGTGTTCTGGTGGCCGCTATGGCGGTTCACGCGGAAGTCCCGCGGACCATGGCCGACTATCAGATCATTTTAGATCGCCAGCCATTTGGAACGCCCCCGCCCGACAGTCCGCCGCCAGAACGAGTGGTCCCGGTACAGGAGTCCTTTGCGGCCACGCTGATTCTATCAGGAATTTACGAAGAAGATGACGGCAGTTTGCGCGCGGCGGTTGTGGACAAGAAGGACAACCGCTACTTCTCGCTGGTGGTGGGGGAAAGCGAAGAGGGTATTGAGCTGCTGGATGTGGATTACGATAAGGAAGAGGCGGTCCTAAAAAAGGGGGATGAGGTCGTCGTGTTGCGAATGAGCGGCACAGCGGGCTCGCAGGTGTTGACGTCGGCTGAGCAGGAAAGCCGGATGAAGGATGCCGATGAACGGCGCTTATCCTATGCCGAGCGCCGCCGCCAGCGGATGTTGGCGCGCCAACAACCGGTGGAAGTGCCCAAGCCAATTTATACCGGCGAAGAATTAGAGCGCCATTTGCAGGACTACCAGATGGAAGTCATTCGCCAGGGCCTGCCACCTCTGCCGGTTCAACTGACTCCGGATCGCGATGCCCAGCTAGTGGCCGAAGGGCTGCTGCCGCCGCTCGATGAAGAGGGCTACGAGATTGAATATCCGGAAGAAGAGTACTACGAAGACGCCTATTAACGCGTGGCGCATCTGGGGGCTGACGTGGTAGGTAATAGCCTGGAGCAGTCGGATCCAGTACAGAGAACTCCACAGCGCGGCAAGCCGCAACCAAAGGGATTAAAGCCACCACGGATTACACCCACCTTCGCCAAGGCTACGGCGGGCAAGCAAGATTTCACAGATGGGAAAAGGAGGGGAAAGAGGAAACTGAATCTGAACTCAAGAACTCATGAAAGAATAACGGTGAAGATAAAGATGCGCGGACCGGGAGGTCCACGCTACGAGAGCCACGTTATCCCCCTTTGTCCTTCATCATTTCCAATTCTGTAACATCCTGTTTAAAAGTGAGTTATGGAGATGGTATCATGAGAAACGTGTTTTAAAAACACAGTTTGGAGGGATTGTAGTATGGATCGCGCTGCTATCATCCAAG
>JAVEUJ010000066.1:0-12873 GCA_034005635.1 Kiritimatiellia bacterium | reverse complement strand
CGATTCGTGCAGGTCGGAACTTACCCGACAAGGAATTTCGCTACCTTAGGACCGTTATAGTTACGGCCGACATTCACTGGGGCTTCGGTTCAGAGCTTCGCCTTGCGGCTAACCCCTTGCCTTAACCTTACAGCATTGGTCACGTGTCACACCATATACATCCTCTTTCGAGTTAGCATAGTGCTATGTTTTTGATAAACAGTCGCCTGGGCCTTTTCACTGCGCCTTCAGTCCGCTTTGCTGTTACACGAACGGTCTAAAGGACCCCTTCTTCCTAAGTTACGGGGCTAGATTGCCGAGTTCCTTAAGGAGATTTCTCTCGCGCGCCTTAGTATATTCTACCTTCCCACCTGTGTCGGTTTCCGATACGGTCGCCTGTTGACTCGCTAGAAGCTTTTCTTGTCGGCAGAGTATCAATCAATCCACTTCGGCCAAGGCCTCCGCGTCTCATCACCTTTCAGGTTGCACTGCCGGATTTGCCTGGCAGCACCCCTACGGGCTTAAACCGTCACTTCCAATCGACGGCTGATCTAACTTTCCGAGTACTCCATCACGTCTTTATCGCCAACCGGCGGTGCAGGAATATTAAACCTGCTTCCCATCGCCTACGCCTACATGGCCTGGACTTAGGGGCCGACTAACCCTGGGCGGACGAACCTTCCCCAGGAAATCTTGGGATTTCGGCGGCCGGGATTCTCACCCGGCTATTCGTTACTCATGTCCGCATAATCACTTGTATACGCTCCACGTTCGGTCACCCTTACGCTTCAATGTATATACAACGCTCCTCTACCACTCCGCATCGCCCGCAGGCGTTGCGAAATCCGCAGCTTCGGCATTCAGTTTAGTCCCGATCATTTTCGGCGCAAGATCGCTCGACTAGTCAGCTGTTACGCACTGTTTAAATGATGGCTGCCTCTAAGCCAACATCCTAGCTGTTTTTGCAATCCCACATCCTTAGTCACTGAACTGAATTTAGGGGCCTTAACTGGCGGTCTAGGCTGTTTCCATTTTGACTATGAAGCTTATCCCCCACAGTCTATCTCCACACGTGACTGCCGCGGTATTCGGAGTTTGATTGGCGTTGGAAACCCGGTAAGGCCCCTAGTCCATTCAGTGCTCTACCTCCGCGGCGAGCATTCGTGCAGGCTAACCCTAAAGTTATTTCGAGGAGAACCAGCTATCACCGAGTTTGATAAGTCTTTCGCTCCAATCCACAGGTCATCCGAGAGTTTTTCAGCACTCACCGGTTCGGTCCTCCATCTCCTGTTACAGAGACTTCAACCTGCCCATGGATAGCTCACACGGCTTCGGGTCTATGGCTGGCAACTAAATCGCACATTTCGCACTCGCTTTCGCTTCGGCTCCTCCGCCAGAGGCGGATTAACCTTGCTGCCAACCATAACTCGCGGACTCATTATGCAAAAGGCAAACGGCCACCCGCCTTGCGGCAGGCTACCATAGCTTGTAAGCACATGATTTCAGGTACTGTTTCACTCCCCTAGCAGGGGTTCTTTTCACCTTTCCCTCGCGGTACTAGTTCACTATCGGTCATCAGCAGTATTTAGCCTTGGTGCGTGGCCGCACCGGATTCACACGGGGTTACACGTGTCCCGTGCTACTTGGGATGTCCCTAGGGCTTCGCTGGATTTCGAATACGGGTCTGTCACCCTCTATGGAGCTTTTTTCCACAAGCTTCTTCTATCCATTGAAGATCCCACATTGGGATCCCGCAACCCCAACGTGCAAGCACGTTGGTTTGGGCTGTTCCCCTTTCGCTCGCCACTACTAAGGGAATCACTGTTGTTTTCTTTTCCTCCCGGTACTGAGATGTTTCACTTCCCGGGGTTGGCGACAAAGCCCTATTTTATTCAGACTCTGTCAACGGGACATTACTCCCGCTGGGTTTTCCCATTCGGATATCTCCGGATCAAAGTGTATTTGCCACTCCCCGAAGCTTTTCGCAGCTTATCACGTCCTTCATCGCCTACTGATGCCAAGGCATCCATCATGCGCCCTTTTGAGCTTGACCAATTTTTTTTTAAAATTGGGTCAATCATGAGTTATGTTTTCTGATTCTTTATGTTTATCTACGGTGAAGAGTAGTATCTACCCTTCTTTGTAATTAATCATCAATGTATCCTATGCACATGTCAAAGATCGCACCGCCTTACCGGCGGAAATCGCTGGAATATCGAGAACGTGGTGGGCGTGACTGGAGTCGAACCAGTGACCTCGTCCTTATCAGGGACGCGCTCTAACCAACTGAGCTACACGCCCGGTTGCGTTGGTGGAGGCAACGGGATTCGAACCCGTGACATCCAGCTTGCAAAGCTGGCGCTCTACCAACTGAGCTATGCCCCCGCGGGACTGGCCCTGGGCAGGACACTGCTCCATTCGTGAGTGACGCCTTGTGACTCTCGACCATTCATGTTGTTCTGCATCGAAGCAGAAGCGGTGCGGTAAGCACGCTGACTTGTGTTGTGTCATCGTTTTTGTTTTTTGTGGCCCCGGTCAAGCCGGGGCTCATTCTTCCTTACGGTTGAATGATTGTCCGTATCCACTGAAGGGGCGAGGCAAGCCTCGTCTTCAGGGATTCTCCTTAGAAAGGAGGTGATCCAGCCGCTGGTTCCCCAACGGCTACCTTGTTACGACTTCATCCCAGTCACCAATCGTACCTTGGGCGTCCGTTAAGAACGACTTCGGGTGCCATCGGCTTCCATGATGTGACGGGCGGTGTGTACAAGACCCGGGAACGTATTCACGGCGCCGTAGCTGATGCGCCGTTACTAGCGATTCCAGCTTCATGGAGTCGGGTTGCAGACTCCAATCCGAACTGAGACCAGTTTTTGGGATTAGCTCCACCTCGCGGTCTTGCTTCCTTCTGTGCTGGTCATTGTAGCACGTGTGCAGCCCTGGACATAAGGACCATACTGACTTGACGTCATCCCCACCTTCCTCCTGCTTATCACAGGCAGTCTGGTTAGAGTGCCTAACTAAATAAGGGCAACTAACCACAGGGGTTGCGCTCGTTGCGGGACTTAACCCAACACCTCACGGCACGAGCTGACGACAGCCATGCAGCACCTGTGCAAGCTCCGTATTGCTACGGTCGTCTCCCTTTCAGGATTCTACCACTTGCATGTCAAGTCCAGGTAAGGTTCTTCGCGTTGCATCGAATTAAGCCACATGCTCCACCGCTTGTGCGGGTCCCCGTCAATTCCTTTGAGTTTTAATCTTGCGACCGTACTCCCCAGGCGGTACACTTAACGCGTTAGCTCCGGCGCGCAAAGGGACAATTCCTCGCACACCAAGTGTACACCGTTTATGGTTAGGACTACCAGGGTATCTAATCCTGTTTGCTCCCCTAACTTTAGAGCCTCAGCGTCAGTATCTGTCCAGAGAGCCGCCTTCGCCACCGGTGTTCCTCTTGATATCTACGCATTTCACCGCTACACCAAGAATTCCGCTCTCCTCTCCAGTACTCTAGCCCGGCAGTTTCGAATGCATTTCCACAGTTGAGTTGTGGGCTTTCACATTCGACATACCGAACCGCCTACGCTCCCTTTACGCCCAGTAAATCCGAACAACGCTCGAGACCTCTGTATTACCGCGGCTGCTGGCACAGAGTTAGCCGTCTCTTCCTCCTGAGGTACTATCAGTCCCAGGAGATATTCCTTCCCGGGCTATTTATCCCTCATGACAGGAGTTTACGATCCGAAGACCTTCGTCCTCCACGCGACGTCGCACCGTCAGGCTTTCGCCCATTGCGAATGATTCTCGACTGCAGCCTCCCGTAGGAGTCTGGGCAGTATCTCAGTCCCAGTGTGGCTGACCATCCTCTCAGACCAGCTAACCGTCATTGCCTTGGTAGGCCATTACCCCACCAACAAGCTGATAGTGCACGGGCTCGGCTTCAAGCGGCAGGCCTTACGGTCCCCACCTTTAGAGTCTCCGACAGGCGTCGGATCACCACATTCGGTATTATCTTTCCTTTCGAAAAGCTATACCCAACTTGAAGATAGATTACCCATGTTGTACTCACCCTTCCGCCACTGTCCTCCAATGGTTCTTGTCCGAAAACTTGAACCATCAGATTCTCGTTCGACTTGCATGCCTAATCCACGCCGCCAGCGTTCGTTCTGAGCCAGGATCAAACTCTCCATATATAATGGGTTCAAATCAGCAGTTGCCCGCCGACCCGATTGTTTCGATCCTTGTCGGCCAATCCGGATTAGGACCCGAACTGGCTTTAAGAATTAACTTATGACTCTTCACAAGCTGTTTGTACTTACCACACCGCTTCTGATTCGAAGCGGTGTTACATGAATGTTATTCCATTTTCCAAAGAACACAAATGCGCAAATTCCCGTCATCCCTATCCCGGTTCGTTCAAGGGTCTTCCGGAACTGCGCAGCGGCAAGAATAACTCGCTCGCTTAATTGATCCTGTAGTGACTCTAACCCTGACTGGCTTATTTGTCAAGTGGCTAAAACACTATTTTAAACAGAACCAAACTTTCACTGCATCGGCTGCTTGCGCAACCCAATTCATTCAAGTGCCGCGTAATATACGCACCCGACCTAGTCGCGTCAACCCTTTTCTTTATCTTTTTTTCACTTTCCATAGAAACCCCGTTTTCATTGGCTAATAGTGCTATTTATCTGCCCCGCGGCGGCCTACTGTAAAACTATTTTTTCGAAAATTTTCGTACGTGCGTCCATTTTCGACCTGTTGCGAGCCCCTCCGCTTCAGGGTACCGCTCACGTGCCGGCCCTTGCTCTCCCCTTGCGTTTCTCTGCGCCGTTGCGTATAGTCTTCATCGTACGCAACCGCGCGCTTGAGCGCCAAAGGAAAGGAAGCACATCATGGCACCTGTATTCATTCTTCTAGGTATTCTCGCCGTTCTCATTCTGTGGTTCGTGTCGATCTATAACAGTCTCGTTCATCTGCGCAATTTCGTCGATAACGCCTGGGCGCAAATCGATGTTCAACTCAAGCGCCGCCACGATCTCATTCCTAATCTGCTCGAAACCGTCAAGGGCTATATGGCCCATGAACGCGGCACACTCGAAGCCATCACCAACGCCCGCGCCAACGCCATGAAGGCGAGCGGGCCCGCGGAGGCGGGTCAAGCCGAGAGTCAGCTCTCCGGCGCCCTGCGCGGACTGATGGTCAACGTCGAACGCTACCCGGACCTCAAGGCCTCGCAGAATTTTCTCGCGCTGCAAGAGGAACTGTCCTCTACCGAAAACAAAATCTCTTTCGCACGCCAGGCCTATAATGACAGCGTCACGCGCTATAATTCGCGCATTCAAACCATTCCTGCCAACTTCGTCGCCGGGCCCGCAGGCTTCACCGCTCGCGAACTCTTCGAATTGACCGATGCCGCCGAACGCGCAGTGCCCAAGGTCTCCTTTTCCTAACCCGTCCCTCATTCTGAATCCTGACTCCTGAATTCTGAATACTGATCTATGAGCGCTCTCATGTGGGAAGCCATTGCCGCTAACAAGCGGCGCTCGGCTTGGTTGATCTTCATCCTGGCCCTCTTGCTGGCGGGTATGGGTGGCGCTATCGGACTGCTGATGGGTGGCTCGGTGGAGACAGCTCTCTACGGACTGTTCATTGGAATCGCCGTCTGGGGTGTCATGCTGCTGGTCAACATGATGGGCGGCGAGTCGGTGCTGCTGGCCTCCGCCAACGCGCGCGAGATTTCGCACGCGGACGCCCCGCAGCTCTACAACATCGTCGAGGAAATGCGCATCTCTGCGGCGCTCCCCGCGATGCCACGCGTGTTCATTATCGATACACCTGTGCCCAATGCATTCGCTGTCGGCCTCAAACCCGAGCGCGCCTGCGTGGCCGTCACGGCCGGCCTGCTCGAACGATTGAGCCGCGACGAACTTCAAGGCGTCATTGCCCATGAACTCGGCCACATCTCCAACCGCGATACGCTCTTCATGACTCTGGCGGGTGTCACCCTCGGGGCGATTGTACTATTAGCCGACGCCGGCCTGCGCATGATGTTCTGGGGCGGCGGCAGCCGTCGCCGTTCATCCAACAACAAAAATGGCGGCGCGGCCATGGCGGTCATGGTGATCGTCGCGTTGGTGCTCGCCATTCTCGCGCCCATCCTCGCGCGCCTGCTCTACTTTGCCTGTTCGCGCCAGCGCGAATATCTGGCCGATGCCTCGGCGGCGCAGTTTACCCGCTATCCCGCCGGGCTCGCCCACGCGTTGCGCAAGATCGCCCAGCAGCAAGATCCCAAGAAGATCCCCGTCAACCGCGTTGTCGCCCCGATGTATGCGATCAATCCGCTCGCCGCCGCCGGCTCAGCCTCCATCTTCGGCACGCACCCGCCCACCGAAGAACGCATCCGGCGCCTGATGGAAATGCAAGGTGCTGCCCCCTCCCCCAGCGCCTCCCCCAGCGTATAGTTGCGCCAGTTCATCCCGGCCCCCCCCCTGCCCCGGACCCTCAATCGCATTTTCGAACAACCCATGTTTTATAAAACATATGGAGAGTCCCAATCAGCGTTGGAACAGGGGGTAGAGCATTTTAAGCAATTGCATACCCATGTTCTGCCCCAATCAGCTGCGGCTCACCCGGAGGGTTCGCCCTACCAACGGCGTGAAATTCCGATTTTGGTTAGGGCGGGGTTGCCTGTCCGCCGTGGCGGATCCCTGCCAAGCCGATTTTTTGATCTTTAATACTGGCTACAGAACAACCTAACTCGCTCTAACTAGCACCGCCGACATCGAAGGGGTAGTCGCAAGGGCGACCGCGGAAACAGAATCCGAGGTTGTCGCCCTTGACGTCGTCGTACTCGATTCCGCGCATGGCCAGTGCCACTTTTTCGGCGGTCAGCGGCATGGTCTTGATGCGCACGTCCACGGCATCGGCGATGGCATCGGCGATATTGGGGGCGGCGGCAATCATGGTGTGTTCGCCTACGCCGCGGGCACCAAAGGGGCCGTCGGGCTGGGGCGTTTCCAACATAATGGGCACGATCTCGAGCGGACAGTCGAGGGTCGTCGGAATCTTGTAGTCCGTGAAATTCGGATTCAGCAGCCGTCCCTCGGGGGAATAGCGAATATCCTCGTACATGGCGGTCGCCAATCCTTGCAGGATACCGCCGACAATCTGTCCTTTGACGAGATCGGGGTTGATGACCTGACCGACATCCACCGCCAACGCTGCTTTCAACACCGTGAGTTTGCCGGTTTCCTTGTCCACTTCGAGGACAATGCCGGCCGCGCCGACCGTATAGTGGACGTTGGGGTGCCCGCCCTGGCTGGTTTCAGGATCGCCCAGTGCGGAGGTAAATTCCGGCATGAACATGCCGGTGCCGTGGATTGGGCCACCCACATAGCGTCCGTCGGGCCGCATAATGCCATCGATGACAAAATCTCGGAATGGCAGCGCCAGAGCGGGGTCTTGGCGGCTCTTGACGCATTCACCTTCGAGGTAGAGATCGACAGCCTTCAGCTTCTTGGCGCGGGCAACGGTAGCAATAAGCTTAGTTTTGACCTCGGCGGCAGCCGCGCGAACGGCATTGCCACAGCTCCACGTGACGTGGGATCCGACCGTTTGCCATTCGTAGGCATTGCGATCGGTGTCGGGCGTCTCCACGCGAATTTTTTTCACTGGGACGCTAAGAACCTCTGAGGCAATTTGAGCCATTACGGTGAGAAATCCCTGGCCGATTTCCATGCCGGAGACCGCCAAATTCATCGAGCCGTCTTCGTTAAACTTGAGATAGGCGGCCGATGACGCGTTGGGAGGCATGGCGGGGGCCTTCCAGAAACACGCCAGCGATTTGCCAATGGCTTTGTGGGGCTGGGTCGCTTTTTCTTTCTTCCCCCAGCCAATCTCCTTGGCCACTCGATCAATAGCCCCTTGCAAATCGCCAGGATTCATTTTGGCCCCGTAGGCGAGCGTATCGCCTTCGCGGATGGCGTTGAGCTTGCGGAATGCCACCGGGTCCATGCCGATGGCCCGGGCAATGCGCGTAATGTGCGACTCGAGGCCGAAGTGGAACTCGGAGTAGCCGAAGCCGCGATAGGCCCCGCACGGCGGCATATTGGTATAGACGCAGACGGAGTCGATCTTGACGTTGGGAATGCTGTAGGGACCGGTGGCCGAGAGGCCCACGGCGTTGACAACATTTGCGCCGTATTCCGCAGAAGCACCGGCATCCCAGTGCAGGGTGTGTTCCAGCGCCACGATTTTGCCGTTCTTCTTTACCCCCATTTTGACGCGGGCCACGACGCCCTGTCGTTGGGAGGTGTTCATAAATTCCTGCTCGCGCGTCCAGTGCAGCTTGACGGGCCGCCCCTTCATTGCAATGGCGAGAACGGCCCCAATAATCTCCATCGAGACGCCCGCCTTGCCGCCGAATCCACCGCCGACATAGGGGGTAATGATGCGGATGTCTTGATGCGACAGGCCAAAGGGCTTGAGGGCCACGGCCATCACTCCGCGCTGGGCATAGGGCGATTGCGATGAGGCCCAAAGGGTGAGGCGCCCGGCCAGGTCAAACAAACCTGTAACCGCATGAGTTTCCAAGGGGCAATGGGCGTAGCGCGGGACCGTATAGGTGTCTTCGAGAATAAAATCAGCTTCACTAAACGCCTTATTCACATCGCCCTTGCGAGTTTTACGCCAGTGAGCAATGTTGGTGCCCGCGCGCGGGAAAAACCATGGTACGCGTTGGTAATTGCCCAGGTCAGGATGGATCACCACGGCATCTTTCTTAAGGGCATCATCCAGGCTCAGCACCGCCGGGAGGGGGGCATAGTCCACCTCAACGTATTTGGCCGCGCGCAAGGCGGCTTCGGGTGACTCGGCCACAACCGCCGCCACCTGTTCGCCCACAAAGCGCACGCGGTCCTGCGGAAAAATAAACCGGTCCTGCATGTAC
Source organism: Kiritimatiellia bacterium (assembly GCA_034005635.1). Taxonomy (GTDB): domain Bacteria; phylum Verrucomicrobiota; class Kiritimatiellia; order CAIQIC01; family Lenti-01; genus JAAZFE01. Next base: position 3,950 of record JAVEUJ010000066.1, on the reverse strand, counting down.
AGGCCAAACTTGTAGGGGCACTCTTTGCCCGTGACCACCCGGACAACACCGGGCATCTTTTCCGCCACCGAGGTATTGATTTTCACGATTCGGGCATGAGCATGGGGACTGGTCACCACCACGGCATGAAGCAGGCCGGGGCCAAAATCTAGATCATCCACATAACGGGCCGCTCCCGTCACCTTGTCCAGGCCGTCCACGCGAACAGCGGACGTCCCGACCACATTCTTTTTATTCATGATCGTGTCCTCCGGGTAGCCGCTGGTTTGCGAGTGGTGCTCTGTGCAACGGCCAGGATGGTTTCTACAATCGGCTCATAGCCCGTACACCGGCACAGGTTGCCGGCCAAGGCGTCGCGCACCTCGTGCTCGGTGGGCTGGGGATTTTCCGCCAGCAGGGCGGCGGCAGATAAAATGACGCCAGGGGCGCAGAATCCGCATTGGAATACATTATTTTTCACAAACGCCTTCTGCAGGGCAGTGGGGCCATCGGCCCCCACCCCTTCCAGGGTCGTGACGGACTGCCCATCGACCTCAATGGCGAGGATAAGGCAACTGCGGACAGCCTTGCCGTCGAGCAGAATAGTGCAGGCGCCGCAATCGCCGCGGCCGCAGCCTTCCTTGGGCGTCTTGATGCCCAGGCGGTTGCGCAGCACGTTGAGCAGGGTTTCGTTGGGGGCCACCGCTAATTGGCGTTCCTCTCCGTTCAAGCAAATCGAAATGTTTTTCATGGTGCATCCTCCTCAAGAATATTGATGCCGTAGGCCGGGCCGCGCCCGCTCAGCCGTTGAACCGCCAAGGGCATCGTGCGCGAGAGCATGACCCCCACCATCATCCGCCGGTAGACCGCCGAACTGCGAATATCGGTGATGGGCGCCACCTCCGTCTCGGCCAATGCCGCCGCCTTCTTCACTAACGCCGCATCCGGTTTCTTCACACCCTTGAGCACCCGCTCGACCTGAGGCCCGCGGATCGGCGTTGGGGCAACTGAACCATAGGCCACTTGCCAGTGCCCGTTGGGATCCACGCGAACTGCCACGCTGGCTTGGGCCAGGTCTTCGCCGCGATAGCGCTTGAGTTTGGCAAACGCGCCCGCGTGTTTCGCGATCGGAATGCTGATGCCGGTCACGAGACCGCCCTTGGGCAGTGCCGTCTGACGCGGACCGAGGAACCAGCGCGTCGCGGGAATCGTTTTGTTGCCACGGGACGTGGCCACATGAATGCTCGCGCCGTACACCAGCAAGGCCGGGCCGCTGTCGCAACAGGGCACCGCCGAGCAGATATTGCCGGCCACGGTCGCGCGGTTACGAACACCCACTGATGCCGCCATGCCCGCGGCTTCCGCAAGAATCGGTGCATATTTTTGAACCAAAGGCGATTCTACGATGTCAGAAAATGGTGTAGTCGCCCCCAGCCACAGCTTGCCAGCCTTGAGGCGGATGCCGCGCAGCGCCTCAAGTCCTTTGATATCGACGAGCAGCCCCGGCGCGGCAGTGCCATCGCGCAGCCACGCCACCAGATCGGTCCCCCCGGCGAGGACCACGGTGCCCCCGGGGACCCGCCGCCCCAAAAGTCGCAGGGCATCCTTCAGGCTATCGGCCTTGGCATATTCAAATTCGCAGGCAATGCTCATGGGGTTCCTCCATCGTCATGCGGCTGGTCCGCGGGGTGGTCACGTGTGGCCAGCCAATGCTCCAACTTGTCCTCAACGGGCAAGAATTCTTCGTCATGGCGCAGGCCGACCAAAATGGTTTTGAACGTCCGCAATAAAATAGCGATGTCGAGCAAAAAGCTCATATTCTTGATGTAATAAAGGTCGAACTGGAGTTTACGTGCCGCGGACTCAATAGTGGCGCCATAGGGGTAGCGCACCTGCGCCCAGCCCGTCAATCCCGGCTGCACCAAATGGCGTTCGTTGTAGAACGGGATAAACGTCGCTAATTTTTCGGTGAATTCCGGGCGCTCGGGACGCGGACCTACCAGACTCATTTCGCCCTTAAGAATATTGAAGAGCTGAGGAAGTTCATCCAGGCGCCATTTGCGCAAATAAAAGCCAATGGGCGTGACGCGTGAATCCTTCTGCCCCGCCCAAACTGCGCCACCGGCTTCCGCATCGGACTGCATGGTCCGCAGCTTGTAGAGCACATAGGGAACTCCGCCGAGACCTACGCGCTTCTGGCGATAGATGGCCTTGCCCGGCGATGTCAGCCGGATCAGCGCACTGGCCAGCAACATCAGCGGAATCCCCGGAATCAATCCCAGCAGCGACACAACAATATCCATGCCGCGCTTGACCTTGCGAATTTGCAACACGGAGCTGTTCAGGGCTGCCGTCATGAGCCATTCGTCGTTGATGTGACCTAAGGGGATTTCCCGCGCCAGCTCCTCAGACAGCGATACATAATCCATGATTTCAATGCCGACATAGCGCAGGGGGCGCAATTGCGGCAGCAGCTCATGACTGCGCATGGGCGACACGGTCAACAGCAGTGAGGACACATTCCCATCGGCCACCAACCGATGTAGATCGCGGGCATGTCCAAGCACCGGCGGATCATGCGGATAGTCATGGTCGGAAACGGCCCCGCACAAGACCAAGCCCAACACATGGTAGGGGGATACCGGACTTTGCTCTAGCAGGCCTAACAGATCGGCGGCGCGGTCGGGGTGATCGCATAACAGCAGGGCCCGGCGCAGGAAAAATCCGTGTTTGACCATGGCCATAAATACTTGGCGCAGGCCGTAGGTCAGGAACAGAATCAACAAGGAGGAAATGGCCCAAATGCCACGGCCCAGGGTCATTTGCGGCCGGGTATAGAGCACCAGCCCCGTCAGTCCCGCGGCAATTGCCGTAATGATCAGCGGAAGAAAATCAAAATCCACGCGCCGGGCCCGAGTGGGCGGTTCGTACATGCCGCCGGCATAAAAAACCAGCATGTAGAGGATTACGGTACTGAATAACGTCGCCATGTGACGGGCCAGGTAATCTCCCCCATCGGCCACGCCCAGACGCAGGAAAACGGCTGCAAACTGGGATGCAACAATAATCAACCAGTCGCCTAAGGTGAGAAACCAATGGCGCTTGGACCAACCGGACCCACGGTGAAAAATTACAACCATAATAGACGGCGTTGAACCTCAGGTGGCGGGCGTGTCATCGCCGGGCGAGGGTGCCGGGCGCTCCTCTTCGTAGCGATAGTCATAGCCATAGTAGTGATAATAACTGTAAGCGCCATAGGTGCCCAGTCGCGTCAGGTCCAGGTTGTTCAACACGCAGCCTACCAAATTCGCCCCGCGGGAGAGCAACTGGCGCACGGCCACCTGGACCAATTTTTGCGACGTGCGCCCGCTCCAAATCGTCAACACCGTGGCATCGGTTTGCGCGGCAATCACCGTCGACTCCGAAACAGCCAGCACGGGCGGGGCGTCCAGAATCACCCGGTCATACTGTGCGGCCGCCAACTCCAGGAACTTCTGCATGCCCCCCCCCAGCGTCAACTCGGAGGGATTATCGGGGAACGCCCCTGTTCCAATAAAATCCAATCCCGGGATGGAGGTGTGCTGCAAAACCTGCTCGAGGGTGAATTGCCCCCGCAAAATCTCGGTCAAACCCCGCCCGGCCTGTAGGCCGAAGAACCGGTGCACCCCGCCCCGGTGTAGATCGGCATCCACCAGCAACACCCGCTGGCCCGTCTGGGCGAAGCTGGTGGCCAAGTTGGCACTGGTGGTTGTCTTGCCTTCCTTGGGCACTGATGAGGTAACCGTCAGGGTTCGAAATGGCTTACCATTGGGGTTGAGCAACAAGGCTGAGCGAATGTTGCGGTAGGCCTCAGCAAACCCGCTGGCGGGATCCACTTTCCCGATCCAGTAGGATGCGTCGCCCTCCTGCTTCCAATGGGCCGTGGGTATCAACCCTAAACAGGGCACGCCAAACGAGCGGGCGATCTCCTC
>JAVEUJ010000065.1:0-12917 GCA_034005635.1 Kiritimatiellia bacterium | reverse complement strand
AGCCCGCCCTGCGTGTGGAATACCCCGCGCCGCTGAATGCCGTCGCCGCATTTTCCGCGCTATCCCCTGCGGAAAAATTGAATCGTACGGGGTGGTGGGCGATAGAGGACTCGAACCTCCGACCCCTTCCATGTCAAGGAAGTGCTCTAACCAACTGAGCTAATCGCCCGAGGGCTGGGAGGGACTATGCCACAACGGTGGAAACGATCAACCCAATTTTTGGCTCTTCGTAGATCTTTAGGGTGTGAGTACTCCCGGAAAAGAATGGATTCCTCTCGCCAAGAGCGCCAAGACCGCAAAGAAGCATCCAACAGGGATCAAACCGCTTGGCGATCTTCGTGCCCTTTGCGAGAAAATCTCTTCAGAGAAGGCTCCATGAAATACAGCAAATAGCTATTTTTTCAGGGGGAGACGTGACGAAGACGCGACGCCGACGCGCAGGAAATGGGAAAACGATTGCGGGCGGTGGCGAGGTTGCATAGGATGCTGCGCATGAGAAATCTGTGCAGATGGATGGGGACCTTGGGCTTGGCGAGTGTACTGGCGGCTTCCGCGGCCGGGGCCAATGATTTCGATGCGGAAGATTTGATGCGGCGGGTGCGCGAGTCCATGCCGGGGGTGCCGCTGGAGATGGAGGCGGCCATTCGCGTGATCGATCGCGCGGGGCGGCCCTTGCGGACCGTCCGTGCGCTGGCCCACCTGGCGCCGCGCGAGGGGGGGCGTATCGCCCGCTACACGCTGCTGGATGGCTTTGGGGGAACCTCACAGGAGATGACGGTGGAACTGGGGGAGGAGACGTCGTTTTCCTTTGCCACGGGTGATCCGTTACAGCCAGCACCCTTGCCCGATTTGTTTGGTTCGGTTGAAAATACCGGTATGAGCTGGATGGAACTGAGCTTTTCATTTTTCTGGTGGCCCCAGCCCCGGATCGTAGGTCGGGAGCGGATTGCCAACCGCTGGGATTGCCAAATCATCGAGATCGACTGTCCGCCAGAGATTGCCTCCCAGTCGGAGGGCAACTGGTCGCGCATCCGTCTGTGGGTGGCACCAGCCTATGGCGCGGTGGTGCGCGGCGAAGCCTGGCGCGGCGGCCAGGCCGTGAAGCGCTTTGACGTCCAATCGGTGAAGAAGTTGCGTCAGATCTACATGATTGGCGACATGGAAGTGAGAGACCTGCTGTCGGGCCAGCGCGCACGGCTGAAGGTGGGGCGGATGAAGATGGTGTCGCCGGATTATACGCCCGAGGAACTCGAGGAGCTGAACGCTCCGATCGAGTGGTAGAGCAACATGGTCAACGACTTGTCAGGGTTTGAAGAGGCGCCTGCGGCAGAGGGGCCGGAGCGCAAGGTTTGGAAAGTGTCGGAACTGGCCCGCCGTATCAAGGCGGCGCTGGAGGGTTCGATTGGCAGTGTGTGGGTGGAGGGGGAGATATCCAACTTCCGACGGCCGGCCTCTGGGCATGCCTATTTTACGTTGAAGGATGCCACGGGCCAGTTGCGCGCCGTGATGTTCCGCAGTGCGCTGGCGGGCGTGTCGATGCCGCTCCAGGATGGGCAACTGGTGCGGGGCTGGGGGCAGGTGACGATGTACGAGACCGGCGGGGATGTCCAAATCATGCTCAAGCGGCTGGAACCGGCGGGGGTAGGGGAATTGATGCGGCGGCTGGAGCTGTTGAAGAAGCGGTTGGCGGCCGAAGGGTTGTTCGCCGAGGAGCGCAAACGTCCCCTGCCGGCGCTGCCGCAGCATGTGGGTATTGTGACCTCGCCAACCGGGGCGGCGATCCGCGATATCTTGCAGGTGTTAGGCCGACGCTTTGCCAATCTGCATGTGGTACTGGCACCGGCGCGGGTGCAGGGACAGGGGGCGGCAAATGAAATTGCCGCGGCGATTGATTTGTTGAATCAGCGGGGTGGACTTGATGTCCTGATCGTCGGCCGCGGGGGGGGCAGCCTCGAGGACTTGTGGTGTTTCAATGAGGAAGTCGTGGTGCGCGCCATTGTGCGCTCGGCCATTCCAGTGATCTCGGCCGTGGGCCATGAGATCGATTGGACCCTGAGCGACTTTGCCGCGGACGTACGCGCCCCGACGCCGAGTGCCGCGGCTGAGCAGGTGGTGAAGGGTAAGGATGAACTGGAACGCCGGATAGCCGATGCGCGCCGACGATTGATCTTTGGGGCGCGGGCGGCGGTGTTGGGCTGGCGGCATCGGCTCGACCGGGTGACGCGTACGCCGGGCTTGCTCGATCCGTTGCAGGCGGTGGCGCGTCAGCAGCAGCAGGTGGACTACTTGGCGGTGCGGCTGCAAAATGCCCTGGCCGGTTTGCCGCAATTGATTCGACAGCGAACCGAGACGGCGGCGCGGCGTATGGACTTGGCAATCCGCAGGCTCGTGGATGAACACCGGCGGACACTGCGGCATGCCGAAGCGCAGTTGCGGATTCTAAATCCGCGGGCGGTTCTGGCGCGCGGCTACAGCTTGACGCGCCTGGCGGATGGCCATTTGCTGCGGTCGGCAGCGGCGGTTCGGCCTGGAACGCATTTGGTAACAGAGTTGGCAGATGGTATAGTGAAATCTACCGTGGACCCGGCGAAAGGACGAGACAATGGCAGCGGAAAAGAAAGAAAAGACCCAGAGCTTCGAGAAGGCCCTGGAACGGCTAGAGGAGATTGCGGCGGCGATGGAAAGCGGCGACCTCGGGCTGGAAAAGATGGTCGCGGCATTCGAGGAGGGCCAGAAACTGGTCAAGCTTTGCTCTTCGAAACTGAATGAGGTTGAGAAGAAAATCGAAATTCTGGTAAAGCAGGCCGATGGTACGGTCACGGCGGAGCCGTTCGGTGATGAGGGCACTTGATCGAGCGGGTAAAACACATGCAGTGGGCGGCACGGCGGCGGGCTGTCGCGGGTATGGATTGCCGCGGGTGCGCCCTGCGACGGCCTAAGCTCTGGTGGGTAGGGATGGGGGTGGTGGGCTTGGTGCTCGCCGGGCCGGGGCGGGCGTTGGGCCTCAGCGATGTGCCGGTGGATGCGTTGGGCCCGATCTTGCCCCACGTGAATTTAATTTCGACTAATTTACCGTCGCCTAGCCAATTTCAGTTGCCGGAAATCGTGGCGCAGGGATTTCTCAGTCCGGATGGTGTTGCGCTGGATGCGAGTTCCGGGAATATCTATCTGTCCGATGAGGATGCAGCGGCTATCTATCGCATCCAGCCCAATGGCACGAAACGGCTGATTATTGATTCGCATAGCCCCATTTTTGACGGAGAGGGTCGTTTCCGGCGGGAGGTCGGTGGATTGCGTTCACCAGAAGGGTTGGCGCTGGATGCTCAAGGCCGGTTGTATGTGGTGGAAGATTTTCCAGGCGGTCGCTTGATCGTCTTTGATCTGCCGAAGGCCGGGCGGCGGGACCGCCCCGCGGGGGAGGTCGTGCCTATTCCCTTGCCCAACAATCCGGTTGCATGGGAATCGGTGGATATTGGCCCCAAGGGGGAATTACTGCTGGCCGGGTCCACAGTGGAATACGTCACCAGCCGGGAAAGCCAGGGCACGGTTTTCATGGGGGTGATCCTGTATCGGGATGCCCAAGGCGAGTGGTGGATGCTGTTGAACCACCCGATGACTAGCTATTCGGCAGCCTGTTTTTCCCAGGACGGTAATTATGCGCTGATCGCAGCCGAGATTCCCGGGTTTATCGGTTGCGTGGACCTGCGGACCCGAATGGTGCGCACGTTTCTGTGGGATATGACGTTTCGTTCGCCTGAAGGCATCTGTCGCTTGCCTGGCGGTGCATTTCTTGTGACGGAAGAGTCCGGCCATATTTACCACGTGGACCCCACCTCGGGCACCATCCAACTGGTCTATAGAAATGAGGGCACGGTGGAATCGGTTTTGTGGGATGCCCCGCGGCGGCGCATGCTGATCACCGACGACCAGCATGGGCAGTTGGTGGCCGTCGCGCTGCAGCCCGGCGCCTTTCTCAGCGCAGCAGCAGGATCGGTCGCAGATATTCCGTTTCGCGAAGAATCCACGCCGGTGGACATGGTTCCCAAGCAGTGTCCTGCCTATTTGGCGCAGGTGTTGAAACTGGGTGGATATGATCCGCAGGTGGCGCGCGGCGGTGTGGAGTTTCACGACTTTGCCAAGCGTTACTGCTTGGTGGCTATTGATGCCACAGTCCAGTTGATGCCGGGACACAAGCCGGTCGACGATCCGATTAACCATATTCAGTTTGTGGTGATTGCCCCATATTTGATCGGGTATCAGGAGGGCGAACTGCTGTGGTCTTCCAGTGGGTTCACCGTGGCGATGGAATCCGGACGCACAGTCAAGACCGAGCTGGTCAAGCGGCAGGTGCTGCATGGTGATCTGATGGAAGCGCGCTTTACCCCGGTGGGCGGGAACACGATTGCCTTGCCCATGCCGTTTTCTGCGCGGATTAATTCGGAAGGCCATGTGGCGGTTAATTTCCTGGGCATGGGCGTGATGGCGGATTTCTATTTGGTGCTGGATTCTAACGAGCCCGACAACAGTCTCATGGTCGTGGTGCAACCCGATGGGTTTGTACACCAATATCTGTTGAGTCTGCCGCCTAACAAGAGTCGCAAGCATTGGGTGATTGCGTTGGAGCGCCAGGGGCCAGATACCTGGAAAAGTCTGGCGTTTCCTCGCTAATCCAATGCAGCCCGGAGGGGGGACGGGCAGAATTAGCCTGGATTATTTATCAACATGGATGAAAACATTGTTATACATTGGGAGACATAATGATATGCGTTCCATCAGGGGGAATCATTTTCCATCCATGTTGGCCAAGGGCGTGACGATTTCGGCCCATCTGCTTTGTTACGCGGGGGTTCGCAGTATGCTTATACAGCTTCACCCCGCGTGCCGCGCATCTGGGCCAAACTTGTCGCGTGAATAATCCAGGTTAGAGCATTTAAGAAATTATATAACCATGTTCCGACCCTAACAGCCGCGGCTCACTCCACCACGGGCGGACAAGCCGGAGAGAGTTTGCCCTACCAACGGCCTGGAATCCCAACTTTAGGGAGATGCGTCCCTGCTTAGTATTGTAATAACTGTACTCTATGTATTGCAATACATATACTATAGATGTTGCAATAACTATAGTGGTGCGGAGGGGGGGGAAGGGGGGGGAATTCAATATCCAATATCCAATATTCAATGTTCAATGTTCAAGGTTCCTGGAGGGGCTACCTGTCCGCCGTGGCGGAACCTCCGTGTTGCCCGGGATCGATGATCCGAAGGGACAGAACCACCACGGATAGACACAGCGCGGCATAGCCGCAACCAAAGAAGATAACTTAACCACGGATTACACGGATGGTACGGATGGGGAAGGCGGAGGAGCGGGAAATGAATCTGAACTCAAGAATTCATGAATAGATCAATCAGCCGGACTCACGCCAAGACGCCAAGGCGCCCACCTTCGCCAAGGCTCCGGCGGGCAAGCAGAGGCGGAAAGGAGGAGGGCAACCACAGATGGACACTAATGGACACAGCGCGGCATAGCCGCAACCAAAGGATTAAGACCACCACGGATTACACTAATTACACAGATGGGGGAAGATGGGGGGGGGAAGAAGAATGAATCTGAACTCAAGAACTCATGAATTGTAGGAAAGCAGTTGGGTTCTCACAGAGGCACAGAGACACGGAGGGGGGGAGGGGGAGGGAATTCAATATTCAATGTTCGGGGGAGAGCGCATACCAAAATTCGGGCAAGATGAGGATTTGAAATGGTGGGGTCGAGCTTGCTCGATCCCTCCTCGGGGACTAAGAGTCAACATCGCCACCGTTTTCGGAGCAGTCCGGTCGCAGCAAGCTACGCCCCTACACAACAGGCACCGGACGGACTGGTGAAGATTTTTGTTGTGCGCCCCCCAAAAGGAAAGTACTGAAAAAGCATGGTGGTGGGGCTTGTCAAACGTGGTAAGCTGGTGTACAACATTCATCTTGTTCGCGTACCTGTAGCTCAATTGGATAGAGCACCTGACTACGGATCAGGAGGTTACAGGTTCGACCCCTGTCAGGTACGCCATTTTTGGACGCTCATTATGGGCGTCCGTTTTGCCTTACGGGGTGAATACCGCGCGATAGACGGTGAGGGGGCGGTTGGTAGAGAAGAGAATTACCACCGTACCATTTGTAATCTCATACTCGTCTGCGGGGAGGGGAACAAAGTTCCAGGCCTGATGGGTAACGGTTGTGGCGTATTCCATCGAACCGCCGGAAAAGCCGGAGGGTAGATCGAAGGCCATGCCTTCCGGCATAAACTGCAGCTCAAATTCGCCGCCGATGGCCGGGTACAACGCCCAATCGGCATAGAGCGAATGGGGCGTGGTGATATAGGGGACAAGGCTATTGGTGTAGACATGGTGTCCCAGACCGCTCGGGGCCGTCCACCAGCCACGAAAGGCAAAATCGGACTTGGAGGCGGACGGGAGCGCGCCATAGGGATTGCCCACGTTATAGGTGTGGCTGGCATACGTGGGGGTGCCGCCCATGGCATAGAAGGCTGCGACGGTGGTCCAGATGGTTTTAGGGGCGGGATAGGACGGCCATCCTGTGCGGTTCGCACAATAGTATACCAAGGGCCAGCTGGGATTGACCTGTTTGAATACCGGTGACGGTCCTTTGAAATACAGAGGGCAGGTTACGCTATCGAAAGCCGCGAGGCCGACTTGCTGGAGATCCGGAGGGAACATCAACCGGTCCAGTTGGGTGCATTTTTCGAAGGCCCGATCGCCCATCTGGCGCAGGCCCTCCCCAAATTGGAAATTAACGAGGGCGGCGCAGCGATAGAACGCGTGGTTCTCGATGACGGCAACGCTATCGGCCATCACCACTGAAACCAAGCCGGTGCGGGAGATACAGGCGTAGCTGGCGATAAGCAAAACACCATCAGGCACAGCATAGGCACCAGTTTTGGCGGAAGGGAATTGGATCAGGCGGGTCCGGGCCTTGTTGAACAGCACACCATCTGCGCTTGAATAAGATGGGTTGTTTTCTGCAACATCAATCGCCCGCAGTGAATCGCAATCGCGCAATGCGCCATCACCAAGGGAGGTCACACTGGCGGGGATCCAGATATTGGTCAGGCTGTGGCAGCCATTGAAGGCAAAGGTGCCGATGGCGGCGACATTGGTACCAAGAGTCAGACCCGTCAAAGCGGTGCAGTTCGCAAAAGCGGTGCTGCCGATGGACTGCACAGTATCGGGAATTGTCAGGTTGGTCAGCCCGACGCAACCGGTGAAGGCATAGCTGCCGATGGCAGTGAGGCCTTCTGGGAGCGCGACATCCGTGAGTGCCGAGCAGCCGTAAAACGAATAGCTGTCGATGGAGGTGAGCGTGGAGGGCAGGGTGATGGCCGTCAAATTGGTGCGAGACACAAAGGCGTAGCTGTCGATAGCGATGACGCCTTCAGGAATGGTGTAGGGTCCGATTTTGGCGGCGGGGTACTGGATGAGTGTCGTTTGCTCATGATCGAATAAGACACCGTCCACGCTGGCGAAGGATGCATTGGCCGGATCGATGGTGATCTCCACCAGGTCGCGACAATCGCGGAAAACGCCCGCCCCGATCCCGATGACATTTGCAGGCAGAACAACTGCTGTCAGTTGATTGGGTCCATTGAAGGCATAATCGCCGATGGCGGTGACGTTGGTGCCGATGGTCAGGTTGGTCAGGGCGGTACAGCCAGCGAAAGCTCCCGCACCGATGGAGATTACGCTGTCGGGAATAATGATGTCCGAGAGCCCGGTGCAGCCAGTGAAGGCGTAGCTGCCGATAACCACTACGCTGTCTGGGATCGTAAGGCTGGTGAGGCCGGTGCAGCGGTAGAAGGCGTAGCTGCCGATAGAAGTGAGCGTGTCAGGGAGGGTGATGCTGGAGAGACCGGAGCGGGAGACGAACGCATAGCTGTCGATGGCGGTGACACCATCCGGAATTGTATAGTCGCCGGATTTTGCCGCCGGGTACTGGATCAGCAGAGTTTGGGCCTTGTTAAACAGGACACCATCCACGCTGGAAAAGGCGGTGTTGTTGGTTACCACCATGATGTTGGTGAGCGCGGTGCAGTCGCGCACGATGCCGTCCCCGATAGACGTGACGCTGACGGGAAGGGTGAAATTCACTAATCCGTTGCAACCGTTGAATGCATAGCTGCCGATGGAGGTGACGCTGTCGGGGATGATGATTTCATCCAATTTGGCACACCCCGCAAAGGCACCGCTGCCGATGGAAAGAACATGGGCACCGATTGAAACGGCATCCAGGTTTTTGCAGCCATTGAAGGCATAATCGCTGATCGAAGTTACGCTGTTGGGAATGGTCACGGATGTCAGGCCGGTGCACGCATTGAAGGCAAAGCTGCCGATGGAAAAGACGCTATCGGGAATGACAACGGATGACAGCCCCGTCCGGGCCGTGAACGCATAGCTGTCGATCATCAGCACACCAGCGGGAATGATGTAGGCCCCGGTTTTGGCCTTGGGATATTGGATCAGCGTGGTTTGGTCTTTGTCGAACAATACGCCATCGACACTTGAATAGGCCAGATTGGCGGCCGCGACCGTGATATTGGTCAGGTTGACGCAATCGCGAATCATCCCGGCTCCGATGGATGTTACATTTAACGGAATGGTGAAGCTGGTCAGCCCATTGCAGCTATTAAAGCCATAGGTGCCGATGGAAACAACGCTGTCGGGGAGGGTGATTTCCTCCAGACCGGAACATCCGGCAAAGGCAGCGCTGCCAATCGTTTCCACGGCATTTCCGATGTGGACATTCTGAAGCTCGGAGCAGCCGCTGAAAGCATACCCACCGATGTTAGTCACGCTGTCGGGGATGTCCAAATCAATGAGGCCGGTGCAGCCATTGAAGGCATAGCTCGCAATAGTTGTGACGCTATTGGGGAGGGTGATGCCGGTCAAGCCGGTGCGGGCAGAGAATGCGTAATCACCGATAGTGGTCACGCCATCTGGGATGGCGTAGTCACCGATTCGGGCGGAGGGGTATTGGATCAGGACCGTTCGGTTCGAGTTGAACAGGACGCCATCCAAGCTGGAATAGGCGGTGTTGGAGACCGCGACCGCGATATTAGTCAGGCTGGCGCAATCTCGCACAAACCATGCCCCGAGGGACGCGACCGCGGGGGGGATGGTGATGCTTGTGAGGCCCGGGCAGCTATTGAAGGCATAACTACCAATGGAGACAACGCTGTCGGGGATGGCAATATCTGTTAGGCAGGAACAGCCATTAAATGATCTGCTACCGATGGTGGCGAGCCCGTTGCCCAAGGCGACGGTGCGTAGGCCTACGCACCCGTTGAAGGCGTAGTCGCCGATGGTGGTCACGCTGTCGGGCAGGAGAATCTCCGTCAGGCCGTTGCAACCGCTGAATGCATAGCTGCCGATGGAGACCAGACCCGCGGGAAACTGTATCCCCGTCAGCCCTGTGCGTGAAACAAAGGCATAGCTGTCGATGGCGGTGACCCCGGCGGGAATGACATAGGTTCCTTTGCGAGCGGAAGGAAACTGGATCAGCGTGGTCCGGTTCGAGTTGAACAGGACACCTTCCAAGCTGGAATAGGCCGGGTTGGCTGCCACTACCGTGATGTTGGTCAGGCTGGCACAAGTCCGAAAAACGCCGCTGCCCAGATTGGTCACTGCCGCGGGCAGGAGGATGTTGCCCAAACTGGAACAGTTGTTGAAGGCATAGCTGCCAAGGGCTGCGACGCTGTCCGGCAGGGCCACCGAAGTGAGGCCGGAGCACCCAGTGAAGGCATAACTACCGAGGGTGAGGATGCCCGTGCCAAATTCAACCGCCCGCAGTCCGGTGCAGCCATTGAAGGCATAGTTGCCAATAGACGTTACGCTGTCGGGGATCGTGATGGCGGAGAGTCCGGTGCACCCGTTGAACGCGTAACTGCCGAGGGCGGTCAGGCTGTTGGGCAAGGTGACGGCGGTCAGGTCGGTGCGTCCCGAAAACGCATAACTGTCAATCAAGGTAACGCCCTCAGGAATGGCATAGGCGCCCGCTCTGGCTGCCGGATATTGAATCAGCGTGGTCTGATCTTTGTTGAACAAGATACCGTCCACGCTGGAATAGGCGGAATTGGAACTGTCCACCGTGATGGCCGTCAGGCCGCCGCAATTGAGAAATGCACTGATCCCAATAGCGGTTACACTGTCGGGGATGGTGATATCCGTCAGCCCATGGCACATATTGAAAGCATAGCTACCGATGGTTGTGACGCTGCCGGGGATTTCGACGGTGGTGAGGCCAACACAACCGCTGAAGGCATAGCTGCCAATAGAAGTGACATTCGCGCCGAGAGTCAGGGACCGCACGCCGACACAGTTATTGAAGGCATAGGTGCCGATGGAAACAACGCTATCGGGAATGACGATGTCCTTCAATCCCGAGCAACCGTTGAATGCTTGGGTGCCAAGCGCAGTGACCTGAGCGGGGATGGTGAGCGCTTCGAGACTCGAACATCCGTTGAAGGCATAGTTGCCAATCATCTGGAGTCCGGCACTCAAGGTGACCGATTGAAGCGCCGAGCACGACTGGAAGGCAGATGAGCCAAGATTGGTGATGCTGTCCGGGCACACGATGCCAGTCAGGCGGATGTTGCCTTTGAAGGCATTGGCGCCGACGGCGGTAACGGGAAGGCCCTCCAGTGTCACGGGAATGGTCAGGTCACCGCCGGGGCCAGTATAGTTGGTGATGGTGACCGAATTGCTGGCGATGATGGCGTATTGAAAATCCCCGAAAGCGTGCAGGCCGTGGCACAGAAACAGAAGCCATCCGAGCTGCAAAATACGTTTCATTGGTCGGATTTTCTTCCTGGGACAAGTCGCGATTATATTCTGTCAGGGCCACTATATAGTACTGGGCAGGCTCCGGCGTGTCAAAGACCTTCCCGGAAATCGCTCGGCGTCATTCTTTCGAGCCGTTTGCAAAAGTCCAACAGACGACACGGCGCGGCATAGCCGCAACCAAAGGGATTAAAGCCACCACGGATTACACCGATTTCACAGATGGAAAAGGAGGACAAAGAGGAAAATGAATCTGAACTCAAGAACTCAGGAACAGATCAATCAGCCGGTCTCACGCCAAGACGCGAAGGCGCAAAGGGGCAGGGAGCGGAGGGGGAATTTTGCAGGAAAACAGGAAATAGCAGGAAAGCAGGAAGAAAGCCGGTTTAACCACAGAGGGCCACCGAGGGGCACAGAGGGGAAGAGGAAAAGAGGGAGGGGCGAGGGAGACAATATCAATATTCAACAAGGAATCTTCAATCTTCAAGGGGAAACGTCGAAAAGTTGGCGCTGCATTTCTTGTTGGTTTATCCGCTGACACAAAATGGCTTATGGCAGTATCAGAACGAGAAACGTGTTTTAAAACACGGTTTTGAAGGATTGTAGTACAGAGGTCGTCCCTCTAGGCATAAATATCGCCCATGTTGGATATTTCTGGAGGGTCGGGCTCCGTCCCGACCGTGGTTTCCACGAGTTCTGCACGCGGCGTCTTTTTTTTGTGTTTTGTTGGCAACCCGGATAGGGTAGCGGGGATGAACACAATTAGAATAGTGAGACTTTGGGCGATGGCGGGGGTAATATGCGGGCAGGTTTGGGCGCGCACCTGGACAGCACCGGTGATGGCAACGTGGACGGAAGATCCACGGACCACGGTGACGCTGGCGTGGGAGCGTCCCACGGTGACGACCGCCCGGGTGGTTTATGGCGCGACCGAACCATCGAGCGAACCGCTGCCCCTGGACGTTCAAACGGTGGAGGCCACCAATGCCGCCGCCCGGCATGTTGTTACGCTGCGCGATTTGATGCCAGGAACGCACTACCGCTACACGGTTTCGTCCAGCGATGGATATGAGACGACTGGGCAGTGGTGGACCGCACCGGCGGCCGCGCAGCAGCCATTTTCGTTTGTGCTGCTCAACGATTTGCAGGGAGGCATCAATGTCGCGGGGGCCAAGGCCGTGGCGGCGGGTGTGGTGGCGGCGCAGCCAAATTTTGTGCTGTCGGCCGGGGACCTGGCGGATTCGCGCTATGCGGAGGATTATGCCGGCGTGATTCGCAGTTGGGAGTTGATGTACGAGTGCCTGGAGGAGGTTTTCGCCGCCGGGGTCTTCCAGCCAGTGGCGGGCAACCACGACGAACCGGAGAATCCCGATTCGTTTTGGTATCGCTTGATTGAGCTGCCGGGCGACCGGCGCGACTACGTTTTCGATGTCGGCCCGATTAGGTTCATCATGGTGGATGCCACGGAGAACGAGGCTGCGAGCCGCACGGCTTGGCTGGCGCGGGAATTGCAGCGGGCGGCCTATGACCCTGCCGTGACGTGGGTGATCCCGGCTTTTCATCGTCCGCCGTATTCGTGGGGCGAGCGGCAAGGGGACGATGGTATTCGTCGGTTATGGGCACCGTTATTCACTTGCTACGAGGCGGGGCTGGTGCTCAGTGGTCATGCGCACACCTATCAGCGGACGAAGTCCATTGAGGGCGTGCCCTATCTGGTCAGCGGCGGCGCCGGAGGCTGGCTCTATTCGGTGGCGGCAGATCAGCCGGAGATTGCGTTTGCCACCAGTGTTTTCCATTTTGTGGAATTCCGGGTAGAAGGCGAGCACATTGGACTGAAGGCGAGGTTGGCGGATGGAACGGTATTTGATCGCGCTGACTACGTAGCACAGCGGCACGTGCGGGTGGAGCCGGCCTTCCCGGTGCGCGGTGAAAATTGCACGATACGCTACAATGCGCGGGGCGGGCCTTTGGCCGATTCTGAGCACGTCCGCTTGCATTTGGGGCGAGATGAATTTACGGATGCGCTGCTGGATCTGCCTATGGAGCGGGATGCGTCGGGGGGCTGGACGGTGACATTTG
>JAVEUJ010000201.1:0-3146 GCA_034005635.1 Kiritimatiellia bacterium | reverse complement strand
GCGGACAAACTCCGGGGCCCCGGGCAGCGCCAACACGCGTCCCGCCGCCGCATGCTGCGCAAACAACACGGCCTTGTGTTCGACGCGGCGGCGGATTTCCTCTGGCGTCGGCTCGATGCCAGCACGCGTGAGCAAGAAGGCAAAGGCCCCGCGGTCATCGAGTCCCATCAGTTCTTGCCGATACGTGTCCCAATCCAGAGCGGGGCCAACCCCGTCCATGGCGTCGGCCATCGTCTCACAGTGCAGTTGCTCGCTGTCGACTAGCACCCCATCGAAGTCGAATATAATAGCCGTGGGCACACGCATATCAGCGCAGGTCTCCGCTGCCGTGAATGGTGTTGGCCTGTTTGCGGCCGGCGAGTTTGGCAAGGTTGCCCGCCGCAATTTCAGCGAGGTCCAGCCCGAGTTCCGTCGCCAGCGTTGAGATATACCACAGTACGTCTCCTAGTTCTTTGGCGAGCAGCATGCGGCACTCATCGGAAATCACGCCGCCATCGTCGCGAATCACTTTCTTAATCTTCTCGCAAATTTCGCCGGTCTCGCCCGCGAGGCCCAAGGCCGGATAGATGAAATTGCCCTCGCCGCGATTGGGATACACCGCCGTGGTCTGGGCTTGCTTCTGGTAGGTGGCGAAGTCGGGCATGGTCAGTCTCCTTGGGGTTGGGCGTAACTTGGAAATCCATCAGGCGCCATCCCGGTCGGGATGTACCGCCAGCGCTTGTAGCTCCACAGCCAGCAATCGGGATGGGCGCGAATGGCTTCTTCGTACAAGGTCGTAATGCGCTGGGTGATCTCCCGCGCGGCGCTGGCGCGATCCAGGGCGGTGATCTCGGCCGAAGACAACACGTAGGGCATCTCGCCCAGATAGGTGCCATCCGCGCGCGGCAGCGCGTAGCCGAACACAATCTGGGCTTTCGTCAGGTGGGCGAGCAGACCGGCCGCGGGAGAAACGGCTACTGGCTTGCCAAAGAAATTCACAAAAATACCGCCTTCATCCGGGGCTGTATTTTGATCGAGCAGCAGCGCCACGATCCCGCCGGTCCGCAGATGACGCACTAGCTTCTTCAACGCACCCTCGCGCGCCACCACTTGTTGGCCGGTATTCCCGCGCACCTGCTGCAGCAGCACATCGACAGCCGGATTCTTGAGCGGCATCGCCACGGACATGATGCCGCCACCGGCCAGTGCCCAGTAGCGCCCCATCAATTCCCAGTTGCCGAAATGGCCGGTGACTCCTACCTGCGCCACGTGCTCATCCATCGCCGCCTGCATACTGGGGGCGGCCTTGAACCAGCGCTCCATCCGTGCCGCCGAATCACGGGTAAACCACAGCAGATCCAGCATCACCAGCGAGAAATTTTGCAACGAGTGGCGCAGAATGCGACGCTTTTCTGCCGGGGATTTTGTGGTGCCAAAAGCCAAGTCCAGATTTTCTAGGCCCAGGCGGCGACTGCGCTGCGAACACACATAACCCGCCCACCCCATCATCCGCGCCAGCGCTAGCACCAGGCCGCGCGGCAGGCGGGGCAACACCACCAAGCCCACTCGCATCAGCGGAGCTTCCAATAGGATACGGATTTTTTTCACAATTGATTAAGGACAGGCCATATTTGTTATGTGGGCCTCAGGTCTCCGCGGCAACGGTGTCCGCCTCGATTTCAGGGCGGCTCTTCCAGCGTTTGTGCAGCCACAGCCACTGATCCGGATAGCGGCGGATTTCGTCTTCAAGGATCTTCGTATAGACGGCGGTAAAGTCGCGCAAGGTTTCCGCTTTGCGATCCGGCGGTGGCTCAACTGGCGGCCGCGCCTCCAGCAGGTGGCGACCGTCCGGCAGCCGCCGCATAAAGACCGGCACCACCGGCGCACCGGTCTGGGCCGACATCAACGCCAATCCCGGCGTCGTGGAGGCGGTCTTGCCGAAGAAGTCGACATGCACGCCCTGTGCGCTGGGACGATTCTGGTCGAAGATAAAGCCGACCAGTTCCTTCTGGCGCAAGGCCCGCACGCAGGCGCGATAGGCATTATGCGACGGCAGCGTCTTCAGGCCGGCCTTCTGACGCAACCCCCACCAAAACGTGTTCAGGCTCTTGTTTTTGATGATCTTGGTAATGATCGTGACCGGGTAACCCAGCAACCGTGACGCGAACAACCCCATCAAGTCGTAGTTCCCATAGTGCGCAATCAGAATCAGGACACCCTTGCCCCGTTCCAAAGCCTCGCTGACGATGTCTTGGCCACGCACATCGATCCGCGCGCCAACCATGGCCTCGCGTCCACCGACAAACTGCAAAATTTCCACCACGTTTAAAATTTGGTGGTAGCACATCGCAACATAGAGGGCCTGCAGTTCTTCCGCAGTCTTCTCTGGAAAACTACGCGCGAGGGTCTCCAGCACATAGGTTCGGCGCAGACGCACCACATGCGCCAGCACCCATCCCCCACTTCGACTCAACGCCTGCGCACAGCGAGGCGGCAACATCGCCACCAGCTTCGCTACGCTTTTAATAATCCACGCCATCATTAGTTCAGGCTACCCTACAACCCCTACCGCGCCAAGCCTGTCTTTTCTCCCCCCATTTCGCCTAACTTGAATGTCGAATGTCGAATGTTGAATGTTGAATGTTGGATGTTGGATGTTGAGCCCCCCCTCTTCCCCACTTGGATATGGGACATTGGATATTGGATATTGAATATTGGTTTCCCCGGCTCCTAACTTGAAAATTGAATGTCGAATGTTGGATGTTGAATGTTGGATGTTGAATGTTGGATGTTGAATGTTGGATGTTGAATGTTGAGCCCCCCCCCTCCCCCTCCCTTTTCCTGCCCCCTGAACTCTGATTCCTACCCCCGCCTCCCCCTCCTCCCCCCCTGCCCCCGCAAAACAACCGTTTTGCAATTGCCCTCTCCCCGGGCTTGTGGCTTAATTCTCCCCATGCAACCTCTCATCACCAAATGGCTGGAAACATTGGGCGAAGACCCCACCCGCGAAGGTCTGCGCAACACGCCCAAGCGAACCGCCGAGGCCTGGGCCTACATGACCCGCGGCTACCAGCAGGACCCCGCCAAATTGCTGCAATCATCCGTCTTCGACATCGATGCCAACCACATGGTCCTGGTCCGCGATATCGAATTCTATTCGATCTGCG
>JAVEUJ010000200.1:0-3172 GCA_034005635.1 Kiritimatiellia bacterium | reverse complement strand
GTATGCTCTGAAAACAATGGATGCCATCGGACGCAGCAGAAACAACTTTAAATAATACAGGCGCCTAGCCAGCGTCGAACGGAACCTGCTGTGTCTTGCGACGAATGGACCTGGCATTCAGGAAATGAAAGAACGATGACATGGACTATAAGTGAAAGGGGGCGGTCCTATGATTTCATGTTTTTGGCGAACGTGAAGACATGGTGACCATTCCATGATTTGGGGGAAATGATTCCCAGCTATCAAATAGAGTAGGGATCCCAAGCGGAGATCCTAGATCGTAAAACGATATTGGAGGCAAAATCCGCGCGCGCCCCCACCCGAAGCCCGCAGGGCGGAGCCGCCGCAGGCGGCCAAGAGAGCGCGGCATCCCCCTACGCGGGGGCCGCTATGGGGGACAGGGTTGCCGCGAAGAACCCCGCCGATCTTTTCGCCGAGGCCAGCCGTGGATCCCGACCACACCGTCTTCGGAGGGTGTCGGGACTACCAGACGAAGGAGGTCCAGGGGGCCGGCAGAATCTGATTATCCAGGCCATGAATCCAGCGCACAATTGTTTTGCGACTTTTGGCCTTCTTGATCAATTGTTTGATCTTCAGGGCTTCATGGCGTGAAGCAGTTGACTTTTGGAAGACTAGGATCCAGTCAGCGGCTCGGCGCGTATAGCGTTGATCTCTAGCGCGGTGGTGTTCGAGTCTTTCCTTCGGATCTGCCGATTCACCAATATAGAAACGGTCTTGGGAGAGACTGTACAGGATGTAGACGTAGTGCATGACCGCAGGCAAGGAATCGGGGCGACTGGATTTCTCGCCGTAGGCGAGCCCGCCTCTGGCGGGGAACCAGCGACAGTTATGGAATCGGGGCGACTGGATTCGAACCAGCGACATCGTGCTCCCAAAGCACGCACTCTACCAGGCTGAGCTACGCCCCGTTATTCAAATGGACGAGATCCCGCGGGGAGACCCCGTTATGATTATGGAGCCCTTAAAGAAAAACCTCCGATTGCTCGGAGGTGTTCCGCATTTAAGTGGCGGGGTCGACGGGACTCGAACCCGCAACACCCAGATCGACAGTCTGGTACTCTAACCAATTGAGCTACGACCCCGTGCTCAAAAAATCATGCGAGGGACCATAGCTGAATTCGCCAGTCATGCAAGCCCAAAGTGAAAGACTGAAATGGGGATGGGGGGGGCGGCAGGGGGTTAATCGGGGATGAAGAGCTTTTGGCCGACAAAAATCTGGTCGGCGCTTTTCAGGTTGTTGGCCTTCACAATGGCGGGGACCTTGGCTTTGTAGGCGGCGGCGATGGCGGAGAGGCTTTCGCCTGACTGGACGACGTGTTCATAGCCGGTCTGGGCGGAGGTGCGGGTCGCGACGGGGGTAGTGGTCTTCAAGAGACCGGTGACCTTTTGGGAGATGTCGTCGTAGATTTGCTTTTTGTCTTGTCCGCGGGCGGCATCCAGGGCGCGAATCTGGCGCTGCAGGTCGTCGACTTGGGCTTGCATGGCTTGGACTTGGGTGGCGGAGGCAGCGTCGGGCTGGCCGGCGCGGGAGGAGCGCATTTCGCTGGCGATGCGGCCCACTTCGCCATCGGTGGCGTCCTGGCGGGCGGACAGGCGGCGGAGTTCTTCGCGCAGGTATTGGACATCGGCCTGCGAGGCGGGGGCCGGTTCCATCGCTTCCTGAGTGGTGATGCAGCCGGCGGTGGTCAGGGCCAGCCCGACGGCAAGGGGCAGTAGAAGATGATGTTTCATGGGGGCAACGATACGAAGTCTTTGTGCCGCGCGCAAGCTTGGCGTGGGGGGGGGCGTTCTGGCTTTAACAGGAGCGGCTCACCCAGAGGGTTCGCCCTACCTAAACTTTAGAATAGTGCGCTGATGGTAGGGTGTCCCGACACTCCGAGAGGCCGGGACCGGGTGAGCCGTAGCTGTTTAGGATCGGGAAATATTTAAGCCTCAGGCGTGGTGCCTTTGACGGATTTTTCCATACGGGTCATGAGGGCGGCGGAGGCGCAGTCGGGGTTGCGCATGAGGCGGGCGCCGCGGGTGACGTTGCAGAGCGAGCCACCGATGCGGCGGGCGATTTCGCGCTGGGGGACGCCATCGCGAAGTAGGCAGAGGATGGCCCAGCGCTTGCGCAGAGCGGCGACTTCCGAGCGGGTGAGCAGCTCGGAGAGGACGCGGCGCATTTCGCCGGGATCTTTGATCGCGCAGAGGGCTTGGAGCAGATGGGCTTCGTCGGACTTCATGTGGCGGCGGGGGCTTGGTCTTCAAATTGCATGTGGTAGAGGCGCTGGTAGATGCCGCTCTTGGCGAGGAGTTCCTGATGGCGGCCGCGTTCGACGATGTGGCCTTTGTCGAGCACCAGAATCTGATCGGCACGCTGGATGGTAGAGAGGCGGTGGGCGATGGCAAAGACGGTGCGGCCTTCCATGGCTTCGTTCAGGGCGAGTTGGACGGCGCGTTCCGATTCGGTATCCAGGGCGCTGGTGGCTTCGTCGAGGATCAGGATGGGGGGATTGCGCATGAGGGCGCGGGCAATGGCGAGGCGCTGGCGCTGGCCGCCGGAGAGCAGCAGGCCGCGTTCGGCGATGACGGTGTTGTAGCCTTGGGGCATCGCCAGAATGAACTCGTGGGCGTGAGCTTTTTTGGCGGCGGCTTCGACGTGGTCGCGGGTGGCCCCGGGCTCGCCGTAGGCGATGTTGTTGAAGACGGTGTCGTTGAAAAGAATGGTATCCTGGGTGACGAGGCCAATGTGGCGGCGGAGGCTGACGAGGGTGAAGTCGCGCAGGTCGCGGCCGTTGAGGCGGACGTGGCCGCTGACGGGGTCGAAGAAGCGGGGCAGGAGGTTGACGAGGGTGGTCTTGCCGGAGCCGGAGCTGCCAACGAGGGCGATTAATTCGCCGGAGCGGGCGCTAATGTTGATATTCTCCAAGACGCGGACGCCATCGGGGGCATAGGTGAAGCAGATATCCTCATAACTGATTTCGGAAATTGGGCCGGTGAGGGGGATCGCGCCGGGATGATCCGCGACGGTGTCAACGGTGTCCAGAATTTGGTAAATGCGTTCGGCGGCGGCGGTGCTTTGCTGGATGGCGAGGTGGACGCGGGAGAGCTTCTTGACCGGGTCATACAAGACGACCATCGAGAAGAGAAATACGGCGAGGCTGGGCAG
>JAVEUJ010000064.1:0-13100 GCA_034005635.1 Kiritimatiellia bacterium | reverse complement strand
TCTTCCGATCTTACAGCGCGTACAAAGTGTTTTTGACGGCCTGCATTCGCTACCGGTGGGTGACGGTGGCGGTGCTGCTGGCGATGCTGGTGGCAGCGGGGGTGGGCTTTGGCCACGTGAAGCAGATCTTTTTCCCGGATTCGACGCGCCCCCAATTCATGGTTCACGTCTGGATGCCGCAGGGAACTGCGATTCGAGCGACCGATGAACGGGTGCAGGCGCTGGCAGATCACATCCGCACCCAGGAAGGCGTGACGGGCGTGACCGCCATGACGGGTACCGGCGGCTTGCGTTTCATGCTGACGTATAGTCCTGAGAACCCCAACTCGGCCTACGGGATCTTGCTGGTGGATATTGAGGATTATCATCTGGTGGATGGGTTGGCGGAAGAGATCACCGAGTATGCGCGCGAGGCGACGCCGGATGCGTTGGTCTACGCCCAGCGCTTTGTGCTGGGGCCGGGCGACCCCCAGAAGATCCAGATGCGGATCATGGGGCCGGATGCGGCCGTGCTGCGGCAGTATGCCGACCAAGCGCTGGACGTGCTGCGCGCCGATCCGAAACTGATCGAGATCCAATCCGACTGGCGCAACCGCACAGATTTGATCCGGCCTGTGGTGTCGGAAACCGCCTCGCGCAATCTGGGCCTGTCGCGCACTGAGATTGCGGCAGCGTTGAAGACGGTGACGCTCGGCATGCCGATTGCGGCCTACAAGGAAGGCGACGACAGCCTGCCGGTGCTGCTACGGGCCCCGGAGGCGGAGCGGTCCGATCCGGATTCGCTCCTAAGCGCTTGGTTCTGGAGCACGCGGCTGGGACAGGCCGTACCGCTGGCGCAGGTGGTGGATCGGTTCGAGACGGTGTCGGAGGAATCCAGCTTGCGCCGCCGCGACCGTCTGATGTGCATCACCGTCAAATGTAACACGACCGATGAGACCGCGGCGACGGCTCAGCAGCGCATCTCCCCGATCTTGCAGGCGGAGCTGGCAGCGCTGCCGGAGGGGTTCCGGATGGAATGGGGCGGAGAATATGAGAGCTCGCAGGATGCCAATAGTGGACTGGCGGGCAAGATTCCGCCGATCGCGCTGGTGATGTTTCTGATCTTGGTGGTGCTATTCAATTCGATTCGCCAGCCGCTGGTGATCTTCCTGACGGTGCCGCTGACGCTGGTGGGGGTGACGACGGGACTGCTGGCGTTTGACCAGCCGTTTGGTTTCATGGCGCTGCTGGGCTTCCTGAGCCTGGCGGGCATGCAAATCAAAAATGCGATTGTGCTGATCGACGAAATCAACGCCCAGCGGGACGCGGGCGTGGAGGCGTTCGAGGCCATCGTGTCCGCCGGGGTGACGCGGCTGCGACCGGTCGGCCTGGCGGCGGTAACGACCGTGCTGGGCATGCTGCCGCTGGTGATCGATGCCTTTTACGCCGCGATGGCCGTGACGATTATGTGCGGGCTGACGTTTGCTACAATTTTGACGATGGTGGTGATTCCCGTGAACTACGCCATTATTTTCCGGGTGCCAAATCCTCCGGCTGATAACCGCAACGGGTGAGGCACTGGCCGTGATGGAAGTGCGACACGCGGCGCGGGTAATTGCGGTGTTGGCGTTGCTCCTGGTCCTTCCGACGCTTGGTGCGGAGAGCTATGTGCAACTGGAACCCGGGACAGCCCCAGCGGGCTACTTGGCGCGACTGCTAATCAATGAAGCCCCCTTTCCCGGTGAGCGCGGCTATGTCGGCGAGCAGGACACCAAGGCGGCAATGCTCTCGGTGCTGTGGGTGC
Source organism: Kiritimatiellia bacterium (assembly GCA_034005635.1). Taxonomy (GTDB): domain Bacteria; phylum Verrucomicrobiota; class Kiritimatiellia; order CAIQIC01; family Lenti-01; genus JAAZFE01. Next base: position 11,317 of record JAVEUJ010000064.1, on the reverse strand, counting down.
TGCATTCGCGGATCCACCACATTCCGGCGGGCTACTCCCAGCAGGAAGTCGCGGCAGTACGGACCCAGAGTGTCCTGGACGTGATCATGGCGAAAAACCAGTGCGAGGGCTTCCACCGCGATGCGGCCGGGAATCCAGCGTATGTGGCACGGGTGGAGGCACGTTTAGAGAATTTGCTGCGGATCGCCAACAGTGGCGGGCAGCCGGGACGGTTCGCCCGGCTGCTGAATTTCGCACAGGGATTGGCGACGGCCTATCTGGCGGGGGGGATCCCTGGAGTGGACCGGTTTGCCGATCTGGCCGAGATTAACCGAATCCCCGTGACCGGGCGGGCGTATTCGTGGATGACCGGCCAAGATTTTTACAACCCCGGTGGGAATTTCGTAAAGATTCCAGATGCTCGACAGGGGCTGCTGGGTGGTAATCGCTTTTTTACACTGCGAAAGGATCCGCAATGAAACGATGGCTGATTTTGATGATCGTGGCGGCGCAGGGCCTAGCGGCGTGGGCGCAGGATGCCGCTCCTGAACTCCCCGCAGAGGCCGCGGCCAGCGCAGAGGCAACGCCGGAGCTCGCGGGGCGGGACTATCTCTACGAAGTGATGCAACACCTGTACCGCTGGTACCTGGACGAAGAGGACATCGAAAAGGGGGCGGGAGAAGACAGCGTTGTCTTTTGGGTGCGGCGGCTGGACGTGACTCGGGACGAAGGCGATCACAGCGAATGGGCGGAGATCAGCCTGCCGCGGATTGGGGTGGCGGCGACGATAAAAAAGACGGACTATGTGATCGAGGAGTTGGGAGTTGAAGTCCGGAGCGATGGCTTTCGAATTGTCAATGTGGCCCGGCGGGCGTTTCCGTCGGAACCGCCTCTCGGGACGATCGTGGTAGAAACGACGAGAAAAGATGTGCGCGATCATCTCTTGAGGATGCGCACCCAGACGACTTTTCCAGATGCCGCGATGTCCAAGCGCCTCGGGAAAGCGTTGCGGGAGCATCTGCAAATGGAACTAGAAGCTCGGCCGGGAGAAGAACACATCGTGCATGTGGCGCCGCTTTCGCCAGTGGCCAACGATTTATGGGTGTTTATAGAAGACCAAAAGCTGCTGGTGCACTATGCGTCCGATCTGGATTTGACCAACGACGCGCTGTGGGGCCATGCCGCGCTGGCAGTGCGGACCTACGACATTCCCAACGAGACGGTGGTATCCTTGGACGAGGTTCCGGGCAGCAACGAGTTTCTCACGCGCGACCAGGTGGGGCGGGTGCTCTACAACTGCATTGTGCTGGGGCAGCGTTTGGTTTTGTCGGCTGCCCCGGAATGAGGTAGGCTGAAAGCTTATGGTAGCCTGCCGGAGTGGCCCGTGATCCCCAATCAGAAGGAAATCAATGATGAATATTATTCAGGAGCAAAGTTGGAGGGTTTTCAAGCCGCAGGGCGGTGGGTTGATGATACTGGGCGGACTCCTGATCGTGGTAGGGGTGCTGGCGCTGGTTGCCCCACTGTTCACGGGGCGAGTGATTGAGATATGGGTGGGCGCCAATATTTTGATCGCAGGTCTCTGCCAGATTGTGGCCGCCCTGAAGACGCGTGGATGGCAGCACGGCCTGCCAGGATTTCTGGTGGGGAGCATCGGCCTGATTGGCGGCAGCATTTTGCTGGTCCACCCCATGCTGGGATTAGCAATTTTCACCCTGATACTGGCGATATACTTTCTGGTGGAGGGCCTTGGGAAAATTATTCTGGCGCTGCAAGTAAAGCCGATACCGGGGTGGGGCTGGATGCTGTTCAGCGGAGCCATTACCTTGTTGTTGGGCCTGATGATTTGGCGTCAGTGGCCGCTTTCGGGTGCCTGGGCTATCGGGACGTTGGTGGGCATCAATATTATCTTCACCGGGTGGACACTGGTTTCGCTGGGGCTGGCGGTCAAGAGGGCGGCCCCCTGGAAATAATCAGTCGGTGAGTTCAAAGGTAATGGTGATGACCTTGGGATCGCGCTGGCCAGCGGGGAGCGGGCGCAGGGCGTAAACAGACTGGACAGCTTTCATGACAGAGTCGTCCATAAGCGCGTTGCCCGAGGGCTTGGACAGACGGCGATCGGTGATGCGCCCGCCGGGCTCGACCGTGATAGAGACGTCGGCATGCAACCCGGGGAGATTGCTCAGGCCACCGGGTTGCTCCCAAGCGGCATACATGCGTTCGCGGACATGAGTGAAGTAGGCGGCCATTTGAATTTTATCTGGAGGGGGAATAGTGGTTTTGTCGCTGATGGTAGCGCCCATTGCTAGCAGGCGCTTGATTTCCGCAGCGGAGAGGGGGGTGTCTGTGGGCGGCGGGCCCTTGCGGATGATGCGTTCGCCTTTTTTGATTTCCGGCTTCGGCGTGGACTTGGGCGGTTCGGGAGATTTTACATCAGGCTTCTTTTCAGGAATCACGATGTCGTCGGCGGGCTTGGGCGGTTCGGGGATGGGCGTTTTGATCGCAGCCGGATCGGTATCGGGTTCGGCGGGTGCCGGCACGGAGACGGTGAACTCGACGAACATGAGTTGCTCGGGGGGGCGGCGGGCACGGCAGCCCTTGAGAACCCATGGAACCACCAGCAGGAGAACAAGCGCGACCCCATGAAGCCCCAGGCTGACTTTTAGGCTTTGGCGCTGGAGCCGACTCTTGTTCATTACTCGGGGGCGGTGACGAGGGCCATGCGGGAAATACCGACATCGTGCAGCGTGCGCAGCACGGTGACCACCTTGCCATAGGCCAAACGTTCATCCGCGCGGACCAGGATGGTAACGTCGGGGTCCGCTAAGACCTTGGCCTGGAGTTCAGCGGCCAGGACGTCCTCGGTGATGGGGATGTTATCAAGAAAAAGGGTGCCTTGGTCGTCGACGGTGATGGAGCAGGTGTTGGGCTGCTCCATCGCACTGGCTTTGCCCTTGGGCAGGCGGATTTGGATGCCTTGCTCGATGAGCGGGACGGTAATGATGAAGGTGATGAGCAGCAGGAAGGTCAGGTCGAGCAGCGGGGTCATATTGATCTCGCTGATCTGGCGGTTGCGATTGAGGGAACTGCGGCGGGCCATGGGGGCTACTCGTAGAGGAAGGCTTGTTGCAGCTTGGCGGCGAACTCTTCGGGGAAGTTTTCAAGCTGGATGCCTAGAAATCGGATTTTCTCGTTGAGCTTGTTGCAGCCGGCCGCCGACGGGATGGCGACCATCAAGCCGACGACGGTGGTGAGCATCGCGCTGGAGATGCCGGGGGCGACGGCTGCGATGTTGGGGGTGCCGTGCTGGCCCATGCCGTGGAAAGCGGCCATGACGCCCCAGACGGTGCCAAACAACCCCATCATGGGGGCCGTGGTGTAGACGGTTCCCAGCCACGACATCTGGTCTTCGATGAGCAGGATCTGGTTGGCGGCCTCGCATTCACCCACTTTGCGGATAGAGTCAATCTGCAGCGCGGAGAGTTTTTCCTGCGAGAGGTCGATGCGGTCGAGGGTGCGGTGCTGCTTATGGGCCTGGGTCTCGAACTCGCGCTTGAGGGCTTGGCAGGCTTTGTCGTAGACCCGTGCCATGGGACTGTCGGGGTGGGCCGGGCCGCGGACATAAATTTCCAGCGGATTCTCTTGGCGGTCGAAGGCGCGGTGAAAGTCGCGGTCAGAGCGTTCCACGCGCCGCAGCTCGAGGTGTTTGGCCAGCATGATGCACCAGGCAACAATGGACGCCAAGACCAGCGCGACGACGATAACTTTGCCAACGGCGTCGGAAATCAGGAAGGTGTCCAATACGATGTTGGCGAGCGGCAAGCCCGCACTGAAAACAGTCAAACCCATGGCGACCTCATGCTATAATGGTTGGAGAAAGCCCTATCCTACGGCAAGGGCTTCAGGCGGTCAACACGTGGTGCGTCAGGCTCGATTCTAAGATTCATTGGCTGACCCCAATTGACCAAATGGGGTCAGCCAATGAATCTTAGAGTTTGTGCGATGCTACAATCTTTGTGTGTTTTCAGGCTTAAGCGGATTCCGCCGGTTCGGCGATAAAGCTGAAGGGCCCCGCCCAGGTGATGCGCACCTGAATCAGGTCGCCGGGGAGAGCCGAGGAGCCATCCACAAACACGGGCTTGTAATCGGGGGTGCGACCGTAGCGGCGGCCGTTGTTCTCGATGGTTTCCACTAGGATTTCAACCGTCTGACCGGCACGAGGGGCATGTTTGAGAGTCAGGCGCTGGCGCAGCTTAGTTTCCAAGGCTACCCGGCGGCGTTCTTTTTCCACTTCGGGAATATCGTCGGGCAAGTGGCGCGCCGACCAGGTGAGAGGCCGCGGGGAGTACTTGGCGATCCGGATCATATCGGGATCGAGGCGCGCCATCAGGGCCATGGTCTCATCAAATTGGGCGGGAGTTTCTCCCGGAAAACCGACAATGATGTCAGTGGATAGTCCGGCGCCGGGGAGGGTGGTGCGGATTTTGCCAATCAGCGTTTCATATTCGGCCACCGAATAGCCCCGGCGCATGGCCTGGAGGATGGCATCGGAACCGGTCTGCACCGGCACTTCAAAATAGGGGCAGAGCCCGGGGGTGGTGGCGACCGCCGCAATCAGATCGTCGGTGATCCAGCGCGGGTGACTGGTGAGGAAGCGCACGCGAGCGACACCCGGGACAGCGGCAACGTGGCGGAGAAGTTCCGGCAGGAGAATTTCACCGGGGCAGTCGAGGCCGTAGCGATCGACAATTTGGCCGAGCAAAATGATTTCACGTACTCCGCGGTCCACTAGCGCGGAGACTTCGGTAAGAATTTCGGTGGATGGGCGCGATTGTTCGCCGCCGCGGCGATAGGGGATGACGCAGTAGGTGCAGGCATGGGAGCAGCCCAGCACGACGGGGACGTGAGCCACCACGGTCCGTCCGGTATGAGAATTGGGCAGGGGCGGGGGCAGGCATCCCTCTGCCGCAATGGCGGGGAGAGCACCCTCACCCTGCTCGCGCAGAAACTGCTGCAAGGGCCCCAGGTCGGATGGCGGCAGGAAAAGATCTACGTCTGGGAATTGCTCCCGCAAGGCGGCATGTTCCTGCGGGATACGACCGACCAAGCACCCCATAAGGGCCACGACGCAGTCCGGATTATGCCGCTTGAGTTCCGCGACGTGGCGGAGACGCCCGTAGACCTTGTCCTCGGCCTGCTGACGTACAACACAGGTATTCAGGAGCAATAAGGAGGCATCCCGGGCACGCGCCACGGGGCGCAAGCCGACCGACTCGAGCAGCGCGGCGGCGCGCAAAGCGTCGGCTTCGTTCATCTGGCACCCGATGGTCCAGAGGTGATAGGTTGAAAGGCGCAATGTGGCAGTCGGCTAGAAAGGGATCAGCGCTTCTGTTTTTTGGCGGCCGGTTTGGCCTTGGCTTTTGCTTTAGTCGTTAGTTTTACTTTAGGCTTGGGGGGCTTCGAGGTGGCGGTCTTAGCTGGAGTTTTAGGCTTTGCGACCTTCTTGGGTGGGGCCTTGGCCTTGGGTGTAACTTTGGGTTTAGCCTTGGCGACAGAGGCAGGGGCCGGTTTCTTAGTGGCCTTAGGGGCGGGGGGTATGGGCGGCGGGGGTGGGGGCAGATTTAGGTTCGCCTCTTCCTCGGTCATATCCGGCTCGTCATCGTTGAAGTCGCCCAGCAGCAGCAACGTTTTTTCCTCCTCGCTGACCTCTTCTTCTTCGTCATCGTCGAATTCGCCCTGAATGGCGCAATCAGAGCAGAGGAGAGAATTTGGAAAACACAACGCACAAAACTCGATTCCGCACATGGTGCATTCATGCAGAAAGTCTTCCCCGTGCAAATCACATCCGCGGCCAAAGCCGCCGTAGGGACTAAATTCCTCTTCATCAAAATTCATGACCAACTCCCGTTTGCATTTGGTGCTAATACGATGGCGGGAATTCCCAAGAAACCCGCGCGAACATGCGTACTGTTCTCATGGTATTTGCGATGAGTCAAGAGGGGGCGACAAAAAAAGTGAAAATATTTTTTGTTTGCGGCGACCGTGAGCTTCGTAGACAGTAGACGAGTGCGTGCGGGGGCCGCCATAGAACAATGAAATCGACTTTTTGGAAAAAAATGATTGAACGGCTGGATCGTCTGGATCCCAGCAGTGTACAGGCGCAGTTTTTACGGCTGGCCTCGGAGCGCGGGCGGTTGGAAACCATCTTTCATGCGCTGCGTGAAGGAATCCTGGTCTTGGATGCCAAGGGACGGGTGGCCTATGCCAACCGTGCGGCGGGGCGGCTACTGGGTTTGAATGAGTCGGCGGCGATTGGGCAACCGATGAGCCGCTGGATTGAGGAGGTCGATTGGCAAGGGCTGTCACGGATGGACGAGCCTGAATGGGGCCGCATGGCGTCGCGCGAGATAGAAATATTTTATCCCGAGCACCGGTTTTTAGAAATGTATCTCGCCCCTCTGGATTCACCAGAAGAGAATGGGCGGCCAGGGGTGGTGATGATTTTGCGTGACGTGACGCGGGAGCGCGATCAGGCGGCCGAGTTGGTTGAATCTGAGCGACTGAACGCCGTTCTGATGCTGGCCGCGGGAGTGGCGCATGAGATTGGCAATCCACTCAACTCCCTGGGTATTCACATGCAACTGATGGACCGCGAACTGCGCTCACTGCCGGAGGAATCTCGCGCGCCGTTGCAGGAGCTGCTCACGGTGGCCCGGGGCGAAATTGGCCGCTTGGATCGGATTTTATCTCAATTTCTCAAGGCGATTCGACCTAGTCTGCCAAATTTCGAGCGTGGGGCCTTGCCGGAAATCGTGGCAGAGACGCTTGAAACGCTCGCGGCGGAGATTCATGACCGCCAAGTGGTGGTGGAGGTGGAGCCGCCCGACGATTTGCCGCAGGCGTGGGTGGATCGCGCACAGGCGCGCCAGGCTTTTTTTAATGTGATTCGTAATGCAATCCAGGCCATGGCGGGCGGTGGGGTATTGCGCATCTCCTATGCAACGTCGGAGCGGCTGGTAGGCATAGTCTTTCAGGATACGGGGCCAGGTATGGACCCCGAGCGGATGGGCGATCTTTTTCAGCCGTTCGAGACATCGAAGGCCTCAGGACACGGCATGGGCCTGATGATTGTCCAGCGGATTGTGCGTGATCATGGAGGAACCGTGATGGTGGATAGCTTGCCGGGTGGAACTCGGATACAGTTGAATTTTCGGCGCGACGATCAGCGTATTCGCCTGTTGGCCCCGCCTGCGGCCGCCCAATCTACAGAGGCCGTGCCGTGAGCGCCAAGCCGGTCATTTTGGTGGTGGACGACGAAAAAAACACTCGCGAAGGGTTGGTGCGCGCGCTGCGTGGCGACTATACAGTGGCGGAAGCCGAGAATGGTTTGCGCGCGCTGGAGTGGCTGGACACGCATCATGCCGATGTCATCCTCTCGGATTTACGGATGCCGGGCATGGATGGCATGGCGCTGCTGTCACGCCTGCTGGCGCGCGATCCGCGGCCTGTCCTGATCCTACTGACGGCCTATGGCAGCATCGAAACGGCGGTGGAGGCCATGAAGCGCGGGGCCTACGATTTTCTAGCCAAACCCGTGAATCTCGACCGTTTGGAGTTACTGCTCCAGCGCGCCTTGGCGGAAGGTCGCCTGGGTGAAGAAAACCGGCGGCTCAAGGCGCAGCTCGAAGAGAAGTATGGATTTGAGAATATCATTGGCGCGTCGCCGGCCATGCACGAGGTGTTTGATATCATTCGTCAGGTGGCGCCAACACGCACGACGGTGCTGATTCAGGGCGAAAGTGGAACCGGCAAAGAACTGGTGGCGCGGGCGCTGCACCAGTGCAGTCCGCGTGCTCAGGGGCCGTTTATTCCGGTGCATTGCGCCGCGTTGGCTCCAACGCTGCTGGAAAGCGAACTGTTTGGACACGAGAAGGGCGCGTTTACCGGAGCGGTGGAACGCCGCCGTGGACGGTTTGAGCTGGCGAATGGCGGCACACTGTTTCTGGATGAAATAAGCGAAATCGATGCCTCGCTGCAGGTGAAGATTCTGCGAGTGCTGGAAGAGCGCCAGTTTGAGCGGGTGGGTGGCACCCAGACGGTGGATGTGGATGTGCGGCTGGTGGCGGCTACCAATCGCGATCTCCAGCAGATGGTGGCGGAGGGTTCTTTCCGTGAAGACCTCTTCTATCGCCTGTATGTTGTCAATCTGATGCTGCCGCCACTGCGAGATCGAGACGGGGACATTGTCTTGCTAGCCCAGCATTATCTGAAATCTTTGGCCGCGGAGCATGGTCGCTCCGTCTCCGGCTTTACACCCGAGGCCATGGAGGCCTTGGTGGCCCATGCCTGGCCAGGTAATGTGCGCGAGTTGCGCAATGTGATCGAGCGCATGGTGGTGCTGGGCAACGGTGATAAGCTGACAGTACATGATTTGCCGTCGGCCCTGCTGGCCCCCCCCGTCCGGGCCGGAATCGATTCGCGGGCAGGGCGGCGGCTGCGCGATGCCGAGCGCCATTTGATCGAAGATGCCTTGGGCCGACACAAAGGCAGCCGTACTCGGGCGGCAGAAGATCTAGGTATTAGTCGGCGCACATTACATCGGAAGCTCAATGAATATGGCCTGCGCGACACTGGCGAGGCTTAGGGAAGGAAGGCAAGGTCATGGCGCTTCAATTTGAATCCACCATGCAGAATCTGGTGTACCAAATGGATACCGGTTCTGGGCGCAAGGTTATCCAGGCCGTACTCTTCGGCCTGTTCGCGTTTGCGATGGCCGCGCTGTATACCTTCACTACCTTCCAGGGTCTGCGGGATGCCAGGGCGTTTGAGGAGGCGCAATTGGCGCGCAACCACGTCCGGACCGGACGGTTGGAGACGCAGTGTGTGCGTCCGCTGTCGATTGGGCGTTTGGCTGAGCGTGCCCCCGCCGGAAACGGCGCGGTGCAGACCCACCCTGATCTGCTGCACCCCCCCCTGTGGCCGTTGGCGTTGTCGGGGGTGTTTCGTCTGACAGGCATTCCCGAGGCCGGTGTGCCCACTACGGCAACGGTTCAGGGCTGGGACTACATGCCGGTGGCGCTCAGCCATTTATTTACTATCCTGTCCGCACTCTGGATCTGGCTGATTGGCCGCAAACTATTTGATCCGCGTGTGGCCGGACTTTCGGCTGGTGCCTTTCTAATCAGTGATCTGGTCTGGCGCCACAGCACGTTGGGCGGGGACTTGGGCTTAGCCATGTTCTGTGTCCTGGGCGCGGTGTATGCGGCGCTCTGGGCCGGCGAGGCACCGGACGGACTGCCGTTGGAGGAAGGCAATGACCCCGCCTGGCGCTGGTTTTTGCCGCTGGCAGCTTCGGCCCTGCTAACGGCCGGGGCGTTCTTAACTCGCTATGCCGCCGGTACCATCGGAGTGGCCCTATTTCTCTATTTGGGCACCTCTCGCCGTCGCCATGCCTGGGCGCAGGCCAGCCTGTATGTCGGGTTGGTCTTGGTGCTGGTGGCTCCCTGGGTGGTGCGCAATGTCGTGGCCTGTGGCAATCCGTTCGGCTTGGTCTTTCACGACATGCTGAGCGGTAGTTATTTGTTCCCGGGCGATGTGCTGTTCCGCAGTTTGGCACCGGAGATGCCAGATTTTGGCGCAGCACTCTATGCGGTGCAGCTTAAAATGATGGCCAATCTGCGCCAGTTTTCCACGCTGGGGTTCGGGTTGACGGGGGGTGGGGTTCTATTGGCGCTATTTGGGGCGATGTATCTGCACCGGTTCGTGCGCCCTTCCAGTCGGCGCTTGCGCTGGTGCCTGATTCCGGCAGCCTTGCTGCTGCTGCTGGTTGCGTCGGCCTTCGGCGAGGAAAGCCTGCGCGGGTTGGTGGTGTATTGGCCACTGGCCATTCCGTATGCCTGGGCCTTTTTCCTGGTGCTACTCGACCGCCTGCAAGTCGAGATGCGCTCCTTTGCCGCCGCCGCTATCAGCATTGTGATGTTTTTGTCAGGCCTGCCGCTGCTGCTCAACGTGCTGCCGCCGCGCACTGGTCTGCCGTATCCTCCCTATTTCCACCGCTACATTGGCTGGGTGTCCATCATGCTCGATCCGGGGGAAGTCATGGTGACCGATATCCCCTGGGCCGCGGCTTGGTACGGCGGCAAAACAGCCATCCTGCTGCCGCAGCACATCGATGACTTCTATACCATCCATGAGCAGTATCAGGCCATTGCCATGGCCTATTTCACAACTGTGACCCGCGACAAGCCGTGGGTGCGCGGGCTGGTGGATCCCAGCGCTCCCGAGCATAGCTGGTACCAGATATTTGCCGAGGGCAAGGTGCCAACGAATTTTCCGCTGACTCATGGGCGATTCATTGCGGGTACCGATCAGTTTCTGCTGGCGGACCGTGCTCGTTGGTAGCCGGACGGATTGTGTTTATGGCCTGTGGGGGGGGCAGGGCGGTTAGAGGGTTTAGTTTATTCTGCAGCCGGTCTTGAAAAGCTAATTAGCCCGGCTCGGCAGGGATCCGCCACGGCGGACAGGCCGCCACGCCCTACCAAAAGCTGGAATCACACGCCCCTGGTAGGGCGAAGCCTCCGGGTGAGCCGCAGATGTTTATAGTTCGAACATGGCTATACCAATTTTTCAAATGCCTCATGGCGCAAGGATGTCGCTTTGCGACAGAGGGTCGTTGATCAAGACGCGGTACCAATGGGCCCAAAAGGCTGACGATTTACGGTAGCCACTATGATCTGTGCCGATGGCGGCCGTGCAGTCCACCACGTACAGGTTGGGGCAGGCCTGGAGGATTTTCTTTGGCCCGCGCGGGCCGGCGCAGCCCAACGCTTTTTGGATGCCGTCGGCCAAGTCACCAACAGGGTAAGAGCGGCGCAGCACGTTGTCGCGTCGGGAGTGATAGATGAAGCATCGCTCGCATGAATCAAGCGCAGTATGAAACTGACGGCCGGGTTCAAGGATGGAATGATCCACGGCTGCCGCCGTTAGCAGTACGTTGCCGAGACGCGGACCATTTTTACGGCGCAAGGCGGCAAGGGCCACTCGGGCACCGAGAGAATGCGCTTCGACATCCACTGCGAGCGCCACCGCGGCCAGAGACTCCAGGAGGGAACGCAGGTGCAGGCCGGCGCGGTTGGCGGTGGAGCGCGCTGCAAAATATCCCGGCCCGGTCCATCCCGGCCACGCAAACCCCATCACCCGTCCATAGCCATGCGGGCCGATCACACCGGAGGTCTCCATACGCACCTGCAAGTCGGCATAGGCATCGAGAATGGCGGGCAAAGAGTTGTTGTAGCCGTGAATCACCACGCACACCCGCTGGCCCGCGGCCTGCGCAAGC
>JAVEUJ010000063.1:0-13240 GCA_034005635.1 Kiritimatiellia bacterium | reverse complement strand
CAGGAAAGCCGTCTCCCGTCTCCTCTCCCCTTTTCGCGCTTTTCGTAGTTTATCTTCACCGTTATTCTTTCCTGAGTTCATGAGTTCAAATTCATTCCCCGCCTCTTCTCCCTTCCTTCCCCCATTCGTGTCCATCAATGTTCATCCGTGGTTAAATTCTCTTCTTTGGTTGCGGCTCTGCCGCGCTGTGTCCTCTGTGGTTTGCCCCCCCGGTTGTTTCGGTCTCTTCTCCTTCGCGCCTTGGCGTCTTGGCGTGAAACCATCCCTTCCCCCTGTCCCTCTCCCCGTCCCGTTTTTCTGCTTAGTTTTACGGCTGCTTTCCCGCCAGCATCCCGCACGCCGCATGGATGTCTGCGCCGCCGCTGTATCGTCGCGCCACGGGCTGCCGCAGATGCTTCCGCAGCGCATCGCGGAATCCAGACAACTCCTCAGCCGTCGGCGGGCAAAACCGCCCCGTCGGGTCGTTTACATCGATCAAGTCCAGCGTGATTGGCAGATCCCCAACCAGTTCCGCCAATTCAACAGCATCCACTTCTCGCACGTTGAAGCCCGAAATCATGGTCCAGGCCAGCGTCACTCGCCGGCCCGTCGCTGCATGGTAGTCCCGGATCGCCGCCATCAGATCCGGCAACGGATAGGCCCCCGCCATCGGCATCACCTCTCGCCGCCGCCCAGGATCCGCGCTCGTCAGCGATACCACCAGCCGGTACGGCAGCCGCTCAGCGGCCAGCCGCCAGATGCCCGGCACGATGCCGGCTGTCGAGAGGCTGATCGCCTTCGCCGCGATCGCCATCCCGCACGGCTCGCTCAGGATCCGCGCCGCGCGCACCGTCGCATCGAAATTCAGCAACGGCTCGCCCATCCCCATGAACACCACCCCGCGCACCGGATGCTGCGAGTCGGCCTGGATTCGAATCACCTGATCCACCATCTCCCAGGGGTCCAAATCCCGCACGAATCCCATTCGCCCCGTCGCACAGAACGCACACCCCATCGCACAGCCCACTTGAGAACTTACGCACGCCACGTATTTTTCATCCCCCGCCCGATGCAGCAACGGAATCCGCACCGCCTCGAATGCCCCCTCACCCTCCCCACGAAACAGATATTTGGCAAATCCGTCCCGGGCCGACACGCGCTTATCCATCAGGATAAGTTTCGGCAACCGGACCTCACGTCGAATTCGCTCCAGCAGCCGACCCGACACCTCGGGCAGGGATTCAGGAATCTCCTCGCACCGCACCGCTGCCGCCTGTAACCGCCGCGCTAATCGCAAAGAAACTCCCAGTGGTGCCAACGCCTCATGAAGCTCTGGCGCAGTGTGGTTCTTAAGCAAGACAGTCATGGCTGATTCAGAAAGGAGACGAGGAAATCATTCCACAAAACGCGGTCCCCACCGGGGGCCGAGCATGATGGGCTCTTTCTCATCCAGCAATTCACTGGTCACAGTAAAGTCATTCATCCAGGCCAAGGCGCGAGCCTGACGAAAAATGTTAAAGCTGTCCGGACGGACAAAGATGTACAGGAATTGCTTTTGGGGATCCAATTTCGCCAGTTGCGCTCCGAACCACATCTCGCTGGTTTCCTTCAGATCGTCTTTGAATGCATACCCCTCGGCATCCTGGGCAGAAAACAGGACATATTTGCCCATCATGGCAAAGGTAAAATCCAGTCGATAGCCATCCACCATAATCATGGTGGTCGCCGCAAGCCTTAGAAACTGTGCTTCATCTCCGTCAGCCGCCGCTTGTAATTCATCCGTTTTATCAGCAACGACTTGCTGCAGACGCTCAAGCGAAATAGAAAACAACTGCTGATTCCGACATTCGAAAAAGGCGGGCCGTTTGTCGTCCCCTGTCATGGCCTTGGGTGTCGTAACCAGAACTGTGATAGCGTTGGTCATCATTTTCCGCCCGGCTTCCCACGGCTCAAATTCAACCGTGATGTCACGATCTCGGATGATTTGTCGCAAGCGACGTTGAAAAACTGCGCTGCCGGGCCGAAGCAACAGGACAATATAGTGGGTGTCTTTGTGCAACTCCACCCGATCCAGGAATCGTTCAAATTCATTCCCTTCGGCCATAAGGTCCTGCTCAGTGATGAGGTTCTTTTCCTCGACCAACGTCAGTTGATTCGCCTCTACATCGATATAGATGGGATTCTGCCGAAGGTTTGTGAATTGGGGCGGAATAAAGGTGCTCGGATCCGGATCCTGTTCCAATAACCTAGCCTCCTCCAGCACTTCAAATAACCGTGAAAATCTGTGTGGGCACCCCAGTATCACACGCACGGCCTCAAACTTACCGCGAAGCTGCTTTTCAAGGTCTTCACCCCCAGCTTCTGTATGAAACTGGATATTCGGACAGACTCGATTCGATATGAACGAAACCAACAATTGGTTAAATGGATTATCCATCACCCGCAGTTCATCGCAGGTGATCAATGTGTTGCTGGCAAGAAGAGTGATGGAGCCCGCCCGGACTTCAATTTCAACCGGAATTTCGTTGGTTGTTAAAGGTGTAATCGAAGCGGGGCGTATCCCTTCAGGCGCAGATGAATCTGCGAACAGCAGTGAGGGAACCAAAGCCAGCCAAAGCCATTTGTTCATGGGACTATCCTTGGGCGAGGGTATTTAATATAGGGGGCAATATCTTGGTTCAACACGTGGCAACCCACTTCCGTACTACAATCCTTCAAAACCATGTTTTTAATACACGTTTCTCATATTGATAGCTCCATAACTCATTCTTTGACAATTAGTAATAGAGTAAGAATTGCAACCCCAACTTTCGGTCTTTTCCTTAAACTCAGATCGATGAGAGTAATAGCCAGCTACGGATATCGCTGATTTCACGGATGGGAAGATGGGGAGGGGAATCGTCTCACGCCAAGGAGGGGATACTGTTTACTATTCAAATATTTTAAGACTGGTTTCACTGGCGTCTTGTGTAAATCCGACTGATTGATCTGTTCATGAGTTCTTGAGTTCAGATTCATTTTCCTCTTTGTCCTCCTTTTCCCAATCTGTGAAATCGGTGTAATCCGTGGTGGTCTTAATCCCTTTGATTGCGGCTATGCCGCGCCGTGTACTCCTTGAGTCTATGTGTGCCTCGTTCAGTAAATCCAGAGTAATAGAGTTTGAGCGAATCTGAATGAAGGATGTAAACACGATATTTCATCGATTCAAGAGTGGAGCGGGTAACGGGGATCGAACCCGTATAGCCAGCTTGGAAGGCTGGAGCTTTACCATTAAGCTATACCCGCTGGTGAAGTTATCGGGCGGCATTGTGAAGCTGAGCCTAGAGCGGGTCAAGCTTCGTCTGTGGTGTGGCCGGGGTGTGGCGGGTGTGCGCTTCGAGAGTGATACCGTGTTTGACCGGTAACCATTTCGCAAGAGCCGACGACAGATGATGGCAGAATGGGACAGATATAAAAAGGAAGCATTGCCATGAAACCACACACAAGAGTTTTGATTTTGGCCACGGCTTGCGCCGCACTATTGGCCCTGCCGAGTGGTGCTTGGGCGCGATCGCGCCATGAGGCGCGACGGCCCACCCGGCCTTGCCGCCCGGAGTCAACGAGTCGGTATCACGCACGGCCGCGCTGCCCCCCGTGCCCACCCCCGACCCGCTACTATCCGTCGCAGCGATACTATCGCTACAGCCCCCCTGCGCGATACTATCCCTCATATGGTGTTGTCGCCCCGCCTGTCCGCTACTATTACGGACCGGCTTGGTATCCCCAGCCCCTGCCGGTGCCCTGTTATCCTGTTGTCTGGCCGGGGGTCAGCATTAATCTCCGCTTTTAAGGGGAATAATTCGTGGTGAAACGGAACCCCAACCGTAGCCCTTGAATTGGCGGCTGTTCTATGAAAATGTAGAAGGCAGGAGGTCGCCTGCAGCAGCAAATCTCTGCGACAGGTACCAATGAACAACGATCAAAAACGCGAAGCTGAAGATATCTTTGTCCGGGAAGCCATCCAGAGCGTCCTGCAAGGCAATATCGAGGCGTTTGGCGTGATTGTTCAGACCTTCCAAAAACTCATCGCCGCCGATCTTTCTCGGCGTTTGCCGGTATCGGATGTGCAAGAGGTGGCCCAAGACGTGTTCGTACGTGCTTATCGGGCGCTGCCCGGTTACCGTGGCGATGCGCCTGTTCGTATCTGGTTGCTGCGCATCGCCCGCTATGCGGCGATGGACTTCTGGCGCAAAACATACCGTCGACGCGACCGCGCGCAGGAGGGCCTCGACGACGGCACCTCCCTGCGCATGGAGGCTGCTCACCAGGCGCAGGTCGCCGACCAACAGCGGGACGAAGATGCGCGCGAGGCGGCTCGCGACTGGGTGGAAGATGCCTTACGGCGCCTGTCACCCGATGACCGGGCGGTGCTGACCCTGGTGGAACTGGAAGAGCGTTCCATGCTGGAAGCAGCACAGATACTCGACTGTGGAATTTCTGCCGTCAAGGTGCGCGCGTTTCGTGCGCGCAAACGGCTGAAAACTATTTTACTGGAAATACAATCGCAGAAGGATAAAGAGATATGAAGACTCGACAACCCGATATGTGGGAATCGCTACGGAGCGCTTATCGTCCGGCGGTTTCTGAACTGGACACGAACGCCATTATGGCGGCTGTCCGCCAGGAAGCCGCGCTGCGCCCCGTGCGCCAAACGGCTCCCAATCCTGTGGCCGCCATTCCCACCTGGATCTGTGCGGTAGCCGCTTGCCTGGCCTTGTTTGCAACCGCTACGGTGCTGGTCCAGTCAACGGATACCGCCGATCAGCAAATCAATAGCGCGTGGATGCGCAGCGTCCAGCCTGAGCAGTTTGCCGATGCCTTTTTAACTTGGGGGAATTCCACGCTGTAAGAAGCGAGGTCAGGAGATGGATATGAAAAAAATTAAATTGGGCCTGCTGCTGCTGTCCGCTTTACTGATAGGCGTTTGCATTGGGTTCTATGCCAACGCCGCTATTATCCGGGCACGGATCCATCGCTATTCCCAGGTGCCAGCAAACTTGCCCGAAATCATCACCAATCGCTTGACCAAACGATTGGATTTGGATGAGGACCAGCGCCGCGAAGTGCTGAAAATTTTTCAGGCGCACGGGGTGCGTATGCAGGCGGCCCGCGCACAAAACAAGGCCCTGATTGATTCGCTGATCGAGGAGGCGCGGGTGGACATTGCCCAGCACCTGACCCCGGCACAGCAGGAGGAGCACAAGCGACTGCTGGCGGAGCTCCGAGGGCGTTTTGAATCCACCCAAGCCTTGCGCCGGGCAATCGCGCCCCCGCCAGAGGGTGTCAACGACCAGTCGACGCCATCTCCAAAATAAGTTCCCGGGGGCCATTGTCGCCGGTTACAACTCGTCCATTCCTAACGCGTCGAGTGCCGGACGGGCGGCGCGATAGCGAATGTCCAAGCGAGGGGCCTGGGCCCGCAGGTCCAGCCGCAGTTCGATATCCTGCACCTCCCGGGCGAAGGGCCAGCGCGCCGACATGAGCGCAACCAGCGGGGCCTGAGCATCAGCCTGCTGGTGTTCTTGAATCTGGCGCCGCGCTTGGGCAGCCGTTTCAAGCGCCTCCTGCTTCCAGGTTTTCAGTTCACGCAAGTCGCGTTCATAGGGGGCCAAACCACGCGCCACCAGTTCATTCTTCCGCTGCCAGCGCGCATAGCGGGCCTCCAGCCAGGAGCGCTGTTGACGCAACCGCGTCTCCGCTTCGGCAATTTCCGCATCATACTGCCGAGTCAGTTCGTCCTGCTTCTGCAAGCGGCGTTGCAACGCGGTAACGTCGCGGGGCACTTTGCTGGTGTGAGTTACCGGTTCACCGTAGCGCTGGCGGAGCTGTTCGCGCAGGAAGAGGAACCGACGCTGCGCCTGCGCAACGGATAACGGCGGGATGTTGCGTCCGGACGGGTCCGAAAATGCCAAGTGGGCGCGCACCAAGCGATTCTGCGCAAAGAAATACGTCAGCACGCAGGGCAAGTCGAGCGTGGTGGTGATGTAAGCCAAGGAATGCGCACTCTCGCGTAGGGGCGCGATCTGCTCGGCGGCGCGCACCTCTGTGCCGGTCATGCCCCAGCGGGTACGACGAAAATGAAACTCCTCGGGCAACTCAGGTTCCCGAGTTGTTGCCGCTTCGGGCAGAGGCCACACTTCAGGGTACAAAGACTCCCATAGATCGCTCATGCTGGAAAAATCGTCGGACCAAGTACGGTCTGGGGTTGCGACTGGCACCTTGGAGCGCGGCAGCGCTTGCGGCACCTCCGGCACCAGCGACGCTTCTGGGATATCCACCGACTCTTCAATGCCACGGACCGCTGCGGTCACATCGCTGGCATGCTGAATGGCTGGCGCTGGCAGCAGCAGGATGACGAAGCGCACCAACACCGCCACGGAAGCAGCCACAAATAACACCCAGGTCCATTTCACCCAATCCATGTCAGTACTCCCTGCGACTTGATACAAGAACCAGAGTTTCAACCATAGCGACCTTCCAGTGCATAATCATACACGATTTTTAATCCGGAACAATGCACCCATATCTGAAAATATTCCATGCGGAGATAGCTACACCAAGCCTCCGCTCACGTGATCATTGAATATCGCCCCGCCCACCCTTCCCCCTTCACGCCGCTTGCTTGCCCACCGTCTTGTCCGCCGGCTTGTCCGCCGTAGCCTTGGCGAAGGTGGAAGCCTTGGCGAAGGTGGAAGCCTTGGCGTAGGCGAGCATTTGGGCGTGAGTCTGATTGATTGATCTGTTCATGAGTTCTTGAGTTCAGATTCATTCTCCCTGACTCCCACATCCTTATCCATTAGTGTTCATCTGCGGTTGAATATTCTTCTATTGGCTAGAGTATACATATTGCAATATCTATAGTATACATGTTGCAATATCTATACTGCAGCGTGTCGTCTCACGAATTCAGCCCAATTTGGGTTGGTCATTCTTGCCTCCTGCGCATATACTGCTCACATGAAATGGAACACCATTATCAACGCTCTTGGACAGCCCATAAAGGGGTGTTTTGATCTGACACTGGCCGAGCGCCGCCTCCTACTCGGCGTCTTGATCCTTTTCTGTATCGGACTGGCAGCCCGCGAAGTTCACCGTCGTAACCCTCGCTCTGCCCCCTATTCCCCCCCGTTGGAGCAAGCTGAACCATGACAAACTGTATTTTCTGCAAAATTGTCGCTGGAACCATTCCTTCCACCAAGCTCTATGAGGATGAGGCCGTCCTGGCCTTCATGGACATCGGGCCTCTGGTACATGGTCATGCGCTGGTCATTCCCAAGACCCATCATAACCTGCTGGCGGATACCCCCGACGATGTGCTGGCTAAAGTCATTGCCGTGGTGCGGCGGATCGCCCGTGCGCAACAGGAGGGATTGGGTGCCGACGGAGTAAACATCCATCAAGCCAATGGCTCGGTCGCCGGGCAAGTCGTCCCCCATCTGCACTTCCATGTCGTGCCGCGCTTTGCCAACGATGGCCATCATTGGAACTGGACGCCTCATCCGTACGCAGACCAATCAGAAGTTACCGCCCTGGCCGAACGCATTCGCGCGGCCCTGCTACCCTGACTATGGATCTGCCCCCTCTAGAAGAAGCCATTGCCCGCATTTGCGCCTCCGACCGGCGTTACCCGCCCGAGGCCTATCTTTTTATCAACGAAGGCCTGATGCTCACCCTCAAGGAAATCCAGAAAAGCGAAAACAACTATCGCCAGATCACGGGAGCCGAGTTAGCCGATGGGCTCCGTCGGCATGCCCTCGACCAGTTCGGCGCGCTGGCAAAGACTGTCCTCGAACATTGGCGTGTGCGCACCACCCGTGACTTTGGCGAAATGGTGTTTGTCCTCCTCGCCGCCGGACTGCTGGGCAAAACCGAGGAAGACAAAATCGAAGATTTCGACAACCTCTATGATTTTGACCACGCCTTCCTGGCCCCGTTTCGCCCCAAACCCCGCCCACGCAAAACCGCGCGAAATATCACGCTCAAACAGTTAAAATCCAGCCTTAACCCCGACCTGCGGATTTGAAATGTAGGGGTCGAGCTTGCTCGATCCCTGTTCGTGGACTGCGAGGCAACGGAACTGTCGTTTTTGAAACAGCTCGGTCGCAGCCCCGACCTCAGATTGTCGGGACGCCCCTACAAAATAGGCACCGGACGCAACCGTGAAGATTTTTGTCATGCCCCCTTCGTTATCAAAGACCGGAACTCTTTGCTTTTCTTCCTACCCGGTTTTGATCTATCTTTATCTGTCGGAGATTGACTCATGGCATCTTGGTATTACGTCATTTCAAAAAACCGCGAAAAGAGCGGCCCCCACGACGAAGCGGTCGTGCGCGCCAAGTTCATCGCGGGCGACATTGCGCCGACCACCCTGGTCTGGCACGACGGCCTGATCCAGTGGATTCCGGCCCGGGACGCCTTTGCGGCCTTGCAAGCGCCTACGGGCATTGAAGGCAAAGTGCCCCTGCCGGATAGTCTGCGGGCTTGGATGGCATTTGTGGGGATCATGACTATTCTGCTCTCCATCGGACCTGCACTGATGCTCTATGGCATCCCCATGCTGCTGGCAGGGGTGGCGACACTGGGGGCCCGCGGTGCCCTGGGCCGCGCACCGTTCGTGTCCCCGGACATGATTCCGTTTTTCTCCAAACTCAAGACGATGTTCGCTTGCTGGGGCTGGCTGTACATCATCGGCGTATTCCTATTCGTTCTGGCCCTGCTGGCCTATACCGCTGCCGCCATCTGGCTGCTCTCCAACGGCCAGAGTGCCTTCCCGGGCCTGCCCGGCACCTGAGCATCATGGCCTTTTCTCCTGAAGAACGTCAACGCTATGCGCGCCATCTCGACCTGCCAGGCTTCGGTGGCCGCGCGCAGGAAAAGCTGCGCGCCGGTCGCATTCTGGTCGTGGGCTGCGGTGGCCTCGGCTCCCCTGCGCTCTACTACCTCGCCGCCGCCGGCGTCGGCCGCCTGGGCTTGATCGATTCTGATCAGGTGGACATTTCCAACCTCCAGCGCCAAATTCTGCATGGCACCGCTGACATTGGTCGTGCCAAGACCGACTCCGCGGTGGCCCGTTTGCGCACCTTGAATCCCCACGTGGGCCTGGCGCCGCACAGTGAACGCCTCTGTGCAGCCAATGCCCGCGAACTCTTCGCGCCTTACGACATCATTCTTGACGCCACCGACAACTACGCCACCAAGTATCTCATCAACGATATCTGCGTCGCCACAAAGAAGCCCTTCATCCATGCCGGCATTTCCGCCTTTGGTGGACAGCTCCTGACCGTGCTCCCGGGGCAAAGCGCTTGTCTGCGCTGCATCTTCCCTGACTCTCCGCCCCCCCTCCCTCCCGATGGCCCCGCCAACGCCGGACCGCTGGGTCCCATTCCCGGCGTTATTGGATCGCTCCAGGCCGTCGAAGCCATCAAATTTCTCACCGGCGTTGGCACTTTGCTCAGCGACACCCTATTGACGTATGATGGCCTCGCCGCTGTGTTTACCCCTGTCCCTGCCCATCGCAACCCTGCCTGTCCCGCCTGCGGTACAGACGCTCAACCCAAGGACTAGCCCCATGACCGATACCATCCAGTTCACCCTCAACGGTTCGCCCCAAGCCGTTGCCATCGATTCTGCGGACAAAATTATCGACGTGCTCCGCGAACATCTCAACCTCACCGGCACCAAGCGCGGGTGTGACGACGGCACCTGCGGCGCCTGCACCATCGTGCTCAACGGCGAGGCCCGCAAGGCCTGCCTCTTCCCCGCCGCCAAGCTCGACGGTGCCACCGTCCTCACCATTGAAGGCCTCCAAAACGGCACCACTATCCACCCCATCCAGAAGGCCCTCGTTGAGGCTGGTGCCATCCAATGCGGCTACTGCATCCCGGGCATCGTTCTTGAACTCTATGCCCTGTATACCAAGAACATCGATGCTAGCGATGCCGAGATCAAAACCGCGCTCTCGCGCCATTTCTGTCGCTGCACCGGCTACGAAGCCATCTGGGAAGGCGCCAAACTTGCTCAGAAGTACATGAAGGGCTGATTTGTTCATGCCCCCCTTCGCCGCCCCTGACCTCTGACCTCTATAATCTGACCCTCATTAAAAAAAGCAACGAAAGGCCCCCCCATGTACGACATCCTCATTAAGAACGCGCAACTCCGCCGCAAGACCGGCCTCTGGAACATCGCCATTGAAAAAGGCATCATCCAAAAGATCACCAAGACACCCATCCGTGCCAAAGCGGGCAAGGTCATTGATGCTGGCGGCAACCTCGTCACCGAGTCCTTCGTCAACACCCACCTGCACCTCTGCAAGGTCTACACGTTGGAGATGATGGACTCGAAGGCCCTGTCCGCCTATCACGGTGCCGACATGGGCAGCGCCATGACGGCCATCGAACTTGCCGCCCGGGTGAAGGATAATTACAATGAGAAGTGGATCCTCCCCAATGTTCGCAAGGCTCTTAATCTTGCTGCTCTCAATGGCAATCTCCATATCCGTGCGTTTGCGGATGTCGATTCTAAAGCCAAACTGATTGGCCTCAAGGCCCTGCTCAAGGCCCGTGATGAATTCAAAGGCGTCGTCGATGTCCAAGTTGTCGCCTTCCCGCAAGACGGGGTGGTGCGCGAGCCGGGCACCATCGACTTGATGAAGGAAGCCATGGACCTCGGCGCCGATGTCGTCGGCGGTATCCCCTGGATCGAATTCACCGAACGCGACGAGCAGACCCATGTCGACGAAATGATGAAACTGGCTATCGCCTATGACAAGGATATCTCCATGCTGGTGGACGACGCCGGTGACCCGACGCTCAAAACCCTCGAGATGCTCGCCGTGCGCACCATCGAAGAAGGCCGCATTGGCCGCTCCCTTGCCCACCACGCCCGCGCCATGTGCCTCTATCCCATGCCGTATTTCAAAAAGGTCGCCGCCCTGCTGCGACAGGCGGGCATGGGCGTTGTCAGCGATCCGCACACCGGCCCCCTCCACGCGCGCGTCAAGGAGCTGCTTGCAGAAGGCAATCTCGTGTGCCTGGGCCAGGACGACATCTCCGATGCCTATTATCCGTATGGCCAAAACAATATGCAGGAAGTTGCGTTCCTCGCCTCGCATTTACTGTGGATGACTACCTTCCCCGAGATGGAGACGCTCTACGACCTCATTACCGTCCAGGCCGCCAAGTGCATCAACTTGCCCAAGTTTGCGCTAAAGGAAAAAAACAATGCCAACCTTGTTGTGCTCGACGCCAAGACCGTCTGCGAGGCGTTCCGCTACCACCGTGCCCCCCTGCACGTGATCTCCCATGGCAAACTGCTTAAGCCCAAGCGCATCGCCTAACCGGCCGATGCTGAGCGACCGGCGCGGACTATCGCTAAAGTCCGCGTCGGCATATCGCCACCGCCGCATTTTATGAAATATTTTTTGGCATTTGACATCTCGAGACCTTTGAACCACAATGCGCCCAACCGTTTTTGGAGGACACTATGGCCAAATTGCTGAAGCCGCTTGTTGTGATTGTGTTGGTGTTGGCCATCGTGGCCATTTGTATCCAAGCCTTTGTACTCTTTCCCAAGCGCAACTTAATTAAGGAGCGCACCCAGAAGCTCGAAAACGGCATTGCCACCGTGGTCGCGACCCTTAAGGGGGATCAATCGCTGTTGTCCGACGAGGAAAAATCTCAGGTCCGCTTCAGTGTCAACAACCTGAAGGCCGGCACCCTTGAGGAACTGCCCCGACTCGACACCGAACTCAATCTCGCCAATATCTTGGCTCGTGCCGTACTTACCGGCTGGCAGAACACCCAGACCGATCTCGAAAACACCCGCCAGGACCTCGAGAATACCCGGGCTGAACTAGAACGCACCCGCGGCGAACTCGAAGATGCCCGTACCCAGATCGTCCAGCTCAACGACACCATCCGTTCCAAGGATGCCGAACTCATCGAGAAGGGCAATGTCATCGCTGGCCTCGAAGATGAAAAGACCTTGCTCGAAACGCAAGTGGCCGAACTCAACGACAAGATTGGTGGCTTGGAGGACCAAGTGGCCCAGCTCGAAGAGACAAACGGCATGCTGGAAAACCAGTTGGCCAAGTACGAACAGCTCGAGGCCGGCACCATCACCATGAAGCCCGGCACCACCGCCAGCATTGTTTACGCCAATGCCGACTGGAATTTTGTTGTTATCGATATTGGCTCAGTTGCCGGCGCGCAACCCAGCGCGGAAATGATCATTCATCGCAACGACAACATGATCGGCAAGATCCGCCTCAGCGCAGTCCGCGATTACATCTCTATCGCCGAAGTGCTGCCTGAGTTCCAAAAAGAAACCATCAAGGAGGGCGACAATGTTCTCTACTAATGGTTTGTCGGCCATGACCCTGGTGGCGGTGCTGCTGCTGATCGGCGTGCTTACCCTTCAGGTTATGGAGATCAGCTCGTTCTCCGCACTCCCCTCGCTCTGGCCGTGACCCGCCTGAGCCTAGCCGCCCTCTTGGCCCTCCTGCTTCTTGGGTTCGCTGGCTGTGCCTCCACGGACCAGGAATCAGAACTCCCTTGGAACATGAGCCAGCCGTGGGAAACCGCCCCCTCCCTCCCCGGCGGTCTCGGCGGCGGCTACTAACCCATCCGCCACGGACTAGATTTCCTCAGCCCTCCTCCCCATTGGACCTGCCTGCGGGATTTTTCCACGCTATGGAATAGCCGAGTGCAGAGCCCCAGTCCCGCATCTGCGGGACGCATGGGTGAACGGGAGGTCGATAGCGCTACCGCTTCGCGTGGCGAGCGATCGAGGCTATGCGAGAGAAGCGGCAACACTTTTTCATGAGTCTTCCACGCTATGGAAGATTTTCTTCCACACTGTGGAAAACCTGCTGAAACGAATCCGGATTTCTGACTTCATCCCCGCCCCATCCTCCCGTTCGCTTGGGACATTCCAGTCCTGCTGGTACACCCCGTTGCGTCAATCAGTTGCCCCTACAAAGATGCTCTTTACACTTTCGTAATTGAGCTGTTGCAACTGTTTCAGTTGCTCTCCTCCGTGTCGCGGTGCCTCTATGAGAGTACGGCGCCCACCGAACTTTAGCCCAAGTTCGACAGAAGGGGCCGTGAATGGGGCGAATTCTGGGTCGACCCACCCGAATACCCTCAGTTTTCCTCGAGTTGGTTTTCAAAACGCGATGTAGTGGAGACCACCCCATTGCAGGAGCGGGTTTGAATCGCTCATA